>JBBSKC010000005.1:0-46048 GCA_038256675.1 Solirubrobacterales bacterium | reverse complement strand
CAGGCCGATTCAAGGTCCGCCACCCCGGCAAGTACTAAACCTGCCGCAAGGGTCTCGCCGCCTGTCTTCCGCGCGAAGCGTGGAGACAGACGTCAGGACCCGATCCTCAGGGTCTCGCCGCCTGTCCTCCGCGCGAAGCGTGGAAACAGACGTCAGGACCCGATCCTTATGTACCCCTCCCCCGCGAAGGCCCTGGCAAAAGCCGGGGCCTTCGCCTTTAAGACGCGGCCGTGTTCCGGGCCTCACGCATCGCCGACACCCCACCAGTGACAAACGTGAGCGCCTGATCGAGAATGCGCAGCTGATCGGCACGCGAGGGTATCTCGGCCTTGGTCGAGTCGCGCTCATCGCCGAGCAGGTCGAACACCGCCACCGCCACCGCAGCCGCGGCGGCCATCCGGGGTTCGAGGTCTCCGGGTTCCATGCCGAGATCAACCGCCAGCCCTTCGGCCATCAGCACTTCGAATTCGCGAAGCTGCGCCCTTTCGTAAGCGATCAGACCGTTGTCGCCGTCAATCACCTGGCGCTGGCAGGTCAGCTGCTGTTCGTTCTGATTCCAAACCTTGCGTTCGTCGAGCACCCAGTCGCGCAAGGCACCCATCGTATCCTGGTCGTCCGGCCGCGCCCGGATGCGGTCGGCCAGGCGCTCCTTCGACGCGAAGCTGATGTCGAAAACGATCGCCTCCTTCGCCGGGAAATAGGTGGAGACCGTTCGCGGTGACACGTCGGCGGCCTCGGCGATCTGGGCGATCGTGGTCTGCTGGTAGCCGTTCTCGGCAAAAAGGCGCAGCGCGACCTCGACGATCGTCGTTCGCGTCTTCTCCTTCTTTCGCTCCCTGAGGCCTATCGATTGGGCTATTGATTCTCCGGCCATTTGCATCAATCTATCAAAACCTGCATTTACTGCACTAATGCAGCGTAGGTAATTACGCATTGAATGCGAACCTGCAACGAATGTGCTAATTTCCCCGCCGTACTTTCTTCCTTCCCCTCGTCCCAGGAGCTGAATGTCTGACTTACTTGCTCGCCTCGCCCGTTCGATAACCGGTCACTGGAAACGCGCCCTCGCCGTCTGCGTCGTCGCTTTGATCGCCCTCTTCGTCCTCGCCGGAACCGCCCAGGATCCGCCGCCGGATAACTTCGACATTCCTGGCACCGAGAGCCAGAAGGCGACCGACCTGTTCGAGGCAGGGGGCCAGGATGTCGCCGGGATCAGTTCCACGGTCGTCTTCAACACCGAGACCGGCAAGCTGACCGAGCCGGGCCGGAAGGCCGCAATCGAGGAATCCCTGGCCGACATCGAGAAGCTGCCCGACGTCGTGTCGGTGGCAGATCCGTTCGACCCCGGGCAGCCGGCCCTGTCACCCGACGGCCGCATTGCGACTTCCGAGGTCTATTACGCCCCCGACCTCGAGTTCGGTGACATCACGAAACAGCAGGGCGAGGACCTGGAGTCGGCAGCAGATACGGCTGAGACTGACGGCGTAATGGTTTCGATGCGGGGCATCGTCGTCGACCTCGCTTCCGAACAGGAGGCTCCGGTCGGCGAATTGATCGGCATCGCCATCGCGATCGTCCTGCTGACCTTCCTCTTCCGCTCCGGAGCCGCCATGGGCGCGACTATCATCGGCGCCCTGATCGGCGTGATGGTCGGCCAGATCCTGCTTGTCGTGCTGGCCGCCCCACTCGGTCTGCCGGAATTCGCGGCCACGATTGCGGTGATGCTGGGCCTTGGCGCCGGCATCGATTATTCGCTCCTCTTGATGGGGAGATTCCGGGAACAGCTTGCCGCCGGGGACTCGGTGCGCGACGCCTCGGCCAAATCCGCAGCCACCGCCGGCTCGGCCGTCGTCGCCGCGGGCATGATCGTGGTGGTCGCGATCGCCGGGCTGCTCGTAATCGGCATACCCCTGATCGGCAAGCTGGGTATCGGCGCCGCAATCGGCGTGGCCGCCGTCGTCGTCTCTGCCCTGACCGTGCTGCCGACCATGATGGGCGCCTTTCAGAAGCGACTCCGCCCGAAGAAGATCGAGCATGTCAAGCCATCTGAGGGTTTCACCAAGTGGGGCACCTGGGTCACGAGCCGCCCGTGGCTTTCGATCGCGTTCGGCGTAGTCGTTCTGCTCATCTTCGCTTTCCCGATGACCCACCTCCGCCTCGGGCAGCCCGACGATGGCAACCAGCCCGAAGGCAAAACCCAGCGGATCGCCTACGACCTCGTGAGCGAAGGCTTCGGCGCCGGGCAGAACGGTCCGTTCTTCCTCGCGGTCGAGATTCCCCCAAATGATTCCAATGCGAAGGCCCAGCTTCAGACCCTTACCGACGACCTCGAGAAGACGCCCGGCGTCGAGTCGGTATTCCTTCCCCCCGTAGAGCAAGGAGCCAGCACGGCGGTGATCAACCTGACCCCGACCACGGCACCCCAGGATAAGGCGACCAGTGACCTGCTGGAGAACCTCCGCATGAATGTGCTCCCGGATGCCACCGAGGGGACCTCTCTAAAGGCCTACGTGGGTGGGCAGACCGCCGGGTTTGAAGATTTCTCCGACAAGGTTTCCGATCGGCTTCCAGTGTTCATCCTCGTGGTGATCGGACTCTCTGTGCTGTTGCTGACGATGGCGTTCCGTTCGCTGTGGATCCCGCTGGTTTCGGCGGTCTTCAACCTGCTTTCGGTGGGAGCCGCGTATGGCGTGATCGTCGCCGTCTTCCAGGACGGGATCGGGGCGAGTCTGATCGGGGTCGACAGCGGGGTGCCGATCCTCTCCTTCATCCCGGTCATGATTTTCGCCATCCTCTTCGGGTTGAGCATGGACTACAACGTCTTCCTGCTCTCCCGGATCCACGAGGCCTACAACGGCGGTGACGCCCCGCGCCAGAGCGTGATCGTCGGCCTCTCGCGGATCGGCAAGGTCGTGCTGTTCGCGGGCCTGATCATGTCGTCGGTCTTCCTGGCTTTCGTCACCCAGCCGGACGTGGTCGCCAAAATGATCGGACTCGGACTCGGCCTGGCGATCCTGATCGACGTGCTGTTCGTGCGACTGGTGATTGCGCCGGCAGTGGTGACCCTGCTCGGCGACAAAGCCTGGTGGCTGCCGGCCTGGCTCGACCGGATCCTCCCCGACGTGTCGCTCGAAGGTCACACGGTCAAGAACAGGGATCCCGTCGGCGAGCCGCTTGACCCCGAGCTCGCACATGAGCTCGGCATCGAAGCCTAGGGTCTCCTTGATTCAGTGAGGTACCGGGCAGCCGGCTTCGGCCGGCTGTGCCGGTGTTGCCAGCGTCGGCAGGGTTGCGCCGGGTGAACCGGTACCGGCCACCTTCCGGCGCCTGACGGTCATCGGCAGGCCGTTCTTCGGCCGCATCGTGATTGCCGCCTCCGGTTCGATCTTCGCTCCCCGCGGGACGTCGAAGGTGAGCTTGCGGCTGATCATCGCAGCGAGCAGCGTCGCTTCGACGATCGCAAAAGTCGAGCCGACGCACATGCGACGGCCGGCGCCGAATGGCAGGTAAGCGTGGCGTGGCCGTGACTTGACGTTCTCCGGCAGGAACCGGCTCGGGTCGTAACCCTCCGGGTTCGGCCAGATCGCCGGATCGCGGTGGATCATCGTGATCAGGACCATCACGCCGGAACCGGCGGGCACGTCGAAGCCGCCGATCACGTCGTCGGCGAGGGCCTTGCGGCCGACCGTCCAGACCGGCGGGGTGATCCTCATCGCTTCTTCGATCGCAGCGCGGGTCCAGGGCAGCAGTTCCATGTCATCCATGGTCGGCACCCGGTCACCGATGTTGGTGTCAACCTCTTCGAGCAGGCGGTCGCGGGCGCCGGGATTCATCGAAAGCCAGCGCCAGGTCCAGGAAAGGGCGTTTGAGGTCGTCTCGTGGCCAGCCAGCATGAAAGTCATCAGTTCGTCGCCGATCTGCTGGCGGGACATGCGTTCGCCGGTTTCTTCGTCGGTGGCGCGCAGCATCAGGCCGACCAGGTCGTCTCCCGCGTCCACCTTCGAATCCCGTTCGGTCAGCACTTCGTCGATCACGAGCCGCAGTTCGGCCAGGGCGCGCTGGAAGCGCCGGCCCTCGGGGTTCAGGGCGATCGAGCGTTCGAGGTTCATGCCCGGAAGCAGCGACATTGCGTAAGTCGGCAGGCGTCGGACCATCCGGGTTCCGAGGCTGAGTACGTCGTTCATCGCCGGGCCGACCCGCCGGGCGGTGTCGCCACTGAGGTCGGCTCCGAAGAGCGCCCTCCCGACCACGTCGAGGGTGAGCGCCATCATCGCCTCGGACACGTCGACCACGTCGCCGTCGACCACCTCGCCGAACATCTCGCCTTCCAGGGCGTCCGCGGTGGCACTGGTCATTTGCTCGGTGAAGACGTTCAGGTGCCGTTTCGCGAACATCGGCTGGACCAGGCGGCGTTGCTTCTTCCAGAGCTGGCCCTCGCTGGTGAGTAGCCCCTCGCCGAGGATGATCCGCAGGAGTTCGTACTCCGGTCCCTTGCCGTAGTTGTTCTGGTTAGTGATCAGCACGTGCTTCGCGGCTTCGTGGCCACTGACGATCACCAGATTCCGCCCGCGAGAGTAGGTGCTGGCGACATCTCCATAGTCGAGTGCCATCTGGCACATCGGCTTCATGAAGTCTTGTGCCGCTTCGAAGATGAACTTCTTGTTCGCCAGGCCAGTCGGGCCAGGCGGCAGGTTCAGGTCTGTCGTCGTACTCATGGTGCCTCCTGCGGATCGAGCTGCCGGGCGATTTCGAGCAGCTGCCCGCGTACCAGGCTCCACTGTTTCTCGACTTCGGTGATCGGGTCCATAGTCATGATCGCCAGGCCGCGGACGGCGGAAACCGAGGTCTGGAGCAGCGCCGGAAAGCCGGGCAGCTCGGCGATCTCCGGCATCAGGGCGGTGGCACTCTTGACGATGATCTCGTCGACGTCGTCGTGAAGGTCCCGGACCGGCTGCTGCAGCTCGTCGTCGGTGCGGGAAGCGAGCTGGATCTCGACGGCGGCGGCGAAGGTCGGCCCCCGGAAGACGACCAGCAGCCGGTCGAGGATCGCGCCGAAACGTTCGATCACGTCGTCTGACTCGGGCGCCGCGGCGACGAACTCTTTGGCGAGCCGCCCAGTGACGTAACGCATCGCTTCGACGCTGAGTTCGGCCTTGGTGTGGAAGTGGTGCTGGAGTGCTCCCAGGGAGACTCCCGCACGCTCGGCAGCAAGACGGGTCGAAGTACCGGCGTAGCCCCGTTCGATCAGCAGCTCGACCGTGGCGTCGAGGACCGAGCTACGGGTGGCGGCGGTGCGATCACTCTGCTGGCGGCGCGGAAGGCTCATCTCGACGCAATATACCAGTCAGTCGACCGACTGGTAAATGTCAACGAGTCAAGCTGACCGGGTCGGTTTCGCACGCACCTGCGTGGTGAAACCGACCCAGAACGGGAACGGTCTCGATTCAGCTGCCGGGGCCGTTCCAGCCATTGGCGTAGCAATGTGCGTCGGCCGGATTCGGACCCGGCGTGATCGCGGCGCAGCTCCTGATCGTGCCGTCGGTCAGGAATTCGGCGGCGTGGGTGTAGCCGTCGACCGAGCGACGCGGATGCTCGTGAGGGTCCCCCCCGTATCCCCATTCCTTGCGCGGCGGCACGTTCTCGAGCGGTGGCCGCTCGATCCCGTCGAGTGCCCCCGGCGACGATGGCGGACCGCTGTCGTAATAAACCAGCAGGCTGCCGTCGTCGTAGGGGAAATCCGTCACCTGATTCATGCCCAGGAACGGGTCAACGTCCCAGTGGCGACCGGAGTTGAGCGCGGGCGCGTAGACGCCGGCCCCGACCGTCCGGGCCTCGGCTTCGGCCGCATAGTTGGTGACCTGATGGTCGCCGAATGCGACCCGGAACAGCACGCTGTGCGGCGGCGTATTCGGCAGCGGGTCGTTCGTCATGGACGCGGCATAGCCGTTCGCTTCTCCGCGGTCCCACAAGAGCTGAACGAGCGAGAGCAGAAGGGGTCTCTCGGCGAGGTCCGGGTAGTTCGAGTAGAGCCCGATACCGGGGGCCTTGAAGTAACCGTCGGAGTCGACCGAGCGCTGGAGCAGGGTCGAGTAGTTCATGCCTGGCACGCCGAGGACTCCGTAGTCGGAGTCCGGGCTGAGGGCCACCAGGGCACCGCCCATGATTCCTCCCTGGCTGATCCCCATGTACTGACCCCTGGTATTGGGGAAATCAGAGGTGTCGATCGCCGAGAGGTCCTCGATGCCGTCGTTCAGCTGGAAGGCTTCTTCGGACGCGAGGCCGTCGGGGTGAATCATCGCCCGCTGGACCATCATGAAGTTGACGAAACCCTGCTGCATGCGGTCGACGGCTTTGTTGAAGTTTGACATGTCCTGGAGTGACTGGAAGATCGTCACGGCATCGGGGGTGGAGAATCCATCCCAGTTGGCACCGCACCAGGTGCTGCCGCTCGTCTTGGCCACGTTTTCGGGCCCGGCAGACGTGATCTGCTTGTAGTCGCCGAGCAGGCCGTGGCCATAGATACCAGTCGCTCCCGGGGTGACCGGCGTACCCGGACCCGACGGCTGGACCGCCCTGGGAATGAAGCAGCGGAAAGGCACGTTCATTGTGAAAGCCGGGTTGATGTCGATCGAGCCGTCCGGCTTGAACTTGAACTTCGCTCCAGCGCCACAGCCGTTCTGGTCGAGCATGCACGGCACGTTCTTGAGCCTGCCCTCGACCGTGCGGAGGATGTCGCCGTCCGGGATCGGCAGGTCGGAGCCGTTCTTGCAGGCCGCCAGGTCACCCTGGTTGCAGACCGCCTTGATTTCGACCTCGGGACTGTCGCCCTGGATCTGGCGGTCGCCGAGGTTGGTGTCGCCGAGCTTGCCGAAAGCGTAGTCGCGAATCTGCAGCGCCCGTCCGGCCTCGCTCTGCTCGGAGGCCACGGTGAAATCCCAGGCCATGTAGAGGCTCGACCGCTGAACGCCGGCCTTTGAGGTGAGTGTGTCGATGACCGATTCCATGTGGTCACGACGGTTCTCGACGACGTCCTGTTGGGTGGGCAAGTCGTCCCGGTAGGCGCGGAAGCCGAGCGGAGCCTCGATCGGCTGGTTGCTTCCGTTCTTCAGGTTCCGGAACGCGACGATGTAGCGCCTGCCGTACTCGAAGTTGCCGTCCGGCCGGACGATCAGGTTGACCGGGCCGGTGTTCGAAGGATTGTCGTTGACCGAGCCGGGGTTTTCATCGGTCGGATCGCTGGTCGTCGGGTTCGAATCGATTTCCGCCCAGACCGGATGCCGCTCACCGGTGACGGCGTCGATCACGATCACGCCCTGATTCGGGTCGTCGTAAGCGTGAAGGTCGGACAGCGGCACCAGGCCGCTGTTGTTGAAGGCCGCCGGCGTATCGAGTCCGGGGACCTTGAGGATGATCGCGTTGCCCGGGCTGAAGCCATCACCCCGGTTGATGTCGGTGACGTCGACGTTGACCGGGTCGTCGTTGCCGGTATTGACCGGAGTCGAGGTCGGCGCGAGGTCGAGACGCTTTCCGGTCGGCGTCGAAGCGTCGGACTTCGTGAAGTAGTCGTTGGGAAACGGCTGCAGACAGATCGTCGAATCGAGGAAGTCGCAGTTCTCAGGGTCTTCACCGAGAGGCACGGTTACGTACTCGATCGGAGCGGCGCATCGGCTCGCGTCACTGGCGAGACGCTTCGAGCGCCGGGCCCTGGCCTTTCTCTTACCCTTGCGGTATTTGGCCGTGACCTTGATCCGCTGGGCACCACACTTGGCGAGCTGACTCCGACCGGATTTGGTCAGGGTGAGTGAGATCGTCCGGGCCCCACGCTTCCGGAAGCGCATCGTCTTCTTACGGAAGAGCTTTCCGTTCTTTCCCCTGAAGGCCGCGAGCCTCACCCTGCTGCGAGCGCTGGAGCGGACTTTGACCTTCAGCCGCTTCGCCTTGATCAGGGCGGCCTGGTTCTTGGTCTTGATCGTGAGGGTCACCTTCGGCTTCTTCGCCTTTCTGGCGGCAGCTTCAGACGAGCTGATCGAGCTGAACAGGACCAGTCCCATCAAAACCATCAGCGCTGCGGACACCACGCGGCGCCCGGTCGTTCCCACGATCACGTTCATGAATCTCCCTTTGTTCCCAGTCGGCAAAACAGTCCTCCCTACGAGGACCCGCACATGGTACCGCACTTTATGGAAGTCTCTTCGCGGTGGCCGACCATTCACTTCCGGGAGTAACGCGAAAACCGTCACGGCTACTCGCTCACGGACTCGTCGTCGTCCTGATCGACGCCGGTGCCCTGCTCATCCTGAACTGGATCCTGCCGGGATTCCTGGTCGACGGCTTCATGGCGGCGCTGTTCACCGCACTGGCGATCGGAGTGCTAAACGCCTTCGTCTGGCCGGTCCTCGCCCGCTTCACCCTGCGCCTCACCGTGCTGACGCTCGGCTTCTTCGGGCTGATCCTCAACACTCTGATTGTCGGCGTCGCGATGCTCGCGATGCCCTGGCTCCACATCGACGGACTGTTCGAGGCCGTCCTGATCACCATGTCGATCGCGCTGCTCACCTCGCTCGTCTCGGCGATGCTGGCGATCGACGAGGACAGCAGCTGGTACCTGAACGTCGTCCGTGGCCAGCTCCGGGCGCGCGGCGAGGTTGAACACTCGGACGTTCCCGGCGTCATCTACCTCGAGATCGACGGCCTTGGCCACGACGTACTGCGCCGCGCCTTCGCCAACGGCAATGCGCCGACCCTGGCCAGCTGGGTCCGCGAAGGCAGCTATGACCTCAATCGCTGGGAGACCGATTGGTCATCTCAGACCGGGGCTTGCCAGGCGGGAATACTCCACGGCAACAACCACGACATGCCCGCCTTCCGCTGGTGGGAGAAGGACCTGAACAAGGCGATAGTCACCAACCACCCCCGTGACGCCGCGGAGATCGAACGCCGCCAGTCGGACGGCAACGGTCTGCTCGCGAATGATGGTGCCAGCCGCGCAAACATCCTTTCCGGCGACGCGACCAGCTCGATGCTCACGATGAGTACGGTGCTCGAGCGCCGCGGCAAGATCGGGCACGACTACGCCGCCTACTTCGCAAAGCCGTACGCGGTCGTGAAAACCGCGGCCTTCACGGTCATCGAGATCTTCAAGGAGCGCCGCGCCGCATCCCGGCAGGTCAGCGACGACGTCCAGCCACGGATTGTCCGCTCACGCACCTACGCGATCATGCGCGCCTGGGCGACCGTGATCCAGCTCGACCTGCAGGTGGCCGCGGTGGTCGGCGACATGCTGGCCGGGCGGCCAGCGGTCTACACCACCTTCCTCGCCTACGACGAAGTCGCCCACCATTCCGGGATCGAACGCCCCGACACGATGCTGACGTTGCGTCTGGTCGACCGCCAGATCGCGCGGATCGTCAAGGCATCTCAGGCCGCGCCTCGGCCCTACCGGTTCGTCGTGCTCTCCGACCACGGCCAGTCGCAGGGAATGACGTTCCTCGATCGCTACGGCACCACCCTCGAAGACCTGGTCTCTTCGCTCAGCCGGGGTGAAGACGCGACGGCCGCCGTGGACGGCGAAGACGACGCCCAGGCCTACCTGAATGCCTCGGTGACCGAAGTCGCTGGCAGCAACAACATCCTCGGAAGGTTGGTCGGCCGCTTCAGTCGCAGCAAGATGAACGACGGCGACCTCGGGCCGGACTCGAGCGGTCGGGACGAAGACACCGGCGAAGGCGAGGACGATGCGATCCCCGAACTCTCGGTGATGGCCTCCGGCTGCCTCGGACTGATCAACTTCCCGCGCGAGCCGGGCCGGATCACGCTCGAACGACTCGACGACCTCCACCCCGCGCTGATCGAAGGACTCGCCGCCCACCCGGGAATCGGCTTCGTCCTGATCGATTCGGAGAAGCACGGCGCGGCGACAATCGGCGCTAACGGAATCAATTTTCTCGAGATCGACCTGGTCGAAGGCGAGGACCCGCTCGAGACCTTCGGCCCGAACGCCAGGGATCACGTGTTGCGAACCCACCGGTTTCCCCACTGTCCGGACATCATGGTCAACAGCACCTACTGGCACGAGACCGACGAAGTCGCAGCTTTTGAAGAGCTGGTCGGGTCCCACGGCGGCCTCGGTGGCTCACAGTCCTTTCCGTTCGTACTGCACCCGGCCGAACTCGAATGGCCCGCCGAAGGAATAGTGGGCGCCGAGAACATCTACCACCTGTTCAAGGACTGGACGGCACAGATCGCGCCGGGACTTCAGTCCAGCGGCGTCGATTCCCCCGGCTCGAGCACTCTCACCTCGACCGCCGGTGACGACTCGGCCACCTGATCGGCGAACCGCCTCGGAGGGCGGCTGAGATGGTGACGGCCCCACCGGCCGGCGACCATCGGAAAGAGCGTGCCCCAGTGGATCGGAATCGCAATTCTCGGCCTGATCAGATCCACTGCGCGGGCGGCGGTCGCCGGGTCCATGTGGCCTTCGCCGAGAGTGTGACCCCAGCCCCAGACCGGCATCAGGGCGGCATCCACCTTTGGTGAAATGAGGTCCATGTCCGGATACAGGCCGGTGTCGCCGGCGAAGTAGATCTGACTGGTTCCGCCGACCAGGAAACCGACCGCTTCGCCCGAATCACCGAACGGACGGCGACGCCCGTCATGGACGGCCGGCACCGCGGTGACGGTCACCGGTCCGGCTTCGGCCGCCTCGCCCACAGCCAGCTCCTCGACGTTCGAAAAGCCGCTCTTCTCGAGCAGCGGCCGGCTCCCGGGACCGGAGATGATGCGACGATCAGGTCCGAAACCACGCAGGCTGGGCAGGTCCAGGTGATCGAAGTGCTGGTGGGACAGCAGGATCGCGTCGGGCCCGTTTGCGAACGGCTCATCGGGCAACGGCACCTGGCGCCGCAAGTGGACGATCCGCTTGCGAAGCACGGGATCGGTCAGCAGGCGCACCCCGTCCATTTCGATCTCCACCGTGGCGTGGCCGACGTAGGTGAGCGCGTTCACCGGCAAAAGGTACCTGCCACGACTAGGCTTCCCGCCTGACCATGTCCCGCCGCCCCTTCGAAGCCAACTACGCCGGTGCGATCTACGGCACCATCCTTTCGATGGCGGTTATCTCGACCGCGAGCAAGGACCCGACCATCGGACCGATCGCAATCGCGGGCTGGGCCGCCGCGACGGCAGTGGTCTTCTGGATCGCCCACGTCTACGCGTCGATCGTCGCGGCCGGGTTCGCCCGGCCCGCGGAAGCGGGCAAGCTGCTGAAACAGGCTATGAGGCGGGAGTGGCCCCTCGTCCAGGGTTCGCTGATCCCGGCCGCCGCGATGCTGCTTGCCCCTCTGGGACTGGTCGACACCGATGCCGCGACCTACGTTGCGGTCGGCGTCGGCGTGTTGATCCTGTTCGCCGCCGGGCTGGCCATTGGCACGCGCGAGGAACTCAGCTGGGGCCGCCGGCTCATGATCGGCGCGATCAACGCCAGCATCGGCCTCTTGATCGTCGCCCTGAAAATCTTCGTCCACTAGCTCCTGAGCGGAGCCGGCCTCAGCCTCGCGACTGTCTTGCCTGGGAGCCGCGTGAGTAGGACATGATGTCGACCGCGAAAGCGAAGATGACGATCAGCCACTCGAAGCCGTTGACTTCGCGCGTTCCGACCTGCCACATGCAGATGTAAGCCAGCGTGGTCCACGGCAGCAGGAAGAAACCGAGGATCGGAAGGATCCACCCGCCGTCGAAAGCCTTGCTGACCCAATCGGAGAAAAGCAGGATCACGAAAAGTGCCAGGCGCGGTGAGATGAAGGCGAAAAGCACTACGAAGCAGGGCATGGGTGGAACCTACATCAATCACCGGAACCCTGAAAGTACCCTGGCCGCCACGGTTTGATCCTGAAAGTAGCCGCGATGTGGGCCCCGTAGACGACGCCCATCGAAGCGAGGTTGAGAAAGATCAGCAGGCCGATGAACCCGGTCAGCACGCCGTAGACCGCGCTGCCTCCGCCGGAGATGTCGAACCAGAGCCTCAGCCCGTACGAGACGGTTCCGACCAGGACAGCCGCGACGGCCGCCCCGATCAGGGTGCTCGGCCACGGCGTTTTGCCGGGATTCAGGACCCAGAACATCCAGGTGAAGAAGAGGACTCCGAAGGCGCCGATGCCCAGAGGCCCGCCGAAGGTGTCGGCGAGTCCCGACAGGAAAGCGTTGTCCTCGATCAGGGAATCGAGCGGCCGGGAGATGATCAGACCGAGGAAGACCAGAGCCAGTGGCAGAGTCACCGCGGTGATCAGGATGTCGAGCCCCTTGTTCTTGGGGAACGACGGGCCGTCGTTCGAACTCTCGTTGGCAGTCTCTACCGCGTGCCGTATCGCTCCGATCGCCGCGCTGGCTGAATACAGCAGGACACCCGTTGTCAAGATCCCGAGGCTGCCGGCACCGCTGGTCAGGCCGTTCAGCAGTTTGGTGATCTCCTGCCGGCCTTTGACTTCCTCGACCGGCAGGTTGTCGATGATCAACTTGATCAGATCCTCCCGAACGTCGGCGGAATCGAAGATGTTGCTGAGCACCCAGACGGCGAGCAGCAGCAGTGCCGGAAACGTCATCAGGACGAAGAAGCTGAGCTGGGCCGCCTGTCTGGTCCCAGCCGCCCGGTCGAATGACACGGCGGCTGTCCAGATGACGGCCCAGATCCTCTTCAGTAACGCCAGCGGCTTTTCGGAAAGTCCTTTCGCTTCAGTCCCCCATGCCGGTCTTCGCTTCTTCCCACTTCACCGTCACCGCGTACAGGATGATGATGTTGAAGGCAATGAAAACCAGGCCGAGAATCGGCTGGGTGGTCAACGTCACCAGATCGATGATCGCGTGGAAGAAGCAGAGCGCGATCGTCAGCAGCCGGGCCCAGGTGCGGCCCTGGATCAGCGCGTAGCCGGCCCAGACCTTGATTACACCTACGACCATCCAGATGATGCCGACGGCCGTGACGCTGAGCAGGAAGATGTCACCGCCGGCGGTGCCACCGGTGAAGTAGCTGTCGTCAAATGCGGCGGCGAGTCCGGCAATCACGCTGAACACTCCGATCAGCATCATCATGATGCCGGCGAAGGCCACCCATGACGCCCACGCGGCTGAACCGCCCGGGGGTTTCGAACCGCTCGTTTCCATTTGAATCCTCCACTGGTTGAAGATTGGACAAAACGGTCGTTGGACCGGGCTTCACCCTATCCGCCCGATCGATGTCCCGGATGCACACGGGACGGGTCCTGACGTCTTTCTCCACGCTTCGCGCGTAGGAAAGGAGGCGAGACCCTACGCCACGCAGCGGAATGAGATGTGGCAGGTGGCGCTTTCAATGCTCTCGGGTATCCGGGATGCGGGCCGGTAACGGCTGCAGTAATTCTCGGCACAGAGGAACGAACCGCCTTTGATCACCTTGCGCGGAATGCCGCTGGCCGGGTCCCTGCTCTGGTCGACGGTGGGACCACGCGGATTGCTCGGAGCGCAGCACCGCGAGGTCGGCTCGGAGTGCTTCTCGGAGAACCAGGTCTGGGTCCATTCCCAGGTGTTCCCGGTCACCTCGTAGAGCCCGAAAGGGTTCGGCTCGTAGCTCTTGACGGCGACGGTCCCCGGTTTGCGCGGACCGCCCCGCCGCGGCCTGAACTTCCAGGGGAACTCGCCGATCCACCGGTTCATGCGCTCTTCCCCGCCGGGGGCGATCTCCTCTCCCCACGCGAACTCGGCGCCTTCCAGTCCACCGCGACCGGCACGTTCCCATTCGGCTTCGGTCGGCAGCTTCTTGCCGGCCCAGCGCGCGTACGCATCCGCGTCCTCGAAACTGACCTGGGTGACCGGGTGCCGTTCGCGCCCGGACAGGTCGCTTCCCGGGCCGAGGGGGTGGCGCCAGCTTGCACCCGGCGTCCAGGCCCACCAGGCCATCGGGTTTTCCATCGGCACCGGAGCCCTTGGCTGATCGAAGGTGATCGACCCCGGCACGAGCATTGCCGGATCCGCCCCGGGATACATCGCCGGATCGGGGGCCTTCTCGGCCACAGTCACGTACCCGGTCGCTTCGACAAATTCCTGGTACTGCTCGTTGGTCACTGCGGTCTCGTCCATCCAGAAGCCGTCCACGCTCACCGGACCGCTCGGCTTCTCTTCGGGGTAGTGCCTTTCGCTGCCCATGCCAAAGGTCGCGCCGGGAATCCACTTCATCCCGGGCGCGGGAGCCTCGATCGGATCGGGCGTTGTCGTCTCAGGGGTCACAGCGGCAGATCTTACCGGCCGTCGAGTCCGTGCTTTTCGAGGAATCCCGAGATCTCGCGCGAGAGGCGGCCACCCTGCCAGGAAAGTGGCGATTCGCCTTGTTCCTCGCTGATCATCTCCGCCCGGGTGAAGGCGCTGCTGTACGCCTCAGCCACCGCGTACGGATGCCCGTCATCCGCCTCGTCGTGGCTGCCGACGACCAGCACCGGCACGTCGATTTCCGACAGATCGGAGAAAGGCCCGAACGGCTTTGACCGGGGAACCTGCCGGAGGGCTTCGGCCACCGCCTCCGGGTGACGGTGGAGTGTCGCCCGTCGCTCAGCCAGACGGACGATCGTCTCCTTGATCTCCGGCGCCGCGGTAACCCGCTCGCCGATCACCCGGGCGAACTCGGCCGGACCGCCACGTTCCAGCGCATCGGCCCGCTCGTCCCAGCGGTCGAGTTCCTGATCCGTCTCCTGACCGGTGTAGACCGGTCCGGCCAGAATCAGCGCCGCAACCCGCTCCGGACGGGACAGGGCGAAAGCGACCGCCGTGTGGCAGCCCATCGAATGGCCACCGAGGACGACTGGACCCGAATTGCCACGCTCGTCGACGACCAGGCCGAGGTCGTGGGCCAGCGCCGCATACTCATAGGTCGCGGCCGGATCGGATTCGCCGTGGCCACGCGCGTCGTAAGTGTGAAGCCGATAACCGGCCCGAGGCAGAACCTTCGAACCATGGACCACATAGGTCCGCGCAGCGCTCAGGCCGTGGGCCAGGAAGATGTCGGGCCCCTCCCCCTGGGTTTCGCCCCGGATCACGCGACCTTCGTCGCTGACCTCGAACGGGACCGGTTGATAGGGAGCGGAACCCACCAGCTCAGCCCTTTTCCAGCGTTGCCTTCTCGATCACGATCTCCTTGGTCGGTTGCTCGTCGGGACCACCGAGCTTGCCGATCTCGTCGACTACGTCCATTCCTTCACTGACCTTGCCGACCAGCGCGTACTCGGGAGGCAGACTCGCGCCGCCGGCGCCGGTAACCACGTAGAACTGGCTGCCGGAGGTCCCCGGCGCTTCGGTGCCGGACTTGGCCATTGCCACGATTCCGGGCGTGTACTTGAGATCCTGCGGTGGCGCCTCGGTGACTTTGTATCCGGGGCCACCGGTGCCGTCGCCCTTGGGATCCCCGCCCTGAATCACGAAATCGGGAACGATGCGGTGGAAGCCGAGTCCGTCGTAGAAGCCTTCCTCGGTCAGGTAGGCGAAGTTGTTGGCGGTGACCGGGGCCCGCTCGGTGTCCAGCGCGATCGTGAAGGTGCCTTCCGTGGTCTCCATCGTCACGGATGCCGTGTCGCCCTCTTCGACGACCTGGTTCGGCTCGTCGAGCGTCTCGGTTTTGGTCACGAGTTCGGCGGTCCCGGAATCAGAATCCGAATCACCGCCACGACCGGCAACGATGACGACGACAACGACCGCGAGCAGAACTCCTGCGACGGCCAGGGCAATTAGTTTCTCGCGGTTCTTCATGGATGCAGAGAGTAGATCGTCAGCCGCTTCGAGGTCGTCTTCCGGGCCGAGTTGCCATGATCATGTCGTGTCCCCCAGTCCATCTCCGCCCGATCGCAGAACGGTGACCATCGGCAAGACGATCAGTCGGCTGGTTGCCCGGGCTCCCTGGGCCTGGCCGCTGATCAGCCGTCCGGTGATGCGTTTCTTCGATTCGCGGGCCTCGGGCTGGGACGACAACACCGACGCCGGCTCAGTCGACCATCTGGCCCCCCTTGCGGCCGCAGTACTTCACGTGGGCAAAGATCCGGAACGGGTGCTCGACATCGGCTGCGGAACCGGCGTCGCCACCTTCTTCCTCGCCCGCGAGTATCCGCGGGCCCGGATCCGGGGTGTGGACCTGTCCCCCGCCATGATCGACCAGGCCAATTCCCGGATCGGGCTCGATCCCGAGGCCCGGGTCGCCTTCCGGGTCGGTGATGCAAGCAAGCTGCCCTACCCCGACCAGAACTTCGACCTCGTGGCCCAGACCAACATGCCGGTCTTCTTCGGCGAGATCGACCGGGTCCTGCGCCCGGGCGGCACGGTGGTCATCGCTTCGAGTAGCGGACAGAGCACGCCGTTTTCGACGCCCGATGACCTGTTGAAGCAGAAATTCGGGAAGCTCGGATTCAGTGAGGTCGAGACCGGCTCCGCCGCCCGCGGGACATACTTCACGGCGCGGAAGAAAGGCCTGCCGAAATGACTCTGCCCGTCGAAAAGCACTATGCCCTGATCATCAACCCGAGCGCCGGGGGCGGCCGGTCACTGAAGCTGCTGCCCGAAGTCGAGCGTCAACTCGATGCGCGTCGCATGATCTTCCGGGTCGAAAGGACTCGGTCGGTCGAGCACGGAATCGACCTCGCGCTCGACGCGATAGAAGGGCACGAGATCCCTGTGGTCATGAGTGGTGACGGGCTGGTCGGAGCGATCGGCGGTGCGATGGCCGGTGTCGACTGGCCGCTCGGGCTGATCCCGGCGGGGCGCGGGAACGACCTCGCCCGCGGTCTGGGCATTCCGACCGACGCCGGTGAAGCCGTGAGCTGTCTCGACCACGGCCACGAACGCCTGATCGACGTCGGCGAAGCCAACGGCGAGCGTTTCCTCGGGATTGCCTCGGTCGGTTTCGATTCAGAGGCCAATCGCCGGGCAAACGAAGCGAAGGTCCTGAAAGGGACTCTGGTCTACGCCTACTCCGCCCTGCGTACGCTCCTTACCTGGAAGCCCGAGCGCTTCGCGCTGGTCGAAGGCGGCATCCAGAGCCGTTACACCGGCTACACGATCGCCGTGGCGAACAACGGCTATTACGGCGGCGGGATGAACCTCGCGCCGGACGCCGAGCTTTCCGACGGCAGCCTCGACGTCGTCGTGATCGGCGACGCCCCGAAGTACCGTTTCCTCCTGGATCTGCCGAAGGTATTCAAGGGAACCCACGTCAAGAACGGAGAAGTCGAGTATTGGCAGACCTCGTCGATCGAGATTCGTGCGAGCAAGCCGCTCGTCGTCTATGCCGACGGAGATCCTTTGACCGAACTCCCGGCGACGGTCCGGGTCCTGCCCTCGGCGCTCTCGATGATCGTGCCCGGGGACAGGTCTTGATCAGGCTGAGGACCGTCTTCGCCCGATTGATCGGCCGGCTGAGCCGCCTCACCGGGCGCGGTGGCGGCACCACCCTGCCGGGCCGCGTCCTGCTCAAGCTCGATCCGGCCGCGCTCAGCAAACTCGGCTCCCGGCTCGAGCACGGCTCCACCCTGATCAGCGCGACCAACGGCAAAACCACCACGGCGGCCATGCTGGCCTCGATCCTGACTGCGAACGGACGCCACCCCGTCCACAACCGCGCCGGCTCGAACATGACCTGGGGTGTTGCGACAGCCCTGCTCGAAAAGCGGGGTGATGAAGGCCTCTTCGAGGTCGACGAAGCCTGGCTGCCGGAGACGGCGGCCCGGCTCGAGCCGCGGGCGATCCTCCTCGGCAACCTCTTCCGTGACCAGCTCGACCGCTACGGCGAGACGGAGGCCCTGGCCGACGCCTGGGTGAGGCTCGCGGAATCACGCGCCGGCCTCACCGACTTCATCCTCAACGCCGACGACCCCCTGGTCGCCGATATCGGGCGCTACTCCGGTGAGACGGCCACGTATTTCGGCATCGAAGACGAAAAGCAGGCCCTGGCCGAGCTTCAGCATGCCCACGACGCCAAAGGGTGCCGCGTCTGCGGTCACGCGCTCGGGTATCAGCGGGCCTTCGTCGGGCACCTCGGCCACTATTCGTGCCCGAACTGCGGCATGAAGCGGCCTGCACCCGAGGTTTCCGCCCTCGACATCACGCTGAAGGGGATGAGCGGCGTCGAAGCAACGATCGTCACCCCCGAGGGGGACGCCCGGCTGGAGTTGCCCCTGCCCGGCCTCTACAACCTCTACAACGCGCTCGGCGCGATCGCGACCGCCCGGGCCCTCGGGATACCGGTCGCGTCCTCGGTCGCCGCGCTGGCCGGAATGCAGGCGGTGTTCGGGCGGGTCGAACGCATCCAGATCAAGGAGACGGAATTATCGATCCTGCTGATCAAGAACCCGGCCGGGGCCAACGAGGTGATCCGCACCCTCGCCCTCGAACCCGGCAAGCTTAACCTCTGGATCGCGCTGAACGACGGCATCGCCGACGGCCGGGACGTCTCCTGGATCTGGGACGCCGACTTCGAGATGCTCGCCGAACACGTGAACTCGATCGTCTGCACCGGGACCCGCGGAACGGAGATGGCCCTGCGCCTCAAGTACGGAGGCTGGGATACGGACCGGATCGAAGTGGTGGAAGGCATCGGCGAGGGGCTCGAGACCGCCCTCCGGCACACGCCGGAGAAGCTCTTCGCGATGCCGACCTACACGGCACTGCTGGAACTGCGGAAGCTGCTTGCCGACCAGGGAGACGCCGAAAGGTACTGGGAAGGTTGATCCTCGCCGATCGGGACTCGGACGAATCCTCGATCTGGCAGCTGGTCGAATCCTGCGCTTACAGGGCCGACCTCCCCGTATGGTCGGAGCTGACCACCGGATCCGCCTCCGTCCTCGATCTGGGTTGCGGCATCGGACGGGTTGCCCGGCACCTGGCGATTGATGGTGGGCCGGTCGTCGGTGTGGACCGGGACCCGGACATGATCGAGGACCTGAATCGCCTCGCGGCCGGCGAAGGGATCACTGCCATCACCGGAGATGTCACGGAACTCACAACACTCAATCTCGGACGGGACCGGTTCGAGACGATCATCGCGCCCCAGCAGCTCCTTCACATCGTCGGCGGCGAGTCCAGTCGGCGGCGCCTCCTGGCCGGCGTGAGGAATCGGCTCGAACCCGGCGGGAAGGCCGCATTCGCGATTTCCGAAGTAGTCCCGGACGAGAGCCAGACGGTCGACATCCTGCCGGACATTCGCGAGATCGGCGACACCGTCTACGCAAGCCGTCCGGTCGCGGTCGAGTTCCGCAGTGGTTCGCTGACCGTGGTCCGCCTGCGACAGGCGGTCGGTTCGGACGGATCCCTTGAGGAAACCCGGGACAGCATCACGCTCGACCTGATCGACCGTGAATCGCTGGCCGCCGAGCTCGCCGCCGAAGGCCTGGCAGCCGATCGGACGATCGAGATCCCGGAGACCGACCGCCACATCGCTTCGGTCGTCGTGGTCGCCCGTCACGATCCCGGCTTCCCCTGATCCCTAACCTTTCCCTGGATGAAGCTACGTCTGCTCAGCCTCTACCCCGACCAGATGAACATTTATGCCGACCGCGGCAACATAATGTTCTTCGAGAACCGCTGCCGCTGGCGCGGGATCGACTTCGAGGTAACCCGGTGCGGCACCGGCGAAACCTTCGATCCCCACGAGTTTGACCTGATCTACATGGGTGGCGGCCAGGATCGTGACCAGCAGCTTGTCGCCTCGGACCTCGTCGCGACGAAACGGGGAAGCCTGATGAGAGCCAAAGAAGACGGCGCCGTGATCCTTGCGGTCTGCGGCGGATACCAGCTGCTCGGCAGTTCTTACCAGCTGGCCGACGAGGTAATCGAAGGACTCGGACTGGTCGATCTGAAAACAGTGCGTGAGCCCGGTCCACGCCTGGTCGGCCCGGTCGCGATCACGGTGAACCTCGACGGCACCGACCGCACCCTCGCCGGCTTCGAGAACCACGGCGGCCGCACGTACCTCGGTCCGGGCTCGACCCCGCTCGGCAAAGTCGAATCAGGGCACGGCAACAACGGCGGCGACGGCTTTGAGGGCGTGCGGGAGGACAACCTGATCGGGACCTACCTCCACGGCCCCCTGCTGCCGAAGAACTCCTGGCTCGCCGACCACCTGATCAGACTCGCCCTCGAGCACCACCATGGCCCCGGAGTCGGACTGGAGCCGCTGGACGACAGGTTCGAGGACGCCGCGCACGAGACCGCGCGCCACGTAGCCCTGGCGGGCTGAATACCGCAGGGTGTCGGGGACGCT
Source organism: Solirubrobacterales bacterium (assembly GCA_038256675.1). Classification (GTDB taxonomy): domain Bacteria; phylum Actinomycetota; class Thermoleophilia; order Solirubrobacterales; family 70-9; genus 67-14. The sequence continues at coordinate 25,788 of JBBSKC010000005.1, read as the reverse complement.
GGGAATCGGTCTACCGCGAGGGCGGGCAAAACTGGCATCAGGAGAAATAGCCCTTGGTGTTTTGCCCTCTCTCCGACATCACAGCTCTGCATCAGGCACCGAAGTTCCTAACTAGGACATTTCGGTGTTTTCGGGTCTGGACTGCCTACCCGTGAGCGGTGCGTGGTCGGGTTAGCGGCCGGACGAGCCGAATCCGCCCTCACCGCGCGCACTGTCCGAAAGCGACTCTGCCGCTACCGGCTCGGCCACGACCACGGGCACCACGACCAGCTGGGCGATCCGGTCGCCGGGCTCGACCCGGAATCCTTCGGCCGGATCGTTGTTCAGTAACAGAACCTTGACCTCTCCGCGATAGCCAGAGTCGATCAGGCCAGGAGAGTTGACCACCGAGATGCCGTGCTTCCGGGCCAGGCCAGAACGTGGCAGCACCAGTCCGGCGTGCCCGTCCGGGATTTCGACCGCGATCCCGGTGCCGATCTGCCAGCGCTCCCCAGGCCCGATGTGAGCCGGTTCGGATGCGTATAGGTCGAGGCCGGCGTCGCCCTCGTGGGCACGGGTCGGGAGGGTCGCGCCTTCAGTCAGGATCTGAAATTCGAGCTTCATCGCCGCCCACACTACCGGGGCCGGTTGACCTTCCGGCGGGCTATCCGGTGGCCAGGTCGGCAAAACGATGCATCTCGCCCATTGGCAGCCGCGTCTTGACGAGGACGCCGTCGGGGCCGTCCTCGCGTTCGACCTTGCCGGCCACCTCGTGAAGGTCGTGGAGCCGGGCACCTTCGCTGTAAGGGACCAGGAGTTCGACCGGCATCATGGTCGACTCGAACACTTTCTCGGTCGCCTTTTTCAGCTCGTCGAGACCTTCGCCGGTGACTGCCGAGACTGCAATCGCGTCGGGGTGCGCAATTCTCACTTCGTCTCGTTCTTCCTTGTTCAGGAGATCGATCTTGTTGAGGACAAGCAGCCTGGGCTTGTCGTCCACCTTGATCTCGGCGAGAACCAGGTCGGCTGCCTGCATCTCCATGAGCAGTTGCTCCTCGGGCGAAGACGCGTCGACAACGTGCAGGATCAGATCAGACAGCACCGTTTCTTCGAGTGTCGCCTTGAACGCTTCGACCACCTGATGCGGGAGTTTGTCGATGAAGCCGACCGTGTCGGTCATCAGGTAGCGACGACTGTCGTATTCGTATGCCCGGGTAGTCGGATCGAGGGTGTGGAAGAGCCGGTCCCCGATGCTCACGTCAGCCCCGGTCATGGCATTCATCAAGGTCGATTTGCCGGCGTTCGTGTATCCCGCAAGGGCAACCTGTGGCAGCGCCGAGTCCTGTCGGCGGCTGCGCATGACTCCACGGTTCTGCTCGACCCCGCTCAGGCGGCGACGGAGCTTGGCGATCCGGTCACGGGCCAACCGGCGGTCGGTCTCAATCTGGGATTCGCCAGGGCCCCGGGTGCCGATTCCGGCGCCCAGGCGTTCGAGGTGGGTCCAGAGGCCCCGCATGCGCGCCAGGTTGTATTCGAGCTGCGCCAGCTCAACCTGGAGCTTGCCTTCGGCTGAATGTGCGTGATCGGCGAATATGTCGAGAATCACGGCCGTGCGATCGATTACCGGGACGCCTAGATCCGCCTCGAGGTTTCGCTCCTGGCGTGGAGCCAGCTCGTCGTCACAGGCGACAAGGTTGGCACCGGTGCGTTCGATTTCGGCCTTGGCCTCTGCCAGCTTGCCTTTGCCGAAGTAGCGGTCGGGGTCTGGTTCCGCACGACGCTGGATCATTTGCCCGGCGACGACGACGCCGGCAGTCCTGAGGAGCTCGCCGAGTTCATCGAGGGTGCCATCACCGGTGGTGTCCACCGAAATCATCAGCGCACGCTGACGCGCACGCTTGGCAAGCGCGTCATCGATCTTCGTACCTTCGCTTTGCGGCTTGCCGCCGTTCGACTCCACACCTCCATCCTAGGGATCTGTCGTTCCGGGTAGCCTGCCTTCCCGTGAAGATCTTCATGACTGGTGCGACCGGATTCATCGGCACATCAACTGCCAAACAACTGACTGAACAGGGGCACAAACTCACCTGCCTCGTTCGGGACCGCACCCGGGCCACCGACCTCAGTGAACTCGGCTGCGAGCTGGTCGACGGCGACCTATCCGCCCGGGACCGGCTGGCCGTTCAGATGCAGGGAAACGACGCCGTGGTTCACAACGCAGCGCTTTACGAGGTCGGCATCCCGGCCTCCCGCCACCAGGCGCTCAAGGAAGCAAACGTCGACGGCACGGCAAACTTGCTCAACGCCTGCCTCGAGGCCAACATCCCTCGCGTTCTCTACGTCTCCACCTGCGCCGTATTCGGCAACACCGGTCACGAGATCGTCGATGAATCCTTCGAGCGCCCGAACCTGGATTTCACCTCGTATTACGAAGAGACGAAGTACGAAGCGCACCAGATCGCTTTGGACCTGATCCGGAACCAGAAGCTGCCGTGCGTGATCGCCCAGCCCGCCGGGGTCTACGGTCCCGGTGATCACTCGGCCCTCGCCGGCACGATCAACAATTTCCTCGATGGGAAGATGCCGATGATGCCGTTCCCGGACTTCGGCACCGGCCTGGCGCACGTCGACGACGTCGCCTCGGGCCTGTCGCTGATCCTCGACAAGGGAGAGATCGGCGAGAGCTACATCCTGACCTCGGACAACGTGACGATGAAGGAGATCATCGAAACCTCGGGCAAGATCGCCGGAAAGAAGCCCCCGTCCCGCGCGATGCCGACCGGGCTGCTCAAGCTGCTGCGGCCCATCGGACCCCTGGTCGGAAAGCTCATGGGCCAGCCGCCGAATCTCAGGGAGCTGATCAAATCAACCGACGGAGTCACCTTCTGGGCAAACCCCGAGAAGGCAAAGAGGGAACTGGGCTTCCGCCCGCGGGACCTCGAGACCGGCCTCCAGGACACCTTCGAGGCCGAAGGAAAACTGTAGACGCGGACCCTCTAGTCACGGGTCCTGTCACCAAATCTTCCTCGAAATCCTCGCTCGCGCTACCGCACGGCTCCGGTATTCCGAGAGAATTTGGCGCCACCCGTTCCAGCCAACCTCCAGTTGACTACTCAGGCCAGGTGCTCTTTCATTCTTTCCAGCGCTTCAGTCAAACGATCGTCCGGTGTGGTCAGGGAGATCCGGAAATAGCCTTCTCCGCTTCGGCCGTACATCGAGCCGGGTGAGATGACCACGGCTGCTTCTTCGAGGACCATCTCGCAGAAGCTGGTCGAGGTGTGGCCTTCCGGTACCGGCGCCCAGACGTAGATCGTGCCTTTGGGACTGGCTACGTCGACGCCGATTGCGCGCAGTGTGTCGACCACCAGGTCTCGGCGGCGGGCGTAGATCGCATTCATCTCCCGAAGTGAATCCTGTGGACCTTCAAGCGCGGCCACAGCGGCCAGCTGGACCGATTCGAAGAGTCCGGAGTCGACGTTGGTCTTGAGGCGCCAGTAGGTCTGGATCGCATCGGCGTTGCCGAGGATGGCGCCGACTCGCCAGCCGGTCATGTTGTAGCCCTTCGAAAGCGAAAAGACCTCGACGCCGACTTCCTTGGCGCCGGGCGTGGCCAGGAAGCTCGGCGCGACGTAACCGTCGTAGGTCGTCTCCGAATAGGCGTTGTCGTGGACGACCAGGATCTCGTTCTTATTAGCGAACTCGACGACCTCTTCGAAGAATCCGTCGGGCACGATCGCTCCGCTCGGATTGTTCGGGTAGTTCAGGAAAAGCAGGCGGGCGCGTTCGGCGGTCAGCTGGTCGATCGCGCCGAGGTCGGGTGCGAAGCCGAGTTCTTCCTTGAGTGGCAGCAGCACCGCTTCGGCGCCGGCCAGGATCGGTCCGCCGGTGTAGACCGGGTAGCCGGGATCCGAGGCCAGGGCGACATCTCCGGGGTCGAGGAAAGCGAAGCAGAGGTTGTAGATGCACTCCTTGGCGCCGATCGCGGGGATCACTTCCGACTCGGGGTCGATGTTGACGCCGAACCGGTTGCGATAAAAGTCGGCGAAGGCCTGCCGGAACTCTTCGCGCCCGCGGTTGCTCGGGTACTTCTGGTTTCCGTTTTCGGCTACGGCGGCCTGCATCGCCGAAACGACGTGCGGGTAGGTCGGCATGTCGGGGTCGCCGATGCCGAGGCTGATCACGTCGATGCCCGCCGCCCTCTTGTCGGAGATCTGGCGTTCCAGTTCCGCGAACTTGTAGGGGGGCATCGCTTCGAGGCGCTTGGAGGGGTCGGTGAGGGCCAAAGGTTCCTTTCGTTGGTCAGGCGGTCAGGTCGCTCATCGCGTCGACCAGTTCGGGCGCGAGTTCGCCCGCGAGGATGGGTTCGGCCCATCCGGTGAGCGTCACTTCGAGGTCTGGGGATATCTCGACGAGCAGTTCGCCACCGTCGAGCTCGACCGTGATCGGGCTGGGCGCTCCGCCCAGGAACGCGGCGACGGCGGCACCACTGGCGCCGGTACCGGAAGAAAGGGTCTCGCCCACGCCCCGCTCGAAGATCCGGGCGCGGACCCGTGAACCGGATACGCGGAAAAACGAGACGTTGGTCCGGTTCGGGAACAGTCCGCTGTTCTCGATGCCGGGACCGATCTTCGACAGCTCGAGGCCTTCGATGTCGGCCCCGACCTCGATCGCGCACTGGGGGTTGCCGACCGAGACGTGGCGGAAGTTCCAGTCGCGGCCGGCGGAGGACACGGTGCCCAGACCGTCAGCACCACCGCTCGGAAAGTCTTCTGAAGTCGTAGAGGCACGGCCCATGTGAACCGAACACGTGCGCTCGGAAGTGATCTGGGGGGTGACCGGTCCCGACTCGGTCAGGATCGTGAACTCGTCGTCCTTGGTCCAGCCATGGCGGCGCATGTAGAGCACGGCTTCCCGGGCTCCGTTTCCGGACAGTTCGGCCTCGGACCCGTCGGGGTTGAAAATGCGGAGCTGAGCGACGTAAGCGGGATCGTCGCTGCGAGAGATCAGCAGAACGCCGTCCGACCCGACACCGAAGTGGGGATCGCAGATCCGCTGGATCCGCTGCTGGTTGAGGTCCCAGGGAAGTGCCTCCGCTTCGAGGATCACATAGTCGTTCCCAAGGGCTTGCCATTTCTCGAACTTCATGCGGCCCCGCAAGCTATCCGTAAGAGCTGCCCGCTGCATTTCGACCGGTTTCCGCGTCGATCCGCTCGAGAATGACGCGTGCCACTGCCTTGTCGGACCGGCCTTCCCGATCCACGATTTCCACCCCGGCCATTCGGCGCATCCAGGTCATCTGTCGCCTGCCGTAGCGCCGGTGGAGCAGCTTGACCCGATCGAGGTCACCTTCGCGGAAGTCGGTGAATCCGATTGCCGCCCGGGCGGTGCGCGAGGCGCCGGCTGCTGCCGCCGTTTCAACTTCGCCGGCCGCTCCCCGCTCCGCCATCCCGTCGACCCGCCGGCCGATCCGCTCGACCAGGGCCTCGTCGTCATCGACCAGGCCGAACAGAAGAGTGGGCCGTCGCAGGTCAGCCGTCCAGAGCTCTCCCCCGCCCTTGTGGTCCGGCGCCGGTGACCGTCCGTCGCGGATCAGTTCGATCGTACGCGCGATCCTCTTGCGGTCGTTCGGGTGGATCGAATTCCTGAACTCCGCCGGCAGGGTCGCGTGCATCGCCTCCAGGCCCCGATCCTGGAGTTCGCCTTCTACTTCTTCTCGCAGCGCTTCGGGCACGGCCGGGCGAAACTCGAGGTCGGTCAGCGCGGCCCGCAGGTAAAGGCCCGCGCCGCCTACCACGATCGGCTGCATGCCTTCCGCGAGGCACCGGTCGATCTCCTCATGGGCCAGTTCCCCGTAGCGCCCGGCGCTGTATTCCTCGTCGATCGGCACGAAACCCGTAAGCCGGTGTTCGAGACGCTCGTTCTCTTCATGGCTTGCCACCCCGCTCAGGACCTCGAGCCCGGAGTAGACCTGGATCGCGTCACAGTTGATGGCGACGGGTCGGACGCCGCGGGTCCGCAGCATCTCCGCAAGTTCAACGGCCACTCCGGTCTTGCCGATTCCGGTCGGGCCGAACACGGCGATCACGGGTGGGGACAATTGCCCGGTAGCGGCCCCCGGGCGGCTCACGCCGCGATCCTGCTGAGCAGCCTCTCCGTACCGGTCAGGGTCTTCGAGGTGGCCTCGGTGATGTCGACCTCGACCAGCTGGCCGGGCAGCGCCGTGCCTTCGAAGTTCACGGCCTTGTTGTGGCGGCTGCGACCCCGGATCCGGGACGGGTCGTTCCGGCTCGGGCCTTCGACCAACACTTCGAGCGGGCGCCCGACGAATCGCTGGGCCCTTTCTTTCGCACGGCGCTGGACCGCTTCCAGCAGGGCGGCCATGCGCTCCTTCTTTACCGGGTGGGAAACCTGGTCATCCATTTCCGCGGCGAGCGTTCCCCGGCGTGGTGAATAGATGAAGGTGAAGGCGTCGTCGTACCCGACTTCTTCGACCACCTCGAGTGTCTGGGCGAAATCGCCGTCGGTCTCGCCGGGGAAGCCGACGATGATGTCGGTTGTTATGCCGCAGTCGGGCAACCGTTCGCGGATCATCGCGACCCGGTCCATGTAGCGCTCACGACTGTAGGTGCGTCGCATCCTCTTGAGAATCGGGCTGGAACCGGACTGGAGCGGCAGGTGGATGTGCTCGCAGAGGCCGGGCAGTTCCGCGTGGGCTTCAATCACGTCCTCGCGCATGTCCTTGGGGTGCGGGCTGGTGTAACGGATGCGCTCAATACCGTCGACCCCGTCGACCCGGCGAAGCAGATCGGAGAACCGGATCCGGGTCTCTTTCGGCAGGTCCCGCCCGTAGCTGTTGACGTTCTGCCCGAGCAGGGTCAGCTCCACGACACCTTCGGCGGCCTGGCGTTCTGCCTCGGCGATCAGCAGGTCGGGGTCACGGCTCTCTTCGCGCCCGCGGGTGGTTGGCACGATGCAGTAAGAACAGGCGCAGTTGCAGCCTTGCGAGATCTGGAGCCAGCCCTGAAACTGGCGCTCCCGTCGTGACGGCAGGTCACCGGAGAACTCTTCGAACTCGAAGAAGCCCTGGGCGGTGAGAGAGTCCGAGTTCAGGAACTCGGCGAGGCGATGGATCTGGCCAGGACCGAAGGCCACGTCGACAAACGGGAATCGGCGGAACACCTCGTCCTTCACCGACTGCGCCCAGCAGCCTCCGACCCCGACGATGCGGCCGGGATTTTCGGACTTGAGCCGTTTCGCTTCACCCAGGTGCGAAATGAACCGGTTGTCCGCGTTCTCGCGGATCGAACAGGTGTTGAAGAGGATCAGGTCGGCGGCGTCGCGCGTTCCGGTCTCCGTGTAGCCGAGGGACGTCAGCATGCCTTTCATGCGCTCGGAATCGTGAGCGTTCATCTGGCACCCGAAAGTGGTGAGGTGAAACTGCTTCATCGGTGACGAGGTTACCGGCACCGGAGGCACGGGACAGTCGCTTCGGCGATCAGAGGCGGACGGGAACGACTACCGGGGAGACCGAGGCCTCTTCACCTTCGGCGAGTTCGCCGTGTTCGCGCTCTTCCTGCTCGTGCTGCGCCAGCTTGACGCCGGTGTAGGCGGTTCCAACCACAAGGAACACACCGACGATCAGGAGCCCGCCCAGCGCGTTCCGGCTGGGGAAAGACTCTTTGCGCATGCCGACGATGGTCACGATCACGGCGAGCGCCGCGAGGCAGAGTCCAAAGGCGAGAAAGGCGGTCTTTGCGTCCATGAGGGGCGAATCCTACCTGCTCGGGAAGGCGGCTTGCCCGCCGGCAGTCTGGCGAACCCGAATCGGCCGTTCAGCGGGCGATCTTGGTCGCCCTGAGCTCGCGGATGACCGTGATCTTGATCTGACCGGGGTATTCCATCTCCCGTTCGATCGCCGTCGCAATCTCGTGTGAGATGACCGCCACGGTGCGGTCATCGACCTGGCCCGGGTCGACTATGACCCTGATCTCGCGGCCGGCCTGCATCGCGTAGACCTTGCGCACGCCGGTCTGGCGCAAGGCGATCTCCTCGAGGTCGCCGAGCCGGGTCACATACTGCTCGAGCGAGTCGCCACGGGCGCCCGGTCGCGCACCGGAAAGGGCGTCGGCGGCCTGCACGATCACCGCTTCCACCGTCACCGGCTCGATTTCGTTGTGGTGGGCTTCGATCGCGTGGGTGATCGCGTCGATTTCGTCGTAGCGGCGGGCCAGCCTCGCCCCGACCGAGGCGTGGGTGCCCTCGACTTCGTGGCTGACTGCCTTGCCGATGTCGTGGAGCAGGGCCGCCCGGCGGGCGACTTCGACCGAGGCGCCGAGTTCAGCCGCCATCATCGCCGCGAGCTGTGAGGACTCGACCAAGTGGGCCAGCACGTTCTGGCTGTAGCTGGTCCGGAAGCGAAGCCGGCCCAGGAGCCGGACCAGTTCCGGGTGGACCCCGGTAACCCGAGCTTCGAGCAGCGCCGATTCGGCCGCTTCGATCATGAAATCATCGAGTTCCGATTCGGACTCGCTGAACGCGGCCTCGCACGAGGCCGGATGAATGCGACCGTCGGCGATCAGCTTCTCGAGGGTCAGCCGGGCGATCTCGCGCCGCACCCCGTCGAAGCTGGAGAGCACCACGGTCTCCGGGGTCTCGTCGATGATGATGTCGACGCCGGTCAGGTTCTCGAGCGCGCGGATGTTCCGCCCGTCCTTGCCGATGATGCGGCCTTTCATGTCTTCGGACGGCAGGTGGATCGAGTGGGTGTTGCCTTCGATCGACTGGTTCGAGGCGAGCCGCTGCATCGCGACTGCGAGGATACCCCGCGCCCGCCGTTCGGATTCGAGCTTGGCTTCGTCCTCGATCCGCTTGATGGTCAGTCCGGCCTGGTGGCTTGCGTCCGCCTCGACCTCATTGAGCAGCAGTTTTCGCGCCTGGGCCTGCGACAGACCGGCGATCCGTTCGAGCTCCTCCAGCTGCCGCTCGCGGGCCTCGGCGACGGTGCCTTCGTCCTCGATGACCTTTTGCTCCCGCTCCTCGATCAGTTCGTTGCGGCGGTCGACCTCGCGCAGTTTGGTCTGGGCGGATTCGAGCTCGCGCAACGCCCGCTCCTCCATCCGGATGATCTCTTCCCGGCGGGCGCGTAATTCCGCCTGGGCTGAGAGTGCCCCGGAGTCGCCGCCCGGCATCGCTGACGGCTCCAGCCGCTGGCCGTTGACCTGCCGGCCATTGACAGCACCGTTGCCGCTCCCCTCGCCAGCTTCCGGTTCAGCCGTTTCGGACCGGAGCCATGCGGGGATGAAGGATCGTAATTCCATCGGTCAGTTAAGGGTACCGACCGTCCCGCCTCGCCCCGCCTACGAACATTCAGGCGGCGGAATCTTTTCTTCGAATCGCGGCGTAGGCATCTTCGGCGGAGTACCCCCGCCGCGAAAGCAGGCCTAGGGCCCGGTTCCTGCCGCGGTCGTCGCTCAGGTCGGCGCCGCGCTCCTCCAGCGTGCGTGCCGCCCGGTCCACTTCGCTCTCGCCTGAATCCTGGGCCAGTGCCTCCTGGATCAGGACCTCGGGCATGCCGCGCTTGCGCAAGTTCTCGCGAATCCGGGTCTGACCCCATCCGGAGATCTCCCGTTTGTCCGAGGTGAACTCGATCGCGAACTTGCGGTCGTTCAGCGCCTCGTTCTCGATCAGAAAATTGACCACCCGGTCGATCTCGTCCGCTTCGATTTCCCGCTCAGTCAGCCATGCCCGCATCTCGGCGACCGTACGCTCCTTGCGCCCGATCGCCCCCAGCGCCTTGGCCAGGACTTCGTCACTCATAGGTCTCTGGTGGCCCGTCCCCCTAGGATCCTTATGGAGTCAGGCCGCCTGCTTCTCCTCTGCCGGAGCGTCTTCGACGATCGCCACCGGGGACCCGGCTTCCTTCTTGTCCTTGCCCTTGACGTCCTTGGCGTCGTTCACCTCTTCGGGCACCTCGGCCTCGATCGACGAGCCGTCCCTGGTGATGCCGAGTGTTTCGAGGATCCGGGTCTCGATCTCCAGGGAGATGTCCGGGTTCTCGGAAAGGAACTGTTTCGAGTTGCTGCGGCCCTGTCCGAGCCGGGTGTCGCCGTAGGAGAAGAACGATCCCGACTTCTGGACCAGATCATGATCGATGCCGAGGTCGATCAGGCTGCCCTCGCGGGAGATTCCCTGGCCGTACTCGATGTCGAACTCGGCCTGCTTGAATGGCGCCGCGACCTTGTTCTTCACGACCTTGACCCGGACCCGGTTGGCGACCGCCTCGGTGCCGTCCTTGAGGGTCTCGATGCGGCGGATGTCGAGCCGCTGCGAGGAGTAGAACTTGAGAGCGCGACCACCGGGCTGCGTCTCCGGCGAGCCGAACGACACGCCGATCTTCTCGCGGATCTGGTTCGTGAAGAGGCAGACCGTGTTCGCCCGGTTCAGGTTGCCGGCCAGCTTGCGCAGGGCCTGCGACATCAGCCTTGCCTGAAGGCCGACCGTGACGTCGCCCATCTGCCCTTCGAGCTCGGCTCGCGGGGTCAGCGCAGCGACCGAGTCGACCGCGACCACGTCGACCGCGCCGGAGCGGGTCAGGACGTCGACGATCTCGAGTGCCTGCTCACCGTAGTCCGGCTGGGAGATCAACAGCTCGTCTGTGTTGACCCCAATTCGTCTCGCGTAGACCGGGTCGATCGCGTGTTCCGCGTCGACGAAGGCGCAGACGCCACCGCGCTTCTGGGCCTCGGCGATGATGTGGTAGACCAGCGTGGTCTTACCGGACGACTCCGGGCCGAAGATCTCGACGATCCGGCCCCGCGGAATGCCGCCCACGCCCAGTGCGATGTCGAGCGGCAGGGCTCCGGTGGAAATCGATTCGATGTCAAGGGCACCCTGATCACCGAGTTTCATCAGCGAGCCGGCTCCGAACTGCTTCTCGATCTGGCTCTTGGCGGCATCGAGAGCGGCCGTACGAGCCTTGTTCTCTTTGTCGGTGCCGGGGCCCATGTCGTTTTCTGGTCTCTCGCTCATGTAAGTCACCTCGCCGCCACCCTCTCGGGCCGCATTGTTGTTCGAAGATTCAAGTCCTGTACGAACACATGTTCGCTATGGGGAAACCTATTCCTGCCGTCGGACGGAAGATCCGATCCGGCGATATTCGGGAAAGTATTCCGGCAGCGCCAGAAGGTGGCACTCCATCTGCATCGATTATGCGACCCGTTCCGGACGGAACCGCACGGCCACTTCAGCCCAGAAGGCGCCTGAGCAGGTGCATTGCGACCAGCGCCGAGCGCTCCCGGATGTCGCTGCGGCCGCCCGGGATCACCGGGCTCAGCGTGTTCTCGCCGCCGTCCGCGGTCAGCGCGTGGAAGCAGACGAAACCGACCGGCTTCTCCTCGGTGCCGCCGCCGGGTCCGGCGATGCCGGTGATCGCGAGCCCCACATCAGCGTCAAAGCGCTTCAGAGCACCCTCCGCCATCGCTTTGGCGACTTCGGGAGAAACCGCTCCGAACTCGTCCAGCAGGCCCTGATCGACGCCGAGCAGGTCCCGTTTCGCCTCGTTCGAGTACGAAACGACGCCGCCGGCGAAATACCCGGAAGCGCCGGGGACATCGGTGATCCGGGCCGCGAGCAGGCCGGCGCTGCAGGATTCGGCCAGGCCGAGCCGGCGGCCCTCGAGCAGCCCGGCGACCATGGTGTCGATCGTCGTTCCATCGAGGCTGTAGAGGGTGCGCTCGTGCCGCCGCTTGAGCTCTTCGCGCAACTCATCGGCTGTTGTGGTCGCCTCGTCGCGGTAACGCACGTCGATCTCGACCTCTCCTTTCCGCAGGCAGGTCGTGATCTCGAGCCGGTCGAGGTCGAGCCCACCCGACTCGATCTCCCGCAGGCTGAGGGCAAGCTCGGACTCGGGCGTGCCGAACATGCGCAACCGATAGAAGTTGAGCTGCTTCGCCCGGCCGGTGACCGCTTTGATCAAGGGCTCTTCCAGGGCGGCTTCCCACATCGGCTGGAGCTCGCGCGGCGGTCCCGGCAGCACCAGAACGACAAGGCCGTCCGGGCCGGGGACGATCAGGCCGGGGGCGGTTCCGACCGGGTCCAGCGGCACGGCACCATCCGGCACCATCGCCTGCTTGCGATTGGCGGCGTTGAGTCCGGCCGGAGCCAGCTTCACCGGCGAAGCCTTGACGAACCGTTCGAGAATCGCCGCGATCTTCGCTTCCATGTCGGTGTCGAGGGAAAGTTCACGGTCGGTGAATCGCCCGACCACCTCTGCCGTCAGATCGTCGGCGGTCGGCCCCAGCCCGCCCGTCGTGATGATCAGGTCGAGACCGATACCCGCCATGTGCCGAAGGCCGTTCAGCAAGTCGTCGGCGTGGTCGGCGACGATCAGGATCTCGGCCAGCTCGATGCCGATCGCAGTCAGCTGCTCGGAGAGCCAGGGACCGTTGCGGTCGACGATGGTGGCGGTGAGTACCTCCGTGCCGGTTACGAGAACGCCGGCCCGCACCGATTCTGTGTGTTCCGCTTCCGCCACGGACCCGACCCTACCGTCAGGAGCGGGCCGGTGTCAGGCGTCTTCGGTGGGTGACGACTCGAGCATGGGCTCAGCCGACTCCCCCGGCGTGACGGCATCGTTCTCTCCGGTCTCGCCGAAAGCCTGGCCCTTGCCGAGCACCCTCGGCAGGTCGGCCGCGGTGATCAGCACCTGGCGCGGCTTCGAACCTTCATAGCCGGAGATCACTCCGCGGCGCTCGAGCATGTCGACCAGGCGGCCGGCCCGGGTGTAACCGACCCGCAGGCGGCGCTGGATCATCGAAACGGACGCGGTCTCGGTGTCGACCACGAGCTGGATCGCTTCGTCGAGCAGGTCATCCTGGTCGGGATCGAACTCGCCGTCGGCAGACTCCTCCTTGGTCGGCTCCCGCTCGCTGAGCAGTTCCTGCTCGAACTCGGGTTCACCCTGTTGCGACCAGAAATCGGTGATCCGGGCGATCTCTTCCTCGGAGACGAAAGCACCCTGGATCCGGTTCAGCTTCGAGGTTCCCGGACCGCGGAAGAGCATGTCGCCCTGTCCCAGCAGCGCCTCGGCTCCGCCCTGGTCGAGGATCACCCGCGAGTCGGTCTGCGAGGACACGGCGAAGGCGATCCGCGAAGGGATGTTGACCTTGATCGTGCCGGTGATGATGTCCGTCGACGGGCGCTGGGTCGCCAGCACGAGGTGGATTCCGGTCGCCCGCGACTTCTGCGCCAGGCGGATGATCGAGGATTCGACGTCGGCCGGCGCGACCATCATCAGATCGGCGAGCTCGTCGATGACGCAGAGGATGTGTGGCAGCTTCGGTTCCCCCGCCTTGTCCTGGATCGCGTTGTAGTCGGCGATGTTCCGGGCCCGCACGGACTTCATCAGTCCGTAACGGGTCTCCATCTCGGCAATCAGGTTCTGGAGCACGTTCGCGGCGAGCTTCGGGTTGGTCACGACCGGCGTCAGCAGGTGCGGAACCGCCTCGTAGTGGTTCAGCTCGACCTGCTTCGGATCGACCAGGACCAGACGCACCTCGTTTGGCGAAGAGTGCATCAGAATCGAGCTCAGGATCGCGTTGACGCAGCCCGACTTGCCGGAACCGGTGGTGCCTGCGACCAGCACGTGCGGCATGGTCGCGAGGTCGGTGCAGACCGCTTTGCCGTCGATGCCTTTGCCGAGCCAGGCAACCAGTGGCGAGGCTTTCTCGGAAGGCTTCGAATAGATGTCGCCGAGCTTGACCATCTTACGGCTCGAGTTCGGCACTTCGACGCCGACCGCCTGTTTGCCGGGGATCGGAGCGAGAATGCGAATGTCGGTCGAGGCCAGCGCGTAAGCGAGGTCGTTCGACAGCTCCGAGACCTTCTTGACCTTGGTCCCGGGGGCCAGCTGGAGTTCGAAACGGGAGACGTGCGGACCGGAGACGACGCCGACGATGCGCGCCTCGACGCCAAAGTGGCCGAGCGTCTCGACCAGCTTGCGAGCCAGTTCCTTCTGCTCGACCTTGTCCGGGCCGGAATCCTTGGACCCCTTGTCCAGAACCTTGATTGTGGGTTTCCTGTACTTGACTTCGGCCGCGGTCGTAGCTCCACGCTTTTCGCCCATCGGGGTCAGCTCGAGCTGCTCTGCCTGAACCTTGGCCGCGCGCTCGGCCGGAGTCTGTTCGGGCTCGATCTCCATCTCGGGGTCTTTCTCGAGCTCCACTTCGTCGGGACCGTCGAACTCGTCCTCGAGGTCGCTGAGTTCCTGATCGAAGTCGTCAGTGAAGGTCTCAGGGCCGTCGTGATCGGCGTTCCAGTCGCCTCCGCCCGAGCCACTGTCACCGCTCTCCGTATCCGGTTGCGCCGTGGCCGCACCCCCGGCCCCGGCGAAGATCTCGATCGATTCGAGCTTCTCCGTCTTGTCCGAGATCGTCGGCTCTTCGCCCTCATCGGCCCAGATGTCGATCTCGACCGGTGAAACCTCGCGTTGCAGCTCGATCTCGGCCGTGAGTGCTTCAGCTTCGGGGTCGGCCGCGAAGATCTCGCCCTGATCGGGCAGCAGCGGCTCGGTCAGTTCGTCGTTCGCGTCGATCACCGCGGTGGCGTCGTCCTCCGGACGGACGGTGGTGCGGGTCAGGACCCGGGTCGCTCCGGCCGACGCGGTGCCGGCCTTCTTTACAGCCGAGCCGCTGCGGGCCAGGACCGCGGCGACGGTTGAGCCAGTGAGGAGCAGCAAACCGGCCAGCAGGGCGAAAACGGCGATGAGATGGGCGCCGAACGGCTGAAGCAGGGTCGCTGAGAGCCAGTAAGCGGATTCGCCGACGACGCCGCCGTGATCGGGGAACCAGCCGGAGTCGAAGTACTGCATCGTGCCGGGTCGCGAGCCACCGAGTCCGATGGTGCCGGCGGCGAAGGCGAGCAGCAGCCCGCCCAGGAGACAGCCGGCTCCGGTCCGCAGCGGCCGGGTCGAGGGCAGCGAAGGCTTGAAGATCAGGATTGCCCCGAGGGCGATCAGCGTGAGTGGAACGGCGAACGCGGCCAGCCCGATCAGGTACTGGAGCCCGTCGCGGATGCCGGAACCGAGCCTGCCTCCGTCCCAGCCGAAATAGAGCACGAAAACGAGGTAGATCCCGACCAGCACGCAGCCGAGACCGATCAGGTCGAGATGCCGCTGGTCAAGCGGCTCCTTCACCTTCTCAGACTTCTTCGGATTCTTCTTCGAGGTGCCCTTGGCCGGCCGGCCTTTCGAACCGCGCCGGGATGTGCGTACGAACATGGTTTCTTTGTTCTACGACGCGCCCCAGACCCCTTCCCCGGTGC
Source organism: Solirubrobacterales bacterium (assembly GCA_038256675.1). GTDB lineage: Bacteria > Actinomycetota > Thermoleophilia > Solirubrobacterales > 70-9 > 67-14. The sequence goes on along the minus strand of JBBSKC010000005.1, from coordinate 10,491 downwards.
GGTCTGGTAGCCACTTTAGGAAACGCCTACCTCGATCTTTATGATCCACGGATGGGAACCGAAGGCGACACCGGTGGGCGCATTCTCGTCATCGAGGACGATGCCGACATCGTCGATGTCCTCCGGCGGACGCTCCGGGCCGAGGGTTATGAGGTCCGCGCCGGCGGCGACGGTCCCGAAGGACTCGAGGTGAGCCGGGAGTTCATGCCGGACCTCGTGGTCCTGGACCTCGGACTACCCGGCATGGATGGAATCGAAGTGTGCGCCCAACTGCGCGAGACCTCCGAGGTCCCGATCCTGATGCTCACCGCGCGGGCCGAGACCGCCGATCGGGTCACCGGACTCGATTCCGGGGCCGACGACTACCTGGTCAAGCCTTTCGAGCGCACCGAGTTGCTGGCACGGATCCGCGCGCTGCTCCGGCGCCACCCCCCGCGCGGCTCGGCGCTGATCACGGTCGGTGACCTCCGCCTGAATCCCGACTCGCAGGAAGCGCTGCGTGGAGATCGCGAAATCGAGCTGACCAAACGTGAATTCGAACTGCTCGAGTACCTGATGAGGAACCAGCGTCTGGTGATCTCACGGGAACGTCTGCTGGAAGAGGTCTGGGGATACGACCCGTTGGATGAAACGAACACGATCGACGTCTTCATCTCCAACCTCCGCCGGAAACTGGAAGAGGGCGGCGAGCCCCGCATCCTCCACACCAAGCGCGGAGCCGGCTACGTAATCAAGGCTTGATTGTCTTGATCTCGAGGCTGCGCCAATCCCGGAAGTGGCCGTCGCGGTGGCCGATCCGCTGGAAACTCGCCGGTGTGTCTGCCGGACTCACCTTCATCATCCTGGTTGCCTTCGGCGTCGCGGTCGGGCAGCTCACCGCCGCCCAGGTCCGCGACAACTATGCGGCCGACACCGAAACCGCGGCCAATGACCTCGTGCGCGACATCCGGGACGTGGTGAGGCTTACCCCGGGATACACCCCGTTTAGCGCGATCACGCCCCTGCTCCAGAACGTCAACACCCCGGCCGACGTGACCACCATCGCCACCGGGGACACCGTGCGCCTCAAGGACTCCCCCAACCTGGGGCCCGTCAGCAGCAAGAAAATCACCGAGGTCGGTGGGTATCAAGTGGCGACCGTTCCGTATGAGAACCCGCCGGGCAGCGGCCAGACGATCGGTTACGTCCGCGTAGCCCGATCGATCGATCGCCTCGACGCCTCGGTCAACCGGATCTGGATATCCGTCCTGGCCGGGACCCTGGGCGCCACGCTGCTCGCGGCCCTTGCCGGTGTGGTGCTTTCACGCCGGGCGATGCGGCCGATCTCCAACCTGACCAGCGCCGCCGGCCATATTGCGCGGACCAGGGACCCCGGGGTCAACCTCGACAGCCCGGTGACCAACGACGAAGTCGGTGAGTTGACCACCACCTTCAACGAGATGCTCCATGAGTTATCGCTGGCCCGCGCCGAACGGGAGCAATCCATGTCCAGACAGCGGGAGTTCGTGGCCGACGCCTCGCATGAGCTGCGGACGCCGCTGACCAGCGTGCTGGCCAACCTCGAACTGCTCGAGCACTCCCTGACCGGACAGGACCGGGAGCTCGAACTGGAAAGCGTCGAATCGGCGCTGCGTTCATCGCAACGCATGCGGCGCCTGGTCGCCGACCTCCAGATCCTCGCGCAGGCGGATTCAGGCCGAGCCCAGGCCAGGAAGCGGTGCGACCTTTCCGAGATCGCCGGGAACGCCGTCGAAGAAGTGGCCCCGCTCTCCGACAGCCACCGGATCGAGCTCGATGCTCCGGCACCCGTGATCCTCGAGGCCACCCCGGACGACCTTCACCGCGTGATCCTCAACCTGGTCGACAACGCGGTGCGCCACACCCCGGAAGGCACGACGATCACGGTCGCCACGGATATCGACAACCAGAGCCACGAAGCCGTCCTCACCGTCGCCGATGACGGCCCCGGCGTACCCGAAGGCCTCTGGCCCCACATCTTCGACCGGTTCGTCCGCAATACGGGGCCGGGCGACCGTGCTGCCACAAATGGCACCGGACTGGGCCTTGCCATCGTTTTCGCGATCGCGAAGGGCCACCACGGAACCGCCAAAGTGGGCGATTCTCCCGATGGCGGAGCCATGTTCAGCGTGCGCCTTCCGCTTGACCCGCAGAAGCCTAAGAAACCGTTAGCAGAGCTTTAGAGGCATTTTAAACGCCCGGCCTATCTTTCTAGACGGACGAGACACATGGACCCGCCGGGGATCTCCCCCAGACTGCCTCGGCGGGTTCGCTTTTTGACTAAAAGAACAACAACTGTCGGGCCACCCTCCCCCTTGGTCCGGCAGTTTTGTTCGTTAACGGGGCCTATCGGGCCATTGAGGGGTGGTCGCATGGTGAAGGGCGAGCGGGCACTGGACGCACCTATGCACGCCTGGCGTCGTCGACGGCAGGAATGGCCAGCCCCTCGGCGAGGTGGCAATGATTTTCATGCACTATCACTGAAAATCATTGCCACCTCGCCTGGTCCCGGTCAACAACGAGCGCCGAGATCGAGACTGGAAAACGGCGAAAACCGAGAGCTGGTTCTCCTGGTTCCGATATTGCCCGCCCCCGCGGTAGACCACCAAGACAGTCGCCGCAAACCTCGATTGTCGACCACTTTTCGTATCTCGGCGCTGTTTGGGGCCTTCGAGACTCGGCCTTTCCGGTTCTCTAATGAGGGTGGTTCACGGCGGAGACCCTGGGTGCGGCTGGCAAGGAGTAAAGCCCGGGAATGTCCGCGACGGTACTTACGTACCTGAGCTGACATTCCCGGGCGTCGACGAAGCCCAGGCGTGCATAGGGGCCCGCCGTGGGCCGCCCGCCCTCAGACTTCGATTACTACCGGGACCACCATCGGGCGCTTCTTGAGCTTCTTGTAGATGAACTTTGCCAGTTCATCGTGCAAGTCCTCTTGGATGAGCTCCGTGTCCCGGACCTTGGCCTTTGCCTTGGCCTCCAAAGCGTCCTCGACCAGGTCTTTCAGGTTGTCCGTGAACTCGACTTCGTTGTCGAGCGCCCCCACTCCGCGGAGGATCACTTCCGGATCGGCGACGACGTCTCCGTTGTCGGAGGCGATTGTCGAGATCACGATCACGATTCCGTCGCCGGAGATCGTCCGGCGGTCGCGAAGGGATGCGTCGTTCGGATCAGCCAGTTCGACGCCGTCGACGTAGATCACGCCGGAATCGACCTCTTCGCCGTACGAAGCTCCGTCCGGTCCGATCTCGAGGGGTAGACCGTTTCTTCCGCGGAAGATGTTCTCCGCCGGGACGCCGACCGACTCGGCCAGCTCGGCGTGGAGCCGGATCCGCTGGTAGTCGCCGTGGACTGGCATCACGTACTTGGGCTTGGTCAGGTTGAGCATCAGCTTGATCTCTTCCCGGAAACCGTGTCCCGAAGCGTGGATCGGTGCCGACTTTGCGGTGACCACCGAAGCGCCGATCTCGTAGATGCGGTCGATCGTCTCGTTCACGGCACGTTCGTTGCCGGGCACCGGTGAAGCCGAGAAGACGACGGTGTCCCCGGAATGCAGCTCCAGGTCGCGGTGGTCGTTGTTGGCCATACGACGCAGCGCCGAGAACGGCTCGCCCTGGGAGCCGGTCGACATCACGACGACCTTTTCGTCGGGGAAGTCCTCGATGTCGCGCGGCTGGATCAGGACTCCCGACGGCGCGTTGGCGATGCCGAGGTTCGAGGCGATGTTGTAGTTCTTTCGCATCGAGCGGCCGACCAGGGCGACCTTTCGGTCGAGCGCAACGGCGGCGTCGATCACCTGCTGGACCCGGTGGATGTTCGACGCAAACGAGGTGACGATGATGCGGCCCTTGCAGCCCTTGAAGGTCTCGTGCAGGGCAGGACCGACGCTCGACTCTGACGGAGAAACTCCGGGGCGGTCGGCGTTCGTCGAGTCGCCGGCGAGCAACAGCAGGCCATCGCGACCGATCTCGGCCAGGCGTGACATGTCTGCCGGGCGGCCGTCGACCGGGGTCTGATCGAACTTGTAGTCGCCGGTGAAGAAGATCTTGCCGATGTCGGTGGAGATGGCCACGCCGCGCATGTCGGGAATCGAATGCGAGAGGTGGACCAGTTCGAGTTCGAACGGACCGGCGTCGACCTTCTGGCCGGCCGGCAGTTCGGTCAGCGGCGCGCCGCCGAGCTTGTGCTCGTCGAGCTTCGAACGGACCATGCCGATCGTCAGCATGCCGCCGTAGATGACCTTGGGGAAACCGATCTCGCGCAGCACATAGGGCAGCGCTCCGACGTGGTCTTCGTGGCCGTGGGTCAGGACGATCGCTTCGATGTCGTCGGCCCGGCCGCGCAAGTAGTCGAAGTCGGGCAGGACGAGGTCGATCCCCAGCATCTCGGGGGTCGGGAACATCAGGCCCGTATCGATCACCACGATCTTGCCGCGGTACTCGACCACCGTCATGTTCTTGCCGATCTCCCCCAGCCCGCCGAGCGGCAGGATCCTGATCTTGTCACTCATGAGGTGGCTCCGGGCAGGTTGATTCCAGATTTTTCAATCAAAGTTCTTATCTCTGCTTTCTCTTCTTCGGTCGCTTCGACCATCGGCAGGCGCATCGTGGCCGGACAGCAGCCGGCCATTTCAAGTGCGGCCTTCACCGGGATTGGATTTGTCGTGACGCCCATCGCTGCGTAGACGGGCTTAAGTGAGATGTCGATCGCTTCGGCGCCTTCGATGTCGCCGGCCTGAAAGAGCTCCCAGACCTTGCGCATGCCGTCACCGGCGATGTGCGATGCGACCAGGATTCCCCCCGTGCCACCGAGCTTGAGCGATTCCATGAAAGCGCCGTCGTTTCCGGCGAGAAGCTGGAGTCCGGGGATTACTTTGAGCTCGCCGTCGTTGGCCTGCTTCACCGCGACGACGTTGCTGATAGTTGCGAGCTCGGCGAGGAGGTCCGGCGGCATGTTCACAGCGGTCCTGGTGGGCACGTTGTATAGGACCATCGGCAGGTTCGGATCGGCCGCGGCGATTGCCCTGAAGTGACCGATGATCCCGGCCCGGTTAGGAAGGTTGTAATAGGGGGTCGCGATCAGACTGGCGTGGGCGCCGGCCTGCGCGCCGGCCTTGGTCAGCTCGACCGAGTGGCGGGTGTCGTTAGATCCGCTTCCGAAGATGACGGTGGCTTCATCGCCGATCTCATCGAGAACCGCTTCGAGGAGGGTCAGCTTCTCATCGTCATCGAGCGTCGGCGATTCGCCCGTCGTGCCGGAGACCACGACTCCGTGGGATCCGTGCTCGACCAGGTGTCGCGCGAGTTGGCGCGTTTCGGCAACATCGACTTCTCCGTCGACGTCGAAAACGGTGGCCATTGCCGTGATTACACCTTGAATCTCGCTCACGGCAGCCACCTTATTCGATCAACCATCAGCAAAAAGTGACGCCCGGCGATCGGCCCAGGGGTGAGCCTGCTCGATCTGTGCGGCAATCTGAATCAGGAGGTCTTCCCGCCAGAGGGGCGCGATCAGCTGTATTCCGAGCGGCATTCCCCCGGCACTCATCTCCATCGGCACGGAGATTGCGGGCTGGCCGGTGGCGTTGAAGGCACCGGTGAAGTTGGCGAAATCGCGGGCCCTGCCCATCGCCGCCATCGGATCCGGACCGGAGTCGTCAAAGAAGCCCAGTTTCGGCGGAACCGTGGCCAGCGTCGGGGTCATGATCAGGTCGAAGCCGTCGGGATTCAGTTCGCTCCGGTAGAGACTGGCGATCATCCGGGCCATCACCTGATGCTGCTGGATCGCGTCGAGGTACTTGGCGCCACTCTCGTCCTGGCCTCTCTGGGCGAGGGCCCAGGTCAGCGGTTCGACGTCGTCAGCGGTCAACTCGCGGCCCACGATCGAACCGATGATCGAAACCGTCTGGCTCATGCCGGCGGCCCAGCGGGTGATGAAAGTCTCGTAGAGCACATCGCCGTCGGCGGCGGTCGGTAATTCGGGTTCAGTCACCTGGTGACCAAGTGCTTCCAGTTTGCGCCCGGCCGCTCGAGCCGCTTCGACGATCTCCGGGTCGAGAACGCCGCCGGTCATCGGCTCGGTCAGCAGGCCGATCCGCAGGTCCCCCGGTGCGATCTCCAGGTCGTCGACGTAAGGACGGGCAGGCACGGGGCATCCGTAGGGATCACCCGCCACAGCACCGTTGACCCAGTCGAGCATCCTCGCGGTGTCGCGAACCGACTTGCTCACGACCAGTTCGGTGGTCAGCCCCGACATCGTGTCGCCGTTCATCGGTGCCTGCGAAATGCGGCCCCGGCTGGCCTTGAGTCCCAGCAGGCCATTGGCGCTGGCGGGGATGCGAATCGAACCACCGCCATCGGAGGCGTGGGCCATCGGCACGATGCCGGCGGCCACAGCTGCGGCCGACCCTCCACTGGATCCTCCGGTGCTGCGGGTCGTGTCCCAGGGATTCTTCGTGGGACCGTAGGCGACCGGTTCAGTGGTCGGGAGGATTCCGAACTCGGGCGTGCTGGCACGACCGATCGTGACCAGCCCGGCATCCCGGAAACGTGAGCCGAGATGTGTGTCGAACGGAACCGTGAAGCCTTTCTCCTTGAGCAGGCGATTCCCCATGTGGAACGGCTGGCCGGCCAGGCCGGCACCGAGGTCCTTGAATATGAACGGCACTCCGCGGAAGGGACCGTCCGGAAGGTCGCCTGCTGCCGCTGCTTTGCCCTCTTCGTAGAGCGGGCCGATGATCGCGTTGATCTCGGGATTGATTTCCTCCGCCCGTTTGACGGCAATGTCGACGAGTTCACTCGGACTGGCGTCACCCTTGGCCACGAGCTCGGCCTGGGCGGTTGCGTCAAGACCCCTGATTTCATCACTCATGCGAGGAGCTTCTCCAATCCGACCGTAAACCGGTCTTCGAGCTGGCCGATTTTTCTGACTGAGAGGACAACCCCCGGCATGAAAGACGAGCGGTCGATGCTGTCGTGGCGGATCGAGAGCGTCTGGCCCTCACCGCCGAAGAGGACTTCCTGGTGAGCGACGAGGCCGGGCAGCCGGACCGAGTGGATCGGCTGGTGGACGTTTCCGCCCGCGGCCGTGATCAGCTCTTCGGTGCGTTTTGCCGTGCCGGATGGTGCGTCGAGCTTGCCTGCGTGATGGAGTTCGATGATCTCGCATTCGGGCATGTGTTTTGCGACCTGTTCAGAGAGGGTCATCAGGAGCACGGCACCGATCGCGAAGTTCGGGGCGACGAAGCAGTTGGCATCGGATTTCTCTGCGGCCGAGCGCAGTTCGTCGAGGTCGAAGCCGGTGGCGCCGACCACGACGTGGACGCCGGCCGCGAGGCAGGCGAACGCATTTTTCAGGGTGGTATCCGGGGTGCTGAACTCGACCACCACGTCGGCCTCGGCGAGGATCTCGGACAGCTCGATGCCGAGTGCCGGATCGGCCCGGCCGGTCAGCACGAGCCCTTCAGCCTCTTCCACGGCCCCGCACACGGTCGATCCCATGCGACCGGCGGCTCCGGCTACACCAACCCGGATCACGCGCCCAGGGCCTCACTCACCGGCGCGACGGCGGCCCTGAAACGACTTTCGTCGCGGCCTACGCAAGCGGTCGAAAGGCTCTCGGCCGCATACAGGTCGGCGGCGAGCCCGTGAACGTCTTCGATGGTCACCCGGTCGACTTCGTCCAGCATCTCGTCAATCGTAAGCAACGGCAGGTCGTGAAGCGAGGAACGCGCGATCCGCGACATGCGGGCGGCGCTCGACTCGCCGGAAAGGACGAGGCGCCCCTTGACGTGCTCCTTGGCCCGGTCCAGCTCGTCGGAAGACACCGGTTCGGTCCGGATCTTCTCGAGCTCGGTGCCGATGATCGCGCAGGCTTCTTCGATGTTGTCCTCACGGGTACCGACGTAGATCGCGGCGACGCCGGTGTCGGTGAACTGTTCCGAGTACGAACCGACCGAATAGGCCAGGCCGCGGTTCTCGCGGACCTCGCGGAAGAGCCGGGAAGAGCTCGAGCCACCGAAGATCGAATCGAGCACGGCCATCGCGAAGCGGCGGTCGTCGGCCCGGTTGATGCCCGGTGCGCCGAAACAGACGTGGTACTGCTCGGTGTCCTTGACCGCGAACTCGCAACTGCCGCTGGTCGAGGGGATCTCTGGCGTGATGTCGGCGACGTCACCGGAGGTGGCCGGGTTGAGCGAGTTCGCCAGGGCGACGATCGCGTCGTGGTCGACGTTGCCCGCGGCGGCGACGACGATGTTCTCGGCGGCGTATCGCTGACGGTGGTACTCGGCGATGTCCGGAACCGGAATGCTGGCGATCACGTCAGCATCACCGAGGATGCGCCGGCCCAGTGGGGTGTCGCCGAAGATCGCGTCGGAGAGGTAGTCGTGGACCCGGTCGGACGGCTCGTCTTCGTACATCGCGATCTCTTCGAGCACGACGTCGCGCTCCGAGTCGATTTCGGGAAAGGTCGACTCGAACATCATCTCCCCAAGCAGGCTGAAGACGTCATCGGTGTGCTCATCGAGGAAACGCGCGTGGAGGTGCGTCGTCTCCTTGCCGGTGGCGGCGTTGAACGACGCGCCGAGCCCGTCGAAACGCTCCGAGATCTCGATCGCGCTGTAGTTCGGCGTGCCCTTGAAAAGCAGGTGCTCGAGAAAGTGAGAGACCCCCGCCTGAGCGGGGGTCTCGTCACGCGATCCGGTTCGAACCCAGAGTCCGAGGGCAACCGAGCGCACCGAGGGAACCACCTCGGTGATGACCCGGATGCCTGATTCGGTCTCTGTCAGTTGAGCGAGGTCGCTCATCTGTTACTTCCTAGCCGCGGGATTCGCGGTCGCCACGCTCGCGACGGCGGCGTCCGCCATCTCCGCCGCGGCCTCCGCCGCCTCCGCCGCCTTTGTTGGCGGAGAGTGCTGCGATTTCGTCCTTGGACTTGCCACTGATCTGCGGATCGTCGGTCATGCGCAGGCCGATACGGCCACGTTCCTTGTCGACTTCACCCACCGTGACGTCGATTACCTGTCCGGATTCGAGCACCTCTTCAACCGTCTCGACCCGTCCTCCGGGCTTGACGTTGGAGATGTGAAGCAGTCCGTCGGTGCCCTTGCTCAGCTCGACGAAGGCGCCGAAGGTGGTCGTCTTCACGACCTTGGCGGCCGGGTAACGATCACCGATCTCGGCTTCCTTGGTCATGCCTTCAATGCGGGTGACGGCCTCTTCGACCTGGGTGCCGGTCGGAGCGTAGATCCGGATCGTTCCGTCGTCTTCGACGTCGATGTCGGCCTCGAACTCCTCGCAGAGACTGCGAATGGTTTCGCCGCCCTTGCCGATGACAGCACCGATCTTTTCCGGGTCGATCTTGATCGACTCGATACGCGGCGCGTGCGGGGACATTTCCTCGCGCGGTCCGTCAATCGCTTCGGCCATCTTGTCGAGGATGAAGAGCCTCCCCTTGCGGGCCTGCTCCAGTGCGTCGGTGAGGATCTCGAAGGTGACACCGGTGATCTTGATGTCCATCTGGAGGGCGTTGATGCCTTCCGCGGAACCAGCCACCTTGAAGTCCATGTCACCGAGGTGATCTTCGACTCCAGCGATGTCGGTCAGGACGATGTAATCATCGCCTTCCTTGATCAGGCCCATGGCCACACCGGCGACGGCGGACTTCACCGGGATACCGGCAGCCTGCATCGCCATCGACGAGGCACAGACCGAACCCATCGAGGAAGAACCGTTGGACTCGAGCGTCTCGGAGACCGCGCGGGTCACGTACGGGAAGTCCTCCTGATCGGGGATCGACGGGGACAGGGCGCGTTCAGCCAGCGCCCCGTGACCGATGTCACGGCGCTTCGGGCCGCGCATGAAACCGGCCTCACCGACCGAGAAGGGCGGGAAGTTGTAGTGGTGGAAGAAAGTCTTGCTGGTTTCCAGACCGAGACCGTCAACCCGCATGTCCATCCGGGTCGTGCCCAGCGTGACGTTGCCGAGGATCTGGGTTTCGCCACGGGTGAAGAGAGCCGAACCGTGAACGCGGGGTGAGATGTCGACCTCGCACTCGATCGTCCGGATCTCGTCCTGGGCGCGACCGTCGGGGCGCTTCTTGTCGATGGCGATCGCCTTGCGGATCGTGTCCTTCTCGATCGCGTTGATCGCCGTCTTGACTTCCGACTTGCGGGCGGAGTCGGCGTCAGAGTCGCCGGTGTCCGGCGCGTACTGGGCAACGACGTCGTCCTTGACCTTGTCGATCGCTTCGTAACGCTCGAGCTTGCCTTCGGTCGCGATCGCGTCGATCAGGGCCTGACCGTGGGTCGACTTGATCTCGGAGAGCAGACTTTCGTCGATGGTCGGCTCGTCGATCACCAGCTTCTCCTTGCCGATCTTTACGCGCAGTTCTTCGATCGTGGCGACCAGTTTCTTGATCTCGGCGTGAGCGATGTCGAGCGCGTCGAGGATGTCGGCCTCGGAGACGCCGCTG
>JBBSKC010000004.1:0-55343 GCA_038256675.1 Solirubrobacterales bacterium | reverse complement strand
CCCCGGTGATGGCAGGGGGAGGGCGAGCGATAACAGTCGTTAATCAGGACGGACCGATCCCGAACTACCACTGGCCAACCGACACAACAGAAAACATCTCGGCCACATCCTTCAAAAGAGCAATCGAGTTCGCCGCCCGACTGGTCAAGCGACTAGATCAGCACTGACCCAGGGCCCGGAGGCGCTTGCGATATTTCTGCATCGAACGATGCCTGAAGTCTCCGTGAGTCTGGTGCCGGAGGCTCTTGATGCGTTCGTGGTGGAACGGCGAAGAGAGGCTCTCGTTATGCCCGATCACGTTCCTGATCGCGATGTTGTACCGGCAGCGCAGCCATTTGGTGAGCTTGAGGGATGAATGCATCTGGTCCTTGTCCGAGAGAACTTCGCCGTCGCTGAATCCGGTGTGCTCGATGCCGATGGAGACGTCGTTGAGTCCGACCACGTGCCGGCAGCGGATCGTCAGCCGGACGAACTGCTGAATCCGGCCTTTGCCGTCAACCGCGAAATGGGCACAGGTGTTCGGCAGTTCGCCAAGTTCCCTGTCCGGACGGTCTGGGCGAAAGACGTTGTAGATCTGGCCGAGGGTTGAAGCAACGGCGTAGTGCTCGACGATCTGTTTCGGTTTTCGGAGCCGATAGCCGGATTTGCCGTAGTGGCGCTTCGAGTATCTGGACATTTCGCGCTTCCGCTTTTTGCCGAACGGAATCATGCGCTTCTTGATTGCTGGCTTGGGCGCAGCCGAGTTCTTGTCGAGCGTGGCTGTACCCGCGCTGAATGCTCCGGCGCCGGTCGGGGACGGCCCGAGACCGGAAAGCATGATGACGCCGCCGAGAATCAGGGCCGCGGTGGCGGTCAGGAGCGGGCGGCCCGGCTGGATGTGTCGGTCACTCGATCGAGTCACCGGACCAGACTACCGAGGGGTCAGTAGGCGAGGTCGAGCTTGATGCGCGGCGGCATCAGTGCGTCCGGCAGGCGGGAGGCCTGCGTGGTGGGGCATGTGGTCGGGCGCTTGTGGTGCGAGCGACCCCGGTGGAGTGGGCGGACCCGCGGGGGAGGCGGGGCCTTGCGGGGAGCAGGCTTTGACCGGCGACGTCCCGGGCGGCAGGGCGCGGTGCCTTCCGATTCGGGGTATTCCAACCCGTATTCACCCAGCGTCGAGAACTCGATTGCCAGGTCCAGCGCGTCGGCCGCTCTGGCCGTTATCTGTTTGATCTGCACGAACATATGTTTGTAAAGGTACGCCCCCTATCGGACACGAACGTGTGTTTGCAAGTTCCCGTGCATGGCGCTCGTGTATCCCTGCTACAGAGCCAAGTGCAAGTCAGCCCATTCTGTGGGGACGCCGCAATTTGCGGCGTTCGTCACCGCCCCCGTCGGCCGAACGACTGTCCCACCGGCGCCACCGCCTTGATCGCCGGATCGGGTGGTTCAATCTCGGCCAGGGCATTGACGATCAGGTTCACTACTCCCTGTTTGGTCTCGATCCGTCCCCGGGCCCGGAGGAGGGTGGCCGTGCGGATCACCAGCCGGTACTTGGTGGCCACCGGAGGCGGAGTGATCAGGTTGAGCGTGCCGACTTCGTCTTCGATCAGCAGGAAGATCGTGCCGAAGGCAGTTTCCGGGCGTTGCTTGGCGACCAGCAGTCCGGCCACTTCGGCCTGTGAACGGTCCGGCGCGTTCGCGGCCTCGACCGTGTCCTTGACGTGGTCGTGCAGGGTCGGCCGGATGAGTGACATCGGGTGGCCCTCCAGGGTCATGCCGATCGTTCCGTATTCCGCCCGGACCCGGCTCCAGTTCTTTGGTTCCTCCAGCTCCGGTGTGTCGCCGGGGCTGAACGGCAGGGAGAGCTGCCGGCCGGTGGCATTGCTGAGACCGTTCGGGTTCAGGCCGACGTTCCAGAGGCCGGACACTCGCTCGCCACGGGGCAGGGAGCGCAGCGCCCCGGACCACGCCAGCTGCTCCAGCTCCTGACGTTTCAGGGGCATCCTCGAAGAGAGCTCGCCGAGATCGGTGTACGGGCCACCACGGTCGCGCTCCTTGACCAGCTCCTCCATCTCCTTTTCCTTCGCCCCCTTGATGTACGCCAGACCGATCCGCACCGCTGGACCGGGATCCGGGTCCGCCGGGCTATGGATGCCGTCGGCCGGACCGGTGGCCACTTTGCCCTCCGGCCATTCGGTGCTGCATTCCACCCGGCTGGAATTGAGGTCCGGCGGCAGGATCTCGATCCCGGAGCGCCGACCCTCCTGGACCAGCGAGTCCGGCGGGTAGAAGCCCATTGGCTGCTCGTTCAGGAGCGAAGCCAGGAACTCGGGCCCGTAATGGACCTTGAGCCAGGCCGACTGGTAGGCGAGCAGCCCGAAGGCGGCGGAATGCGCCTTGGGAAAGCCGAAACCGGAGAAGCCGACGATCTGACTGAAAATGCTGTCGGCCACCTTCGCCTCGACGCCATTGTTGCCGGCGCCTTCGAGAAAACGTTTGTGGTGGGCCTCCAGCGCCTGGCGTGAGCGCTTGCGGCTCATCGCCCGGCGGAGGGACTCGGCTTCGGACGAGCTGAAGCCGGCGACATCAATCGCGACCTCGAGCACCTGCTCCTGGAAGATGATCACGCCGAGCGTCTCGGCGAGCGCGGGTTTGAGCAGATCGTGCTGGTAGGGGACCTCGTACCCGGGGTTCTCGCGCAGCAGTCTGCGCCGCTCGATGTAGGGGTGGACCGCACCGCCCTGGATCGGCCCCGGCCGGACCAGGGCCACCTGCACGGTCAGATCCTCGATGTTCATCGGCTTGAGGCGCGGCAGCATCTGCATCTGGGCCCGGCTCTCGATCTGGAAGACCCCGGTCGTGTCGGCCCGGCGGATCGCTTCGAAGGTCGTCTCGTCGGCCAGGTCGATCCGGCTGAGGTCGACCGTCTCGCCCCGGATCCGGTTGATCTCGTCGACCGAGCGCTCGACCGCCGAGAGCATGCCGAGTCCGAGCAGGTCGATCTTCAGGAACCCGGCGTCCTGGCAGGAGTCCTTGTCCCACATGACGATCTGGCGCTCCTCCATCGCGGCCGGCACCACCGGGCAGATCTCAACCAGCGGCTTGGTCGAGATCACCATGCCGCCGGAATGCTGGGAAGCGTGCCGCGGCAATCCGCGTGCTTCCCGGGTGAGCCAGACCAGGTTCTTCCAGCCGATCGACGAGGCGCGCTGTTCGCCGACTGCCCCGGCCAGATCCCGTTCGAGGTCGTCCGAGCCACCATGGAAATCGACCGACCGCGCGGCCCGTTCGATCTCCGCGGCGGGGATCCCCAGGGCCTTGCCGAACTCCCGGATGGCTCCGCGCGACCGGTAGGTCGGGAAGGCGGCGACCAGGGCCGAACGGTCGGCCCCGTACCGCTTGTGGATCCGGGGGATGAGTTTGGCCCGGATGTCACGGGGGAAGTCGAGGTCGATGTCAGGTGCCGCGGTCACCTCTTCGTTGAGGAAGCGGCCGGGAAAGAGGTCTGCCTTCACTGGATCGACGTGGGAGAGACCGGTGAGGTAACAAACGATCGAGCTGACGCTGGACCCGCGCCCGCGACCCGGTGGCAGCACCGAGCGGGCGGAGGTGGCGCCGCGGACCTCGATCGCGACCTCTCTGGCCAGCTCGAGCAGGTCGTGGTGCAGCAGGAAGAAGCCGGAGAGGCCGAGCCCGCGGATGATCTTCAGCTCTGCTTCCAGCCGCCGGTGAGCCTCGGGTGATTCGGGGGTGCCTTCGTAGCGGGGGCCGATGCGGGTGTTCACGAGCTCGGCCAGGGCGGTGTCCGCGGTCGGGTCGTCGGCCTGTGGGTAGCGGTAGCCGAGTTCTTTCTCGAGGTCGAAGTCGAGTCTTCTCGCAATATCGGCACTCTCGGCGACCGCTTCGGGGTATTGGTCGAACCGGGCCACCATCTGTTCCGGTGATGCGAGCGAGGAGCTCGAGTTGCCGCGCCGGCGGGGCTCGGAGCCCTCCATGCTGGTCCCGAGCCGCACCGCGACCAGCACGTCCTGAAGGCGCGCCCGGTGGGAGGTGTGGCTGTGGACGTTGCCGGTCGCCACCGCCGGCAGGCCAAGGCTGCGTGCGAGGCCGTTGAGCCAGCGGTTTCGGGCCCGGTCGTGGCGCCAGTAGGGGCGCTGGAGTTCGATCCGGAAGTTCTCGGGCCCGAACCACTCCCGGAGTCGGCGGGCCAGCTTCTCGCCGCGGCTGAGGTCACCTTCGGCCCAGGCCGAAGCGATGAGTCCCTGGCCGGCGCAGCCGCTCAGGCAGATCAGCCCTTCGGCCCGGTCGGCCAGCGATTCCAGTGGCACCGAGGGCTGACTCACCCGCCGGGTGGGGTCATCCCGAGTGTGGCTGTGGGCTTCGGTCAGGAGGCGGCAGAGGTTCCGGTAGCCCTCCTGGTCCTTGACCAGGAGGGTGAGGTGGAAGAGCCGGCGCTCAAGCGAGACGGTCAGTTCGGTTCCGGTGATCGCCTTGATCCCGGCGCCCTTGCAAGCGACGGCGAACTCCATCGATCCCCAGATGCCGTCGTGGTCGACCAGACCCAGCGCCGGGTAGCCGAGCTCAGCCGCGCGGCCGGCCAGCTCGAGCGGGGAGGAGGCCCCGTCGAGGACCGAGAACGACGAATGACAGTGGAGTTCGACGTATCCCGCGGGCACCGCTCACCTCACGCACGCTGGGCGAACCACTGCCCGGAGGGAAATGCCTGGAACACGGTGAGGTCGCGCCCGTCGATCAGGACCAGCTCGAAGTACCAGCGTTTGACCGGGGCGGCGGTCCACCATCCGTCTTCGACGATCCACTCTTCGCGGACCGCGACCACGTCGACGTCGTTGACCTGGATCGGGGTGCGCCGGGAGTCGCTGGCCACTTCGACCGGACGCGGCTCGTACAGGCGAGAGGTCTTAGCCACAAAAAACCTCACTGGCAATGAAATTACGTATATATCCCGGAAAATCATTGCCAGTTCGGTGGGGCGTGGGCTTTTGTGGGGGTCTCCGGAGCACTTCGTTTACTCCGAGAGGTACGGGGTCAGGAGCATGCGTCGCTCGGGCAGGTGGGATTCGAGTTCGGCGTCGAGGACCCGCATCAGCCCACTCTCACCGACCGCGGCCCGGACCTGGTGCGCTGCTTCATCCAGGCGCTTGGCCCGGGTCTGCTCCGGTTCGTGGGTGATCTCGATCTGTTCCGGCAAGCCCGGCGCGAGTTCGGTCACCCGCAGCTTCAGCTTCTCGGCGGGACGCGGCAGGTACTCCAGGCCCGGCAGCAGGATCAGGCGCAGCATGTCGGCCCTTGCGGTCGGCTCGCGCGGGGTTGCGTCCCGGGTCCAGCTGCCGCCGCCGGCGAGGCTCGCCTCCATCGTCACCC
The DNA here is from genome assembly GCA_038256675.1 of Solirubrobacterales bacterium. Taxonomy (GTDB): domain Bacteria; phylum Actinomycetota; class Thermoleophilia; order Solirubrobacterales; family 70-9; genus 67-14. The sequence goes on along the minus strand of JBBSKC010000004.1, from coordinate 49,976 downwards.
GGCGGGCGCTCAGTCCGAGATCGTTGATCCGGCCGGCGAGGCGGTCGCAGAGGATCGTCACGGCGCCGGTGAGGTGGCTGCCGGAAGAGACCTCGGGCAGATCCAGCGACTCGCAGATCTCTTCCACGGGCCGGCGCGGCCGCAAGTCGGATTCGGCGCCGAGCGCGGTGTTGCGGGCTTCGATGCCGAGGTGCCCGAAGCGGTCGGCGACGGCGTCACCGGAGAGTTCGGTCAGCCCGCCCAATCGGTCGATGCCGAGCTTGAGCAGGGAAGCGACCATCTGCCGGGACTTGGCCTCCGGTCCACTGAGGCGTCCGATCAGGATCGTGGTCGGCAGGGAGCCGAGGTACTCGACGAGCTGCCGGGGCTCGACGACCCCGGGACGGTCTTCGCTCTGGCGGGCGACGGCGAAGGCGGCGAGCCGGGTCGGTGCGGCCCCTATGGCTACGCTCTTGCCGAGCCGGTCCGCGGTCACCGCGAGCACGCCTTCGAGGCCGCCGTAGAGCCGCTCGATCTCGTCGGCCCGGAAGAATGCCTCGCCGTTCCTCAGTGATTCGACCTCGGCCCCGATCGCCTCGAGCCGCGCGAGGAAGGCCTGCCAGAGACTTCCGGTCCGGCTCGGATCGGGGGAGACCAGGCTCAGGGTGGGGCAGATGTCGATCGCTTCCTCGAGTCCCATGCCTGCCCGGACGCCGAGCCCGTGCGCGACCTCCGATACCTCGCCGATCACCTGGTTGGCATCGTGCTGCGGGGCGAGTGCAATCGGCTCCAGAAACCGGTTCTGAGCCTTTCCGAGCGCGGCTCGAAGGGCGAGAAGAGGCAGGATTACCGAAATGACCATATACGAACGTATGTTCGCATAAGCGTAGGATGTCTTCAACCAAAAGTCAGCTATTTGCGGGTTTCGTGACCCTCGGTCCGCCACCAGCCACGTCTGCTTTCCAGACCCTCTTTTGCGACAGCGCGTCTTGGTGTCACAATGGAGACATGGCGAAAAAAGGCAGATGCGACTGGTGTGGCACCGAAGTCCTCGAAGACGAGGGTTTCCGGCTGATTCAACCGAAACGGAATCTCGGCGCGACCTTCGACCGGCTCGAGCACGTCGTGCCCTGGCTGATGAAGAAGAACGACTGGCACATCTGGAACGCGGTCGAGGTGCCGGAAGGAGTGGAACCGGTCAGCGCCCAGAGCGGAGTGGAACTGAACGAGAACGCGTATTACCTGGTCCACCACCGTGACGGGGTCGAGATCCCGGACGGTTTCGATTCAACAGACGAAGTCCTCGAATGGGCCAAAGCCGGAGGCCGCTGGGCCAAGAAGTGAGACTGACCCGTCAGGGGGAGGTGCCGGCAATTACCGCGCAGTCTGCACCGGAAACACCGTCACCTCCCGGTTAGTTGTTCTTCTGAGGCACCTTGGCCTTCTGGTTGCCTTGGTTCTTGTTGGCACCCTGGTTCTTCTGGGTCTGGTTGTTCTTGCCGGCCTGCCTTGGGGTCTTGTTGTTGTTCTTCTGTTTGCCCTTGTTGTTCTTCTTGGCCGGCTTTGGTTTTGGCTTGGGTTCTGGCTTTGGCAGCAACGATTCGGCGAAGGCCGAGATCTCGGCCGCGGTCTCTTCCGGGGCTTCGATCTGGGGTGAGTGACCCGAGTCCTGAATCAGCTTCGTCGTCACCCCGGGAATCGCCGCGTAGGCACTGAGTGCCTCCCGGGCGGAAAAGATCTGGTCTTCGGCTCCGAAGATGATCAACAGCGGCTTTCCCGTCTTCTCCAGCCTCTCGTTCAGGGGGACGGCGTCGGTGTAGTCGTTCGACTCTTCATAAGACGCGTGGTAGGCCGGGTAGGTCAGGCGCCGCGCGTCCTCGACGAATTCGTCGGGAACGTCGTAGCCGGGCGCGAAACCCTGGGCCACGTTGTTGCGGATCATGAAGTCGGGAGCGATCCGCCACATCGCCGGGCCGACGATCGGCACCTGGGCGAGCTTGGCACCTCCGCTGAGCTCGCCGAAGGTGGAATCGGGTCCGGTATCGATCACGGTCACGCCGGCGACCAGGCCGGGTGACTGCTCGGCCAGCGCGGTGACCACCTTGCCGCCCAGGGAATGGCCGACGGCGACCGCACGGTCGACTTCGAGACTCGCGAGAACCTGCGCGATCAGACCGGACTGCGAGTCGATCGAGTATCCGGAGTCTGGCTTGGCCGATCCTCCGTAACCGAGCATGTCGATCGCGATCACACGATTGGTCGGGCTGAGCAGGGGAATCAGTTCGTCCCACCAGTTGATGGCGCCGCCGGAGCCGTGGATCAGGACGATCGGCAGTGGAGGACCGGTCGGGAGGAGCGCATCGTCGGTGACGGTGTCCGGACCGGTGTCGACCACCTGTAGCGAGCCCGAAGTCGTCTCGACCAGGGTCGCACCGTCGGTCGTCAGCCCGGCCGATTCGGTCTCGTTGTTGAGGGCGAAGGCGTTCAGTACGATCAGGACAAGAAGTGCCAGTAGCACCGCGATCGTGATCTTGAGGCCGCGGCCTTTTCGGGAGCTTTTGCCCCGCCGTGAGCGTGTTGAAGTCTGTGCCATCTGCGGTGTTACCCTAGTCCGGCTTTCGGTCGGTCGTTCCGGCCCCGGGTCCGGTCAAAAGAAAACCGTCTACTTGCGGGGATAAACGTTATGGAAAAGTTCGTCATACAGGGCGGTGTCCCGCTCTCAGGAGAGATCACTGCCGCAGGCAACAAGAACGCGGCCCTGCCGATCCTGGCCGCCTGCCTCCTGACCGAGGAGGAAGTGGTGATCGCCAACGTGCCCCGGATCCGGGACACCGAGGCCCAGATCGAGCTTTTGGCCAATCTCGGAGTCGAGGTCGAGTGGGTCGAAGACAACACGGTCCGCCTCTGCGCGAAAAACGTGACCGACACGACGCTCGACGAAGACCTTTCCGCGGCAATCCGCGCTTCCTTCCTGCTGGCCGGGCCGCTCCTGGCCCGCTTCGGCAAGGTCAACATGCCGCCGCCCGGCGGCGACTTCATCGGCCGCCGGCGCCTCGACGCCCACCTCGACGCCTTCCGCGAACTCGGCGCCCGGGTCGGCGGTCAACGCTGGATCGAGCTGAACGCGCCTCCCGGTGGACTGCGCGCCACCGAGATCTTCATGGACGAGCCGTCGGTCATGGGCACCGAGAACGCCCTGATGGCCGCTGCCTTGACCCCAGGGGACACAACCATCCTCAACGCGGCTTCCGAGCCACACGTCCAGGACCTGGCGCGGCTGCTGGTCAAGATGGGCGCCCCGATCTCCGGGATCGGCTCGAACGTCATGACCGTCTCCGGCCAGGACAAGCTGGGCGGGGCCGAGCACAAGGTGACCCCGGACCACATCGAGATCGCCAGCTTCATGGCGCTCGCCGCCGCAACCGGGGGCGAGTTGCGGATCCGCGAGATCGAGCCGGCAGACCTGATCATGATCCGCCGCCAGTTCCGGCGCCTCGGCTTCCAGTCGGTCGTCGAGGGGCGCGACGTGATCGTGCCGCCATCACAGAACCTGCGGGTGCAGGCCGACGTCGGTGGGGCGATTCCGAAGATCGAAGACGGCCCCTGGCCCGCGTTCCCGGCCGACCTGACCTCGATCGCCCTTGCCCTGGCAACCCAGGCAGAAGGCGAGATCCTGATCTTCGAGAAGATGTTCGAGAATCGCCTCTTCTTCGTCGACAAGCTGGTCGCCATGGGCGCCCGGATCACCCTCTGCGATCCGCACCGCGCGATCGTCAGCGGTCCGAGCCGGCTTCACGGCGAGAGAGTCGACAGTCCGGACATCCGGGCGGGCATGGCGATGCTCATCGCGGCGCTGGCCGCCGAAGGCACCTCGCAGATCGGCAACATCCGCCAGATTGACCGCGGCTACGAGAACATCGAAGCCCGCCTGCAGTCGCTCGGGGCCCACATCGAGCGCGTCGAGGACTAAGGACCGGGAATGATCCACCCGATACCGCCAGGCACCCGGGATGTGCTTCCCGACGAGATGCGCGAACTGCGCCGTCTGCAGATGGCGCTGCTCGAAGTCTTCGAAAGCTTCGAATACAGCGAGGTGCGCACGCCGACGATCGAGTACGCCGACGTGGTCGAACGCGGTGACGATGTCACGCCGGCCTACCGCTTCCTCGACGACCGGGGCGAGCTCCTGGCGCTGCGTACCGACATGACAATCCCGATCGCCCGGCTGGTCGCGACCCGCTTCGGCGAGGTCGAGCCTCCATATCGCCTGAGCTACGTCGCCAACGCCTACAAGGCGATCACCCCGCAACGTGCCCAGCTGCGTGAATTCGGTCAGGCCGGAATCGAATTGATCGGCGTGAACGGAGCCGAAGGTGCGGCCGAAGTGGTCGAGGTGCTGACCAAGTCGCTGGACGCGGTCGGCCTGAATCGAGCGGTGATCGGACTCGGCGAGGCCGATCTCTGGAGCTGCCTCCTGTCCGACTTCTCGGCCGACCCGACGCTGGTGGAGAGGACCTCCGTCCGGCTTGCCGCACACGACATCGTCGGCCTCGAACTCGAACTGGAAGCCGCCACTGAGCTGAGCGCCGACCAGACGGCCTGCCTGATGAAGCTGATCCAGCTTCGCGGCGGCCCGGAAGTGATCGGCCAGGCGCGGGGCATGGGCGGTGCGGCCTTCGAAGCCAGCCTCGACAGCCTTCAGCAGACCTGTGACGTGGTCACCGCCCGGGGTGGCGCGGAACGGGTTCAGGTCGACCTCGGGCTTCTGCGCGACCTCGGCTACTACAGCGGCTCGATCCTCGAGGTCTACGACCCTTCGGTCGGCGAAGTGATCGGCGGCGGCGGCCGGTACGACGGCCTGATGAGCAAGTTCGGAGTCGACCTGCCCGCGGCCGGGTTCACGCTCTACCTCGAGCTGATTCACAAGGCGCAGCTGGAGGGGGACCGGGCCGATGCTTGATTCCCTGAAAACTCCGGGTGGGCCCCTGAAGATGGCCGTGCCGGGCGGCGCGCTGCTTGACGAGATCCTCGACCTGCTCGACGCGATCGGCGTCGAGACGGCCGAAGTCCGGGGCGATTCCCGCTCACTGGTCTTTGACGGTGGCGAGCTGATCCTCGTGACCATGCGACCCTACGACGTTCCGACCTACGTCGAGGCGGGTGCCGCCGACGTCGGCATCACCGGCAAGGACGTGTTGCTGGAACAGGCCGACCGGAAGGTCTATGAACTGCTCGACCTCAAGGCCGGCTACTGCCGCATGGTGCTGGCGACGCAGAAGGGCGACGAGGGCCCGGCCGAGCACCAGCGCCGGCTCGGCATGATGAGGATCGCCACCAAATATCCACGGATCGCCGAGCAGTACTTCGAAGAGAACGGCCAGCAGGTCGAAGTGGTGGAAGTAAAAGGCTCGATCGAACTTGCGCCGCTGGTCGGCCTGGCCGACGGCATCGTCGACCTGGTGGCGACCGGCAGGACGCTGAGGGAAAACAACCTCGAGGTGCGTGACGAGATCGTCGAATGCACTGCCCGGTTGGTCGCGAACCAGGTTTCCTGGAAGCTGCGCGCTGAAGAGATCGACTCGCTGACCCATCGGCTGCGGGAGGCGGTGGGGTGAGAATCCGCCGTCTTCAGTGGGCGGCGCCGGAAGCTCTCTCTGCCGGAATCCGCGAATGGTTCGGCTCAGGTCTCGACCCGGTCGATGTTTCGGCGATCGCGAAAGCGGTTGCCGATGAAGGCGACGCGGCGCTCGTCAGGCTGACCAACGAATTTGACGCAACCGCAATGCCGCTGGAAACGGTGGCCGTCCCGCTCGATGATGCCGATGACGCGCTCGAATTGCTGGACGACGAGGTTGAAGCCGCGCTGAGGCTGGCGCTCGAGAACGTGTCCGCTGTCGCAGCGGCCCAGCTCGAGGACGAACGGAAGGCGGTCGAGCTGCCCCAGGGCCAGACCGTGATCGTGGGCGAGGTGCCTGTCGCCGCGGCCGGGATCTACGCGCCGGGCGGGCGGGCGTCATACCCCTCGACCGTCGTCATGGGCTGTGCCACCGCAAGGGTGGCCGGAGTGAGGCGCCTGGTGCTGGTGGCGCCCCCGGGCCCGGACGGAAAAATCAACAGGGCCACCCTCGCCGCCGCTTCCATCTGCGGGGTGGACGAGATCTACGCGGTCGGCGGAGCGCAGGCGATCTTCGCCCTGGCCCGCGGCACCGCGACGATCCGGCCGGTCGATGTGATCGCCGGCCCCGGCAACGACTGGGTACAGGCGGCGAAGAAGGCCGTCTTCGGCGAGGTCGCAATCGATTCCCTGGCGGGCCCTTCCGACCTGATGGTGGTCCTCGACGAGACGGTCGATCCCGAGCTGGCCGCACTCGACCTCTGTGCCCAGGCCGAGCACGGGGAAGAGAGCCTCCTGGTCGCGGTCGGAACCAGCGATGAAGTCCTGGACTGCCTCGAAGCCGAGGTCGACCGGGTTGCCGCAACCGAACTCAGTGTCTTCGATTGCCGCCTGGCCACCGTGGTCGCGCCGAACTCCGAGGTTGCGATCGACCTGGTCAACCAGTTTGCGCCCGAGCACCTCCAGCTGATGGATGAAACGTCGGCGGCCCTGGCGGACCGCGTCCGTACCGCCGGCTGCGTCTTCCTCGGGCAGACTTCGGCGACCGCCTTCGGTGACTACGTCGCCGGCTCGAACCACATCCTGCCGACGGACGGCACCGGTAGAAGTTTCGGCCCACTTTCCCCATCCACATTCCGGCGCCGGACGGCGCAAGTAAGCTTGGATGCCGCAGCAGCCCGAAATCTGGCCGGCCCGCTCGACGCGCTGGCCAGGGCCGAGGGCCTGCCGGTTCACGGTAAATCAGCCACCCGAAGAGCCCAAATGAGTGAGAGCGATGAGTAGACAGGCGAGCATCACCAGGAAGACGAAAGAGACCGAGATCGAGCTCAGCCTCGACCTCGAAGGCACGGATTCATCCGCCGAGACCGGGGTCGGATTCTTCGACCACATGCTGGATCTGCTTGCCCGCCACGCCAACTTGGGCCTCAAGGTGAAGGCCACAGGCGACCTCGAGACCGGCTCTCACCACACGGTGGAGGACGTCGGCATCGTGCTCGGTCAGGCGATCGACGAGGCCCTCGGAGACCGTTACGGAATCCGGCGATACGGCTCGGCCGTCGTTCCCATGGACGAGGCCGCGGCCACCTGCGCGCTTGACATCTCCGGCCGTCCGCTTTCGGTGTTCCGGGGGGAGATCCCGGTCACCTCGATCTCGAACTTCGAAACCGAGCTGACGGAGGAGTTCTTCCGGGCGGTCGCCAACGGCTCGAAGATGACTCTCCACATGGAGATCCTCTACGGATCGAACGTCCACCACATGATCGAGGCTTCGTTCAAGGCTTTCGCCCGGGCACTGCGGGTCGCGGTCTCGATCGACCCTGACGAGAAGGGCGTGCCCAGCACCAAGGGCACGCTGAATACTTGACCGCGCCGGTTCTCGCCGTCCTGGACTACGGGATGGGCAACCTGCGCTCGGTGGAGAAAGCCGCCGAGCGGGTCGGGGCGGAGACCGTGGTCACGGCCGAAGCGGCCGAGATCAGGTCCGCCGACGGAATCATCCTGCCCGGGGTCGGTGCCTTCCCGAAAGCGATGGCCCGTATCAAAGAATCAGGGGTCGAGTATCTACTCCGCCAGGCCGCGAGCGTGGATACCCCGATCCTCGGGATCTGTCTCGGTTACCAGCTCCTGTTCGAGTCCTCCGTGGAACTGGGCGGAGCCGAAGGCCTCGGTTTGCTGGCCGGTGAAGTGATCGAGGTGCCGGCCGGCGGGCGTAAGGTTCCGCATATCGGCTGGGCAGCTGTGAGCTGGGAGAAACCGTCCCCGCTCACCGACGGCATGAGGCCGGGCGAGCCGTTCTACTTCGTTCATTCCTTCGTGCCGGATCCGGAACCGGACGAGATCCTCGGAACGGCCGAGTACGGTGGCGGCTTCGCCTGCGTCGCTTCACGCGGCAATACCTTCGGGGTCCAGTTCCATCCGGAGAAATCGAGCGTGGCCGGTCTTCGCCTCCTCGAGAACTTCTCGGGCATCTGCACCCGCCTCCGGGACGGCGACTCATGATTCTCTATCCGGCGATCGACATCCTCGGCGGCAAGGCCGTGCGTCTGCTTCAGGGGGAGTACGACCAGGAAACTTTCTACGACGACGATCCGGTCGACGCCGCCGAACGCTGGGCATCAGGCGGCGCGGCCTTCATCCACGTGGTCGACCTCGACGGCGCCAAGGCCGGTGAGCCCCGGAACCTCGAAACGATCAGACGGATCACCTCGGCGATCGACGTGCCGATCGAAGTCGGTGGCGGCCTGCGCGACCTCGCGGCGGTCGACTCGGTGCTCGAGGCGGGCGCACAGCGGGTGGTGATCGGCACCGCCGCGATCCGCGATCCGGAATTCCTCGACGCCGTGATCCAGGAACACGGTCCGGCGAAAGTCGTGGTCTCGGTCGACGCCCGCGGCGGGCAGGTCTCCCTGGCCGGCTGGACCGAGTCGAGCGGCGTCGATGTCGCCGATGCCGTGGCCGACCTCACCCGGCGCGGTGCCGAGTGCTTTCTCTTCACCCCGATCGAAGTCGACGGCATGATGACCGGGCCGAACCTGCCCGAACTCTCGCGGGTCGCCGCCGCGACCGACGCCTCGGTGATCGCGTCCGGCGGCGTCGGAGAACTCGGACACCTGAAGCAGCTCGCGGCCGAGGCTCCGGCCAACGTCGAAGGCGTGATCGTCGGCAAGGCCCTCTACGAAGGCCGTTTCACCGTCCCCGAGGCTCTGGAAGTGCTGGCCGGTCATGAGTGACCTGAAACGGGTCATACCCTGCCTCGACGTCGACAACGGCCGCGTCGTCAAAGGCACGAACTTCATCGACATCCGCGACGCCGGTGATCCGGTCGAGCTGGCCGAGCGTTACGACACGGGCGGCGCCGACGAGCTGGTCTTCCTCGACATCACCGCTTCGCACGAAGCCCGTGGCACGATCGTCGACCTCGCCCGGCGCACCGCCGACAACGTCTTCATCCCATTTACCATCGGCGGCGGGATCCGGTCGGTCGAAGATGCCCAGGCCGTGCTCGACGCGGGTGCCGACAAGGTCGCGGTCAACTCGGCGGCGCTCAACCGCCCGGCGCTGCTGACCGAGATGGCCGAGCACTTCGGTTCACAATGCGTCGTGATCGCGATCGATGCGAAGAAGGCCGGTGACCGGTACGAGGTCTTCCTCAACGGCGGGCGCAAACCGACCGGCCGGGACGCGATCGAATGGGCGATCGAGGCGACCCGGCTCGGCGCCGGAGAGGTCCTGCTGACCAGCATGGACCGGGATGGGACCAACATCGGCTACGAACTCGAATTGACGGCGGCCGTCGCCGACGCCACCGCCGTACCAGTGATCGCTTCAGGCGGGGCCGGTGACCTGGGCCATCTGGTCGAGGCGATCAAAGAAGGCCGGGCCGACGCGGTGCTCTGCGCCTCGATCTTCCACTACGGGCAGTACACGGTCGAGCAGGCGAAGCTCTACATGGCGACGCACGGCATTCCCGTCCGCACCTGACCGTCAGACCTGCGAACTACTTCTTCTGGGATTTGTCGCCGGCTTTGGATGATTTGGCCTGCGCGGCCTGCTTCTTCGCTTTGGCCTCACGCTTTCGTTCAGCCCGGAGCTGCTTCTCGGTCACCGGCTGCATCGCGTGGATGCTCGAGTAACCGACCAGGTAAAGCTTCTCGCCGTCAGAGACGGCCGGCATATAGGCGCCGGTGAAGAAGTCGTACGTCTTCCTGCCGCTCTTCGCGCTGATTCCGTAGGTGTTGGTGCCGTCGAAGGTCGACGCGTAGACCGTTCGGTTGATCACCGAGAGCGAGCCGATCACCCTGCCGTCCATATCGAAGGTCCAGCGGGCCTCGCCGCTTTTGGCGTCCAGCGCATAAACGTTGCCGTCGAACGAGCCGATGTAGACGGTCGGCGGGGTGCCCGGCACCTTGGCGACGGTCGGCCCGGAGTACACGTAGTCACCAGTCGAATAGGTCCAGGCGAGCTCGCCTGTCTCGGCGTCGAAACTGTAGACCCGACTGTCGTTGTTGCCGATGTAAACGCGACCGAAGGCCACCGCCGGGGTCGAGTAGAACGAACCAGGCTGCCCGAGACCGGGGCCGAGCGCCTGCGTCTGCCACTTGACTTCGCCGGTCTTGGCGCGGATCGCGGTCATCGCACCGCCGTAGTCGCCGACGAAGACGACGCCGTTCTCGTAGGCCGGCGCACCCTTGACCGCCCCGGCCACGCCCGTGGTCCAGATCGTCTTGCCATTTTTCGCCTTGACTGCGTAGACGTTGTTGTCCTCGCAGCCGAAGTACACCGTGTCTTTGACGGCCAGGGGCGACGATTCGGTGCGACAGGGGAGGGGTTTCTTCCAAATCTGGCGACCGTTCTTTGCGTTCAGCGCGAGGACCTGACCGGGTTCCAGGTTGGCGATGTAAAGCACGCCCCTGGAGTAGGTAGGCGTCGAAGCGTTCAGCGAGGCGATCTTCCGTTCCCAGATCGTGCGGCCGTTCTTCGTCTTGAGCGCACGCGCGACGCCGTCGTTGTCGACGAAGTAGAGCGCGTCACCGACCACCGCCGGCGGGAACTCGAGCAGTGGCTGGTCTCCGTAGCGCCAGACGCGTTTGAAAGGAGGCTTGATCTTCTTGGCCGGCAGATAGCCCGTCCGCTGATTGTCGTAGCGGAAGGTCGGCCAGTTGACCGTAGTTGCCTTCGGCTTGGACTTCTTCTTCGGCGGCGGTTCCGTGAACGGGACCGACTCGTTGCTGACGTCGGCGGGGCGCTTCAGCTCGTTGTAGGCGAACGCGCCGGCGGCACCCAGGACGACGATCGCTGCAATCAGGACGGCGATCAGCTTCCGCGGCTGGCGCCACCAGGGGCGGGCTGCTTCAGTGGGATCGGGTGTCGAAAGCTCGTCGTTCATCCGTAGGGTGGATCATGGTAGGGGAAGAGCAGCGATGAAAGTGAACCCACAGGATGACACCAGCCGCCTCAGCGCCTTCGTCGAAGGCAATTCACTTCTGTCCGGACTGGCTTCGAGAAGCCAGGAGGGAGGCCGGATATTCCTCGTCGGCGGCGCAATCCGGGATGTCCTCTCCGGCGTCGAAACCACCGATTTGGACCTGGTGATCGAGGGTGATGCTGCGGCGCTCGCGACCAGCCTGGCTGATGGCGCCCTGATTCACGAGCGATTCGGAACGGCCGAGGCCATGGTCGATGGCGTTCGCATCGATGTCGCGGCCGCACGCCGGGAGACCTACGCTTTCCCCGGCGCCCTGCCGGAAGTCAGCCCGGCCACGATCGTCGAAGACCTCGCCCGTCGGGACTTCACGATCAACGCGATGGCGATCGGCCTGGACGACCCCGGTGACCTGATCGATCCCCACGGCGGGCGCGCGGACCTGGACCGGGGGGTGGTGCGCGTGATCCATCCCTTCTCCTTCGCCGATGATGCGACCCGGGCCCTTCGGGCTGCCCGCTATGCGGCGCGGTTCGGCTTTGACCTGGACCCCTTGACCGCGGATCTGCTTGCCGACGTCGACCTCGGTACCGTCTCCCGGGAGCGGACCGACAACGAATTCGAGCTGATTGCCGCCGAACCCACCGGGATCGAGGCATTCCGCCTCCTCACGGTCTGGGGACTCATCGAAATCCCGCCCGAGCGACTGAAACTTGCCGCGAAGGTGATCGAGGTCCTCGGGACGGGCTCATGGCGGGGTCGGGTGACCCGGGGGGATGCGATCAACGAAACACTCTTCGGCCGCACCCCGCACGTTCCGGTCGAAATGCCCGAGACCCCGTTCATCGCGGTTACCGTCGCCAGCCGCCTGTCCCTGGCCGAACTCCTGATCAACCGGGCCGAAGGCGCTCTGTGGCTCGATCGTTACCTCGATGAATGGTCGACCGTCCGCCCGTCGATCACCGGCGATGACCTCGTCCTGGCGGGCCTCCCACAAGGCCCCGCCATCGGTATCGGGTTGACCGCAGCCCTGCGGGCGCGGCTCGACGACGGAGTCGAAGGGATCGAAGAAGAACTTGCGATCGCGGTCGAGGCTGCCGAGGGTTACATCAGCGACAGCGGGCCTGCTTGAACTGGCGTGAAGCGGGGGAGCTGCGATGGCTCGAGGCGTCGCTCCCATCGGCGACGGTCTGCTTCTCGACCCGTAGGGGCGGGGCGAGCGTGGCACCCTTCGATTCGCTGAACCTCGGGATCCTGACCGACGACAGGCGTGATGCGGTGCTCGGGAACCGGCGGCGTCTGGCGACGGCCCTGGGAGTTGAAGGCAGTCGGGTGGCGATGGCACGCCAGGTCCACGGACGGGAACTCCGCTTTCACGATGACGGCCCGGTGCCCCGTCACTTCCTCGAACCGGGCGATCTGCCGGCTGAGGCCGACGGGCACCTGACCCGAACCATTGACCTGCCCCTGCTGGTGCTGGTGGCCGACTGCCTGCCGGTGGCAATGAGCGGGCCGGGCGGGCTCGCGATGCTCCACTGCGGCTGGCGCGGGCTCGCCGCGGACATCATCAGCGAGGCGGCCAGTCGGATCGGCGCGACCGATGCCGTCATCGGTCCGGGCATCGGACCTTGCTGCTTCGAAGTGGGCGATGAGGTATTCGAGGCTTTCGACGACCTCGGACCCGGTTTGCGGAATGGCCGGAACCTCGACCTCTGGCAGGCCGCCGGCCGCAAGCTGGGACAGGCCGGGATCGAGCGAATTGAAACGGCGAAGATCTGCACGTTCTGCGACGAAGAGAACTACTTCTCGCACCGGAGGGACGGTGGAGTGACCGGACGCCAGTGCGGAATCGCCTGGCTCGACTGACTGCAAGCGGCTGACCGCGATTCCGGTGATTTCGCTGCAAGACGGGCAGATCGAACATAATCGGGAGGATTCGTCTCCCACGGGAAGAAAATACGCTTACTTATGGCACTACGTGATTCATGGCACCGCACCCTCGTTTACTTCGGCCTGGCCGAGGAATCCGACCATGTCGACGAGTACGACGGGTACGACGACGAGTACCTCGAAGGCGATGAGGACTACGAACCCCGTCGAGAGCGTGGACGCGGAGGCCGTGAGGCCAACGTGCGCCGCCTCCCGACCAGTCGCCGCACCCGTCACGACGAAATCGACGACATCTTTTCCGACGAAGACGGGCCAGGCCCGCGCGGAGGCAGAGGTGGTGGAGAGCGCAGCAGCACCCGCGTCCTCCGTTCGGTCGGAGACGAAAATGACGTGCAGGTCCACCTCGTGATCCCCCGAAACTTCAACGACGCCCAGCAGGTCGCGGACCAGTTCAAGCGCAAAGTGCCGGTGATCCTCAACCTTCAGACCACCGACCACGAGCTCTCGAAACGGCTGATCGACTTCGCTTCGGGCCTCACCTACGCGATGGACGGCGGGATGCAGCGCATCGCGGACAAGGTATTCCTGCTGACGCCACGGAACGTCGAAGTGTCGGCCGAAGAGAAGGCCAGGCTGATCGACAAGGGCTTCTTCAACCAGTCCTGATCACTTATCCGGCGGCCCCGCCGGCTGAGTAAGCTCCTCCGCATGATTGTCGGATTCATCGGTTCGGGAAACATGGCCGCCGCCATGGCCCACGGCTGGGCATCTTCCGGCAGCGACCTGCCTGCACAGATGCTCTTCACCGACTCGGGTTCCGGCCGCGCGACCGCCCTGGCGAACGATGTCGGCGGCAAGGCGGTCGACAGCAACGACGAACTCGTGCGGGGCTCGGACTTCGTCGTGCTCGCAATGAAGCCTAAGAGCCTCGCGGAAGTCGCGACCGCGCTGCCAGAACCGCGCGCGGTGATGTCGTTGCTCGGCGGCACGCCGCTGAAGGGGCTGGTCGAGCAGTTCCCCGAATCGACCGTTCTGCGCCTTATGCCGAACCTTGCCGTCGAGACCGGTCGCGGTGTGATCGCAGTAGCCCGTCCGGAAGGAAGCGACCGGGAGATCGTCGCCGACGGCCTTTCACTGCTCGGCTCGCTCGGCAAGGTAGTCGAGATGGACGATGATCTGATGGATGCGGCGACCGCGGTCATGGGTTGCTCGCCTGCCTACTTCGCCGTGGTCGCCGACGCGCTGGCCAAGGTCGGCGTAGAAGACGGACTCGACCCCGAGGACTCGCTGGCGATGGTCGCCGAGACCCTGGCCGGCACCGCTGAACTGCTGAAGCGCCGCACGCCGTTCGAGATCCAGGTCGCGGTCGCTTCTCCGGGCGGCAGCACCGAAGCCGGCCTCGAGGCGCTGGCCGCCGGGGGTGGCGCGGAAGCGTTTGAGCTGGCAGCCCTGGCTTCGCTCAGCCGGATGCGCGAAGGCTGAGCATGAGCCCGGTCCTTGCGATAACCCGGGGAGATGTCGCGGCTTACGTCAGCGCGCTGTTCACGGTCTACATAATCCTGATCTTCATCCGGATCCTGATGTCCTGGATCCCGAAGATTCCGGATAACCGGGCGCTGCGGACCGTCCTGACCTTCGTCCAGGAGACGACCGATCCTTATCTCAACATCTTCCGCCGCATCCTGCCACCGGTCGGTGCGGGCGGCATGCAGCTCGACCTCAGTCCGATGGTCGGCGTGATCCTCCTGCTGATCGGTCAGGCGGTCGTGGTCGGATTGGTCAACGGTTGACCCGTAAGCGGCAGCTGCTGTGGGCTGTGGCCATCGCCGCCGGAGTGGTACTCGCCGACCAGCTCGCCAAGGCCGAGGTCACCGACCGGATTGAGCGTGGCACCACGGTCGACGTGATCGGCCCGCTCAAGTTCACGCTCACTTACAACGACGGAGTCGCATTCGGCCTGGCCGGCGGTGGCGGTGTCCTGGTGATCATCCTCAGCCTGGTCGCGCTCATCGGCCTGGGCGTCTTCGTGGCATCGGTCCCGAGGCGGAACGCCACGTGGCTCGCGGGCGGGCTGATCCTCGGCGGGGCGGTCGGCAACCTGATCGACCGCATCCGGCTCGGATACGTCACCGACTTCATCCTGTTGCCCCACTGGCCGGCGTTCAACCTCGCCGATTGCGCAATCACCGTCGGTGTGGCGGTCCTCGCCTGGACCCTGATCAGGGACGGCCGGGAGGAGTCGTGACCGAGCCGGTGCCCGGCGCCTACGGCATCGTCTTCAGGGACGAGCACCTGATCGTGGTCGACAAAGGCGCCGATCTGGTGGTCCATCCGGCTCCGTCCCATGACGGCGTGACCCTGGTCGAACTTCTCGGCGAGGATCTCGCCGGGGGAGAGGAACCGGAACGGCCGGGCATCGTTCACCGCCTGGACCGCGGCACCAGCGGCCTGATGGTGGTCGCCCGTGACGATGAGACTCACGCCGCCCTCCAGGAGATGATTCGCCGGCGGAAGGTCGAGCGCACCTACCTCGCCCTGGCCGACGGCAGATTCCGCTCTCGGACCGGAACGATCGACGCGCCGATCGGCAGGGCTTCACGAAAACGCCACCGCATGGCGGTGAACGGAGCTGCTCCGCGGGAAGCGACCACACACTTCGAGGTCAAGGAATCACTTCGCCGCGACACCCTGCTCGAGGTCCGGCTTGAGACGGGGAGGACCCACCAGATCCGGGTCCACCTCGAAGCGATCAAGCACCCCCTGATCGGCGATCCGACCTACGGAGGGCCGGAGCGGTACGACCTGACACGGCCGTTCCTGCATTCGGCGAGATTGGCGTTCAAGCACCCGGCCACGGGGGAGGAGCGGGTGTTCGAGGCGCCGCTGCCGGCCGATCTGGCCGAGGCGCTGGAAAAGGCCCGGGAAGGAGCTGTCTGAACCCCGGTTGACCCCAAAAACAGCGCCGAGATCGGAAAAGTGGTCGATAATCGCCCGCGAACTTTCCGTATCTCGGTGCCTTTTAGGGGCCAACCACGCACCGCTCACGGGTAGGCGTCTCACTGCAGCAAACGCCGAGATTTCCCAGTTGGGAAATCCGGCGCCTTTATGCGTGACTATGAAATCGGAGAGAGGGCAAAAACATCGGGATTGTTCTCCTTATTCTGTTTTGCCCGCCCTCGGGGTAGACCGATACGCATTCCCGGGCGCCGCTTGCCTTCCAATCCCTCTACAATCGCGAATCCATTCAATCTCTACCCCCCGGCGCTCCGAGACGGCTCCTGCCCTTACTGGGTTTCCGTCAAAACGACCCGGGTGGATCCGTAAGCAACACCATCAAGGAGCATCATGGCGCAAGTAGGAATCCAGAATTTGCTGGAGGCCGGAGTTCATTTCGGCCACCAGACCAGTCGTTGGAACCCGAACATGCGGCGTTACATCGCCGGAGAGCTTGACGGGATCCACATCATCGACCTCCTCCAGACGGAGGAAATGCTCGAGGACGCGCGCCGTTTCGTCGGCGAACTGACCTCGGGCGGCGGCAAGGTTCTCTTTGTCGGCACCAAGAAGCAGGCCTCGGACGTCATTCAGAACTGGGCCGAGAAGTCGAACATGCCGTACGTCAACCGGCGCTGGCTGCCTGGCCTTCTCACGAACTTCAACATCTCGTCGGCCCGCATCAAGCGGCTCCATGAGCTGAATGACCTGGTCGAAACCGAGCAGATCGATCTGCTGCCGACCAAGGAACGCATGAAGATGATGGCCGAGCGCACCAAGCTCGAGTTCGCCCTCGGCGGGGTCAAGGACATGGACCGTGTCCCGGACGCCGTCTTCATCATGGACCTCAAGGCCGAAGAGATCGCGCTGCGCGAGGCGACCCGTCTGCGCCTGCCGATCATCGCCCTGGTCGACTCGAACTGTGACCCGGGCAACATCGACTTCGTCGTGCCTGGCAATGACGACGCGATCCGCTCCTGTGAGCTGGTCATTTCGACCGTCGGTTCGGCGATCGAAGAAGGCGCCGGCGCCTGGGCAGTGATCGAAGAGAAGCGCCAGGCCGAGGAAAAGGCCCGTCGCGAGAAGGAAGAAGCCGAAAAGAAGAAGCGTGAGGAAGAGGAAAAGGTCCGCCGTGAGGCGATCGAGAAGGAGCAGGCCGAGGAGAAGGCCCGCAAGAAGGCCGAGGACCAGGCCAAGGCGGAAGCGGCCGCTGCCGCACCGGCTCCGGAGAAGCCCAAGGAGGCCGCGAAGCCGCACCCGCAGGCTGTCCCCGACGACGCCCCGCACTCGCAGGCCGTTCCGGATGAAGCCCCGCACCCGCAAGCCGTCCCGGACGACGCTCCTCATCCCCAGGCGGTTCCCGACGACGCCCCTCATCCTCAGGCTGTCCCCGACGACGCCCCTCATCCTCAGGCTGTCCCCGACGACGCCCCGCACCCGCAGGCCGTTCCGGACGACACGGACACCAAAGCCGCGGAGGGCTCCGACGAGTCCGTCGACGCTGCGACCACAGAGGAGAAAAGCTGATGGCAGCAGCCGCAGATGTAAAGACACTCCGGCAGCAGACCGGCGCCGGAATGATGGACTGCAAAGCCGCCCTCGAGGAGGCCGGCGGGGACATGGACCGTGCGGTTGAACTGCTCCGCGTCAAGGGTCAGGCATCGGCCGCCAAACGGGCCGACCGCGGCACGTCCGAAGGCGTCGTCGCTTCCTACATCCACGCCAACAATAAGGTCGGCGCGTTGGTGGAGGTCCAGTGCGAGACCGATTTCGTGGCCCGCAACGAGGACTTCCAGGCATTCGCCTACGACGTCGCGCTTCACATCGCCGCGGCGTCGCCGACCCACGTCGCGACCGAAGACATCCCCGAAGAAGAGATCGCCGACGAGCGGCGGGTCTTTGAAGAGAAGGCCAAGGAAGACGGCAAGCCCGACAACGTGGTCGAGCGCATCGTCGACGGCCAGGTCGCCAAGTGGGCCAAAGAACGCGCGCTGATGGAGCAGGAGCACGTGAACGTCGACAAGCATGATTCGAAGACGATCGAGCAGCTGCGCCAGGACGCGGTGGCCAAGCTCGGAGAGAACGTGGTCATCTCGCGCTTCTCCGTCTTCCGGGTGGGCGAGTAAGGACCGAGGGGCTCCCGCCATGTCCGACGACGCAGAGCCGAAATTCCAGAGGATCCTTCTAAAGCTCTCGGGTGAAGCATTGATGGGCAACCTCGACTTCGGCACCGATCCGGCTGAAGTAGAACGCATCGCCCGCCAGCTCGGCGTGATCCGCAGCCGGGGCGTCGAGGTCGCGATCGTGGTCGGCGCCGGCAACATCTACCGCGGCATCGACGGGGCCGCCCAGGGGATGGACCGGGCGACCGGCGACTACATGGGCATGATGGCCACGGTGCTGAACGCACTCACCCTGCAGGACGCGCTGGAGAAGCACGGTCAGTACACGCGGGTCCTCTCGGCCATCGACGTGCGGGAAGTGGCCGAGCCGTACATCAGGC
The DNA here is from genome assembly GCA_038256675.1 of Solirubrobacterales bacterium. Classification (GTDB taxonomy): domain Bacteria; phylum Actinomycetota; class Thermoleophilia; order Solirubrobacterales; family 70-9; genus 67-14. The sequence goes on along the minus strand of JBBSKC010000004.1, from coordinate 31,571 downwards.
GCCGCGCGATGCGGCACCTCGAGAAGGGCCGGATCGTGATCTTCGCCGCTGGCACCGGCAACCCGTTCTTCACCACCGACACTGCTGCCGCGCTGCGTGCGCTGGAGATTCACGCCGAAGCGATCCTGATGGCAAAGAACGGCGTCGAAGGCGTCTACGACGCCGATCCGGCGACCGATCCGGACGCGACCTTCATCCCCGAACTCAGCCACCGCGACGCGATCGAACGTGGCCTCAAGGTGATGGATTCGACAGCGCTCAGCCTCTGCATGGACAACGATCTGCCGATCTACGTCTTCAACATGGCCGACGAGCTCAATATAGATAGGATCGTTTCAGGCGAGAAAGTCGGAACCCTGGTCCGCTCGAGCGTGCCTGACGACTCAACAGCTGCGGAGAAAGCATGATCGACGACCTGCTCAAAGATGCCCGGCTACGGATGGAGAAATCCGTCGAATCGACCCGTGGCGAGTTCTCCAGTGTGCGCACCGGACGCGCCACGCCACACCTGCTCGACCGGATCACGGTCGACTACTACGGCGCCATGACGCCTCTGGCGCAAATGGCCAACGTGTCGACCACCGACGCGCGCACCCTGACTGTCACCCCTTACGACAAAGGCGTGATGGGCAACATCGAGAAGGCGATCCTCGAATCCGACGTCGGCCTGACCCCGTCGAATGACGGCAACGTGATTCGCCTGAATGTTCCGGACCTGACTGAAGAGCGCCGCAAGGAACTGGTCAAGGTGGTCAACGGCGTCGCCGAGGACGGCCGGATCGCGATCCGCAACGTGCGCCGCGACGTGATGGGCGACCTGCGCGAGTTGAAGAAGGACGGTGAGGCCGGCGCCGACGACGAGCACCGGGCCGAGGCCGCACTCCAGAAACTCACTGACGAAACCATCGGAGAGATTGACTCCCTGCTGAAAGGCAAGGAAGAGGAAATCCTCGAGGTGTGAGCGCACCCCGGTTCGTCGCGATCATCACCGACGGCAACGGCCGTTGGGCCGAAAACCGGGATCTGCCCGTCCGCGAAGGTCACAGCGCCGGCGCCGACACGGTCAAAGCGAGGCTGAAGGACGCGGTCGAGTTCGGGGTCAAGGAACTGACCGTCTTCTCGTTCTCGACCGAGAACTGGTCTCGATCCCCGGATGAAGTGTCGGCATTGATGGAGATGTTCTCCCAGCGCATCGTCAACGAGACGCCCGAACTGAACGAGGAGGGCGTGCGGATGCGTTTCATCGGCCGGCGGGACGGCATCGCCCCGAAGCTGATCGAGCAGATGAACGAAGCCGAAGCGCTGACCGCCGAAAACGACACGATCACCTTCTTCATCGCCTTCAACTACGGTGGCCGCGCCGAAATCATCGATGCCGCACGTGAGTTCAAGGGGGAGACGGAAGAGGAGTTCCGGCAGGGGCTCTACGCACCGGACATGCACGATCCCGAACTGCTGATCCGCACCAGTGGTGAGCAACGCATCTCGAACTATCTACTCTGGCAATGCGCCTACTCCGAGTTCGTCTTCCGTGACGAACTCTGGCCCGACTTCACCCGGGAGGCATTCGCCGACTCGCTCGAGGAATACAGCCGCCGCACCCGCCGCTTCGGGACCAGAGCGGCTTCGTGAACGAAACCTTCAAGCGCTTCGTAGTCGCGATCCCCTGGATCGCTCTGGCGATCGTCATCGTCGTCGCCGGTGGGCCCCTGTTCGCCGCGGTGATCGCGGCCTTCGGCTGCCTCGGCCTGCGGGAGTTCTTCGTGATGGCCGGTTCGTACCGCCCGATGCAGTGGGTCGCATATATCGGTCTGGCCGGCATGGTCGCCGCCGCGTACTTCGGCACCGCGTTCAACGTTCTGATGCTGATGGCCGCGCCGTTTCTCCTGCTCTTCATCTTCGCCGCGAACCGGGACGACCGCGAGAACGTCACCCGTTCGATGGCGATTACGGTTTTCGGTCTCTTCTGGATCGGCATCCCGATGGTCCACGCGGTCCTGCTCCGGGACCTGCCGGACCACGGCGCCGCACTGATGGTCGATGTCCTGGTCGGAACCTTCGTTGCCGACACGGGCGCGTACACGGTCGGCCGTATGTTCGGGCGCCACAAGCTTTCGCCAAAGCTGTCTCCGAACAAGACGATCGAAGGTCTGATCGGTGGAATCCTGATCGGAATGCTCGGGGTCTGGTGTGCCGGTCTCTATCAGGACTGGCTCTCGGGCTACGAGGCCCTGATCCTCGGTGCGGCGATCGCGACGATGGCCCCGATTGGCGACCTGTTTGAATCGATGATCAAGCGCGATCTCGGAAAGAAGGACACCGGTACGCTGTTCGGGCCCCACGGAGGGCTGCTCGACCGGCTCGACGCCGTCTTCTTCACGGTCGTGGTCGGTTACTACGTCTCGATCGCCCTTGTCTACTGATCCCGATCCAGGTGCCAACGATGCCCCTGCCTCACCCTCGAAGATGAAACGCGTCGCGGTACTCGGCTCGACCGGATCGATCGGCACCCAGGCACTCGAGATCATCAACGGTCGCGACGACCTCGAAGCGGTCGGGCTCGCCGTCGGTGCCAGCTGGCAGGAGGCGGTCGTGCAGGCGCGTGGCTGTGGTGCGGGCTTCATCGCAATCCATGACCCCGACGCCGCCCGGGAGGCGGCCGGCAACTTCGACGGCACGATCCTCGCGGGCGAAGCTGCCTCGCGTGAACTGATCGCCGCGTGTCAGCCCGACCTGCTGCTCAACGGCATCGTCGGCGCCGCCGGACTCGGGCCGACCATCGCGGCCCTGACCGCCGGCATCGACGTGGCTCTGGCAAACAAGGAGAGCCTGGTCGTCGGCGGCGACCTGATCACGGAACTCTCGAGGGCCACCGGGGCGAAGCTGCTCCCGGTTGACTCCGAACACTCGGCGATCTTCCAGCTGCTCGACGGTGAGGCACCCGAAGCGGTTGACCGGATCGTCCTCACGGCATCCGGCGGCCCCTTCCGCGGGCGCAGTGACCTGAGCGGCATCACCGTCGAGGAGGCGCTCGACCACCCGACCTGGGCGATGGGCGGCCGCATCACGATCGATTCGGCCACGTTGATGAACAAGGGCTTCGAGATGATCGAGGCGCATCTGCTCTTCGACGTCCCTTACGAACGGATTACCGTTGTGGTGCATCCTCAGTCGATTGTGCATTCGCTGATCGACCTCAAGGATGGCGCCACCCTGGCTCACCTCGGCTATCCGGACATGCGGGTGCCGATCGGTTTCGCCCTGGGCTATCCGGCACGACTCGACCTTCCGGTGGAGCGGCTCGACCTGGCTGCCGTCGGCTCGCTCGATTTCGAAGAGCCCGACCCCGAGACCTTCCGCTGCCTCGCGCTCGCACGAGAAGCCGGGATCCAGGGCGGGATTTCACCCTGCGTCCTGAACGCAGCCGATGAAGTGGCCGTCGCCGCGTTCCTCGAAGGACGAATCGAGTTTACGGGAATCGCAACGGTGATCGAAAAGGCGCTCGACGACGTCGGATCCGGCCCGGCCCGGGATTTCCGGGAGTTGTTCGCCGTCGACGAAGCCGCGCGCGAGCGCTCCGAAGAGCTGGTCGGCGGCCTGGAGAACGGATGAGCTTTCTTCTTGCTTTCCTCGCGTTCAGCGCCCTGATCATCCTGCACGAAGCCGGTCACTTCGTCGCGGCAAAGGCCGTTGGCATGCGGGTCGAGCGCTTCTACCTGTTCTTCCCGCCGAAGCTGATCGGCATCAAACGGGGAGAGACGGAGTACGGCATCGGCATGATCCCGCTCGGCGGCTTCGTGAAGATCACCGGGATGAACCCCGACGAGGAACTGCCGCCCGAAGTGGCGCCGCGGGGCTATTACAAGCAATCTGTATGGAAGCGGATCGTCGTGATAGCTGCTGGACCTGCCGTCAACCTGGCGATCGCCTTCATCATTCTTTTCTTTCTAGCGTTCGGCATCCAGGAGCCGAGTTCGAACGTCGAACAGGTCGCCAAGGACACGCCCGCGGTCGGCAAGCTGATGCCGGGCGACAACATCGTCTCGGTCGACGGAGTATTCGGAGACCAGACGGCGATCGCTGACCAGATCAATTCGCACGACTGCGCCGGTAAGCCGAAGGACGGCTGCGAGGCGACGACGCCCGCGACCGTCGTGGTCGACCGGAACGGCCAGCAGAAGACCCTGGAGATCACGCCGGTCTACGACGGCGAGGTCGAACGCAACCGCCTCGGCTTCGCGTTCGGCCTCCAGTCGGTGGACCCGGGCGCCCCGGAGGCCGCCGGAATCGCGCTCGATTTCATGTGGTTCGTGACTTCGAAGACGGTGACCACCCTGACGCAGATCTACCAGACGGAGGAACGGGAACAACTCTCCGGGGTGGCCGGCAGCTACGAAGTGACGCGTCAGGCGATCGACGTGGGTGCCCGCCAGGCTCTGACCCTGATCGCCTTGATCAGTCTTTCGCTGGGCGTGATCAACCTGTTCCCGTTCCTGCCGCTCGACGGCGGCCACATCTTCTGGAGCATCGTCGAAAAGGTGCGCGGCAGGCCGGTGCCGTTCGCCGTAATGGAACGGGCGGGGTTCATCGGATTCGCGCTGGTCATCGGCCTGTTTCTCATCGGGCTGTCGAATGACGTCGGACGGTTGACCGGCGAAGGGTTCAATGTCCGCTAGATTGCCGTAACACCAGCTTTTAACGCTTGAGAGGAAAGAGGAGGAGTTCCAGTGCACACCACCCAGTCGCTGACCGAGGCTGATGGAGGCCCAGGCTACGAGCCTGACGCCAAGAATCTCTACGAAGCCTTTCTGGAAACCGTCTCCCGTCGGGGAGACCACGCTGCACTGATTTCCGAGGAAGAGGACGTCAGCCTCAGCTGGAACGAACTGGCCACGAGAGTCAGGGCGATCGCCGGTGGTCTGAACGCGCTGGGAGTGAAACGCGGCGACACGGTCAGCATGCTGCTGAACAACCGTTCCGAGTTCATCCCGACCGACCTCGCCGCGGTCTCGCTCGGCGCGATTCCGTTCTCGATCTACCAGACGTCGTCACCGGAACAGATCGAATACGTCCTCAGCGACTCCGAGGCCAACGTGGTCATCGTCGAGCCCGAGTTCCTGCCGAACCTGCTGAAGGCGAAAGAGAATCTGAAGCACGCCGAGCACATCGTCGTGCTCGGCGGCGATGGCGGGACCTCCACCTACACCGAACTGCTCGAACTCGACCCGGACTTCGACCCGGCGCCGCTGGCTGCCGAAGTCGGTCTCGATGACCCGCTCACCCTGATCTACACCTCCGGGACCACGGGGCCGCCCAAAGGCGTCACGCTGACCCACGGCAATCTGCTCCGCATGAACACCGCAGTGATGGAGGGTGTCATCAAGATGCCCGACGACCCCGAAGCCAAGGTGATCTCGTGGCTGCCCGCCGCCCACATCGCCGAGCGGGGTGCCAACTACTACACACCGGTCATGCGCGGTTTCCAGATCCACATCTGCCCGGACCCCCGCCGGATCATCGAGTTCCTGCCCAAAGTGCGGCCCACCTGGTTTTTCGCGGTGCCGCGGATCTGGGAGAAGCTGAAGGCCGGCCTCGAAGGCCAGCTCGCGGGACTGCCCGACGAACAGCGTGAAGGGGCCCAGGCCGCGGTTGCTGCGGGCATCCAAAAAGTTCAGCTCGAACAGGCTGGGAAAGAGGTGCCGGAAGAACTCGCGGCCGGTGTCGCCAAGGCTGACGAAGCGCTGTTCTCCGGGTTGCGCCACGCTCTCGGTCTCGACGAATTCGTCGCGGTCAGTGTCAGCGCGGCCCCGATCCCGGTCGAGGTCCTCGAGTTCTTCCACGGCATCGGCATTCCGCTCGGTGAACTCTGGGGCATGTCCGAGACCTGCGGCGTGATCACGATTAACCCGCCCGACCGCATCAAGATCGGCACAGTCGGACCACCGGTCCCCGGATGCGAGGTCCGTCTTCTCGAGGACGGCGAACTGATCTGTCGAAGTGCCTTCGTCATGCCCGAGTACCGCAACGCGCCCGAGAAGACGGCCGAGGCGATCATCGACGGCTGGCTCCACACCGGTGACATCGGCGTGATCGACGAGGACGGTTACGTCTCGATCGTCGACCGCAAAAAGGAACTGATCATCAACGCTGCCGGCAAGAACATGTCTCCGGCCAACATCGAGGCGCACGTAAAGACCGCCTCGCCGCTGGTCAGTCAGTGCGTCGCAATTGGTGACAGTCGGCCGTACAACGTCGCCCTGATCGTGCTCGATCCCGACTTTGCCCCCGTCTGGGCTTCGAAGAACGGACTCGATGGGGTCTCCCTGGACGATCTTGCCGGCAACGAGAGCGTCATCGAGACCCTCACTGTCGCGGTTGACGAAGCCAACGCCAAGCTGGCCCGGGTGGAGCAGATCAAGAAGTTCAAGGTCATTCCCGGCGAGTGGCTGCCCGGCGGCGACGAGCTGACGCCGACCATGAAGTTGAAACGGAAGCCGATCTCCGAGAAGTACCAGCAGCAAATCGAAGATCTATACGCGAAGTAGCCCGGTCGTCATGGCCATCCGCGCGAAGCAGTTCGAGCGAATAGCCCTGACCCGGCTGCCCGAGCTTCAGGTGGCCAGCGGCCTGTTCCGGGCCAACGCCCGGGTCGAAGGCGTCGAAGATGAAGGGGCGCCCTCGACCACCCTCCGGTCCGGCGCGGTTGTCCTGCTGGGCCTGCTGAGGGCCGACCAGAACGAAGTCGAGCATCCGTTCTCCACCGGATCGCTCCGGACCAGGGTCCTGGGTGACCTCGGCCGTGAAGACGTCACCCCGGGCGACCTCGGACTCGTCCTCTGGTCCGAATCAAGGGGTGACGGCGGGGCCGTTTCGGAGATTCACGGACTCATGCTGCGCCGCATCCACAAGCGGCTGGACCAGGTCACGCTCGACGAGCTTTCGTGGATAGTTTCCGGTCTGACCGAAGCCACCGTCCGTTTCGGTGAGGAAGCCGGTCTCTCTCAGTTGCTCGATGATGCCTCGACCGAACTGATCGGCCGGTACATCGAGTCGTCCGGACTGCTCGAGGACGTGCATCGACGGCGCCGCGGGGTGATCACTCCGGTCGGGAGTCAGTTTCACGCGCTCAATGCCCTGTCCCAGCTGGTCCGGGCCGGACACGTCGACCTGGTCGGCGATCGCGCCGTTGTCCTGGCGAAAGCACTGCTCGCGATTCAGCGGGATGACGGTGCCTGGCCGGGGCTCGTGGATCCACAGAGGGGGGAGGCGGCCGCGTATTACCCCGTTCTGGCGGTGACTCAGGTTGCCCACGCGCAGACTTCTCTGCGGCGGGCGGGCAACATCCTTGAAGGAATCGACTGCGATTCGGCCTGCGATCTCGGGATCGAATGGGCCAACGGCAACAACGCGCTCGGATTCGACCTGATCCACGAACGGGAAGCCCGCCTGGACCGGGGCAGTCTCCCCCGCAGGGAGCCCGGGGCCGTCCAGCGCGGCTTCACCACGGCCGCACGCCGGATCCGGGGAGGTCTCCACGAGCCGGATCCGAGTCGCCTGATCCTCGATCCGGCGGCCTCCAGTGAGGATCTGGGCTGGGTTCTGGAGGCCTGGGCCGGCCGGTGAGAAACCCGGGCTCCGGTAGCCTGCACTCTTAGTGAGTTCGAAAAGACAGATATTCGTCGGCCGGGTGCCGATCGGTGGTGGCGCTCCCGTCGCCGTTCAGACGATGACCAAGACCGAGACGGCAAACCTGTCGGCCACGATGGAACAGATCGAGCGGGTCGCCGAAGCCGGGGCCGACATCGTCAGGGTCGCCGTGCCGAGGGACAAGGACATCGAGGCGCTCAGGACGATCGTCAAGAAATCGCCGATCCCGATCATCGCCGACATCCATTTCAACCACACCCTTGCGCTCAAGGCGATCGAGGCCGGTGCCGACTGCATCCGGCTCAACCCGGGCAACATCGGCGGCCGCGACAAGGTTGCCGAAGTGGCGCTGCTGGCAAACAAGCACAACACGCCCATGCGAATCGGCGTGAACTCCGGCTCCCTGCCGAAGCACCTCCATGAGCTTGAGCGTGAGAACTCGGTCGAAGCCCTGGTCACCGCGGGCGTCGAGTTCGTCGAGCTGATGGAATCGCTCGACTTCACCAACTTCAAGGTGTCGATCAAGTCGACCAACGTGCCGAACACGATCGCCGCGAACCGACTGCTCGCCGAAAAGATCCCGTACCCGATTCACCTTGGCATCACCGAAGCCGGCACCAAGTGGTCCGGCTCGCTGAAATCGGCGGTCGGCCTCGGCACTCTGCTCGCCGACGGGGTCGGCGACACGATCCGCATCAGCCTCTCGACTTTCCACGCGGAGGAAGAGGTCAAAGTCGCCTGGGAGATCCTCAAAGCGCTCCAGCTGCGTGAGCGGGGGCCTGTCCTTATTGCCTGCCCGACCTGCGGCCGCCTCCAGTTCGACATGGACGCCGTGACGATGGAGGTCGAACAACGTCTCGAAGCTTACGACGAGCCGATCGAAGTCGCCGTCCTCGGCTGCGCCGTCAATGGCATCGGCGAGGCCAAACATGCCGACTTCGGCATCGCCGGCGCCAAGAACGAAGGCGTCGTCTTCGCCGGCGGCAAGGCGATCAAGAAAGTCGCGACCGAAGAACTGGTCGATGCGCTCTTCAAGGAGATCGACCTTTCCCTGGACCGCGGTGGCAAGGTCGAGTTCGACGAAAAGCAATCGGCAGAAGGTGCCGCGTGGGTCGCGAAGATCGAAGAGGAGAACGCCGGGGACCTGACCCCGGAAAAGATCGCGGCGATGGAGCATGAGGCCTCGCAAAAGGAAGAGAACGACAAGCTGCTGCCCGACGAACAGGAATCACCTACCGCCGGCAGACGCTTCACCCGGGCCTGAGCCGTGGCCGCCAGCCGCACGGCTGAGTACGTGGCACTTTTCCGGGCCATCGAGTCGTCCCGCCCCGCCGGCAACCGGCTCTTCGATGACCCGTATGCGGCCGGCTTTCTCGACGGGAAGCTGGCCTTCGGCGCCCGAATCGCGGGCCTGCCTGGCGGCCGTCGGCTGGTCTGCCACTACATCGACAGGAACTGGCCCGGCTCCCGGCCGTCAGCGGTGATCCGCACGAAACTGATCGACGACGCCGTGACCGAAGGTCTCGGGGGCGGGGCGGAGCAACTGGCGATCCTCGGTGCGGGATATGACACGAGGGGGATGCGGCTGCCGGAGGCCACGCAGGTCCCGGTGTTCGAGCTCGACCAACCGCCGACTCAGGAGCGAAAGAAGGAATGCCTCGAACGGCGCGACGGCGGTCTGCCGCCTAACGTCAGGTACGTTCCCATCGACCTGCTCGAGGAAGGGGTCGGGGCGCCGCTGACGGAGGGCGGTTTCGTTTCCGGGCTGAACTCCGTGTACGTCTGGGAGGGGGTCCTCAGCTACCTCACACCCGAAGCCGTGGATCAGACTCTCGCCTGGGTCGCTTCGAGTGGCGCTCCCGGCAGCCGGATCATTTTCACCTACATCGATGTGTCGCTTCTGCAGAAAAACGAAAAGGGCGAAGGCGAACCTCCGTGGAGCGCCCAGGTCGCAAAGGTGGGCGAACCCTTTCGCTACGGACTCGACCCGGCCACCACGGAGCAGTTCCTCGCGGAGCGGGCCTTCACTCTGGCCTGGGATGTCTCCACCGCCGAAGCGCTTCAGGGGAACTCCAGCGTCGCCGGAGCCGACAGCGCCCCGGACTTCTACCGCGTGGCGATGGCAGAGGTCGCAGACAGATAAGTTACGGGTTCGATGGCCCGGATTTCGCGAACTCTCCTGCCTACAGTCAAGGATCCGCCGGCCGACGCCGAAGCGGTCAGTCACAAGCTGCTCGTCCGGGCGGGAATGGTGCGACAGATGGGGGCAGGTCTCTGGACCTACCTGCCGGCCGGATGGCGAAGCCACCGCAAGGTCGAGGAGATCATTCGCCAGGAAATGGACCGCGTCGGCGCCCAGGAGATGCTGATGCCGATCATGCAGCCGGCCGAGCCCTGGAAGACCACAGGCCGTTACGGCATCGACGAACTCTTCAAGCTCGAGGACCGCAAAGGCTCACCGATGGTGCTCGCGATGACCCACGAGGAATGCGTCACCGGACACATGGCGAACGAAGTTCGTTCCTATCGCGACCTGCCGCAGATCGTCTACCAGTTCCAGGTCAAGGAGAGGGATGAACCGCGCCCCCGTGCCGGCATCCTCCGCACGCGAGAGTTCGTGATGAAGGACGCTTACAGTTTTGATCGGGACTTCGACGGCCTCGACGTCAGCTACAACCTCTGCATCGAGGCCTACGACCGGATCTTCGACCGGACCGGCCTGCGCTGGTACCGGGTGGAAAGCGACGTCGGCATGATGGGCGGAGTCGGGGCCCACGAATACATGGCTCCCTGCGCAGCCGGCGAGGACACGGTCGCCCTGGCGCCCGGTTATGCAGCGAACGTCGAAGTCGCATCGGCCGTCCCCCGAAAGATCGAACGCCCGCCCGAACTGGCCGCACCCGAAGAAATCAGCACCCCTGGGCTGACCACCGTCGACGAGGTCAGCCGCGACCTCGGGGTCGATCCGGGCAGCCTGGTCAAGTCCGTGCCGGTCGTGACCGACGACGGCGAGTTCATTCTCGTCCTGGTCCGGGGTGACCATCAGCTGAACACCGTCAAGCTCGCCAGCAACCTCGGGGTCGCCTCGCGCCCGGCCAAAGTAGACGAGATCGCGGAAAAGGTCGGCCCGCCGGGTTACATCGGTCCGGTCGGCGCCGAAGTGCGGGTCATCAAGGATGCCGCGATCAACGGTGGCGGACTGGTCACCGGTGCCAACAGGCCGGAGACCCACCTGCGGGGGGTCGAGGCCGGCCGGGACTTCCAGTTCGAAGAACTGGACGTACGCATGATCGTCGCCGGCGACACCACTGACGACGGCCACGAGATCACCCTGGAGCCGGCAATCGAAGTTGCCAACATCTTCAAGCTCGGCACCAGGTACAGCGAACCGCTTGGCGCGAACTATCTCAGCGAAGACGGGGATGAACGGCCGATCGTGATGGGCAGTTACGGCATCGGCCCGGCCCGGATCGTTGCCGCGGCGGCTGAACAGCTCGGTGACGGAGACGGCCTGAGGTGGCCTCCTTCGCTGGCGCCCTGGCAGGTCCACCTGGTCTCGCTAGCCAAAGCGAAGGATCCGGAACGGGATGTGGCCGACGGGCTGTACGAGGAACTGATCGAAGCCGGGCTCGAAGTCGTCTACGACGACCGGGACGCCGGCCCGGGTCAGAAGCTGACCGACGCCGAACTGGTTGGTTGCCCCCTGCGCGTAGTGGTCGGCCGCCGTGGCCTCGCTGACGGGATCTACGAAGCTTCGGAGCGCATGTCCGGTGAAGTCCACCGGATTCCCGTCGACGGCGGCGCTGAAGCCGTCATCGAGCTTTCACGGGCTCTCGCCGGCCGATGAGTGGCGACGCCGCACCCTTCGGGACTGGCAGGATTCGCCGGCTGTTCGGACTTGACCGCACCGGACCCGAACCGACCGAGACTCGCAGCGGCCAGCCGCTCAATCCGTTCACGCTGCCGAATCTGGTCGGCTTAATCAGGCTGCTGGCAATCCCGGTCTTCCTCTACGTGTCTTTTTCGAGCGACAACGGTGAGTCCTGGCTGGCTGCCGGGATCTTCTGGTGCATCGCCGCCGGCGACTACCTGGACGGCCTGCTCGCCCGGGTCACCGGCCAGTACAGCCGCTTCGGAGCCCTGCTCGACCCGGTCGTCGACCGGCTCACGATCCTCTCCGGCGTGGTCGTCTGCTGGAACTTCGAACTCCTGCCGCGCTGGCTGCTCGCGCTGCTGGCGCTGCGGGAACTGTTCACCGTGATTCTGGCGCGCTGGGGACTCAAGCACGGCGTTGACATCGAAGTGAACTGGCTCGGCCGCATGGCCGTCTTCCCGGTCATGTCTTCGCTCTTCTTCGCGATGATCTGGCCTGGCTGGTTCCCGACCACACTTCTGGTGATCGGTGTGGTCATGGCTTTCCTCGCCACCTGGCTCTACGCCCGGGTGGGTCGTGACCAGGTGCGCCACGCGGCAGATTCGGCCCAACCGTAAAGCCTTAGTTGAAGGTTAGGTCCTGCCCCTATAATGGGGCCATGTCGTCTACGTCACATTGTTCCGAGTGCGGTTTCGTAAATCCCGAAGCTGCCAACTACTGTCAGAAATGCGGCACTTTCATCGGTGCGCGCGAAGGATCCGACGAGCAGCCCGCCACGACCACCTACCAGGTGGGCGAGACCGGTGAGATCGCCGCGGTCGACATCGACGCCGAAGTTGAACGGACCGGTGCCGCACTGGTGATCCGCAGCGGCGGCGGCCGGGCCGGCGAGAGTTTCCCGATGAACGATGACCGGATCGCCATCGGGCGCAGCCCGGATGCCGGCGTCTTCCTTGACGACGTGACCGTGTCGCGCAACCACGCACTGCTGGTCACCCGCGGTGACGGCACCTACATCGATGACCTCGGCTCCCTCAACGGGACCTACGTGAATCGCAGCCGCATCGAATCGCAGCGGCTCGAAGACGGTGATGAGATTCAGGTCGGCAAGTACAAGCTCAGCTTCCTGGAGAAATAGTGACCATCTCTGCCGACCAGATGAGCGATGTCCCCCCGGCCGGCCCGGCCAGACCGCGCAAGGCCCTGACCATCGGCGCCGTCGCCAAGGTGCTCAGCAAGGAATTCGACGACGTTTCGATCTCGAAGATCCGCTACCTCGAGGACCAGAAGCTGGTCACCCCGCGGCGGACCCAGGGCGGATACCGGCTCTACAACCAGGCGGATGTCGATCGCCTACGCACGATCCTGCGGCTCCAGCGAGACGAGTTCCTGCCGCTCAGGGTGATCCGCCAGGAGCTTGCCTCCGGGCCGACTCTCAGCGGGCTCGGCAGCAGCAGTTCTTCGAAATCGAACACCGCCCGGCGGGCCAAGCTCGTCGGCACCAGCAGTTCGCGCTTCACCCTCGATGAAGTGATCGAGGAGACCGGGGCCCGCCCCGAGTTCGTGCGGGAGCTGGCGGACTTCGGGTTGGTCGCGCCGAAGAAGGAAGGCGGCGCCGACGTCTTCGACGAAACCGACATGGAGATCGTGAGGGCCGGCAACGAACTGGCCAGGTCCGGTGTCGCGGCCCGCAACCTCAAGGTGTTCAAGACCTCGGCCGATCGCGAGGTTCAGCTGATCGAAGCGTTGCTTGCGCCCAAACTGATCTCCCGCAACCCGCAACGCCGCAAGGAAGCCGTCGAAAGCCTGGAACGCATGGCTTCGGTGCTGAGTGAGCTGAAGCACGCACTTCTGGTGCGCGATCTGCGCCGGCTTGCCGACACCTGACCGCTGCTGTGCCCAGCGTCAGCCGAAAGATCGTCCTGCCCGCCGATGCCGACCGCGTTTATGACGTGGTCAGCGACCCGCGCCGCCTGAAGGACTGGTGGCCGCGCGTCTCGCGGGTAGAAAACGTGGATGGGAAGCCCGGTACCGCTCGCACCCAGTGGACGAACGTGCTCGCGGCGGACTCGGGGCGCAAGCTCAGGATGGACTACCGCTGCATCGGTGCGACCCGTCCGGAGCGATACGTCTGGGAACACGAGCTGAGCGGTACCCCTTTCGAAGAGCACCTTCAGAACCAGACGACCGAGATCCAGCTCAGCCCGGGCGAGGGCGGCACCGAGATCACCCTGACCGCAAGTCATACGTTGCGCGGCAGCGCCCGGCTGGCCGGTTTCATGATGAAGAAGACCCAGAAGCAGATGCTCGACCAGGCACTCGCGGCTCTGGCCACCGTTTTCGAGGAACCGGCACCCACAAGTGAGGGCGAGGAGCGGTGACCGCGCCGCCACGCCGGGACACCCGGTGGTGGGGCTGGGGCGATGCGGACGAAGTGGCGGATCTCTCTCCGGCAGCGGAAGCGATGCTGAGCGAACGGGAGATCCTGCCGGCCGAATCAGCTGAAGTTCCGCCACTCGAATCGGTCTCGATCCCGGACGCCGCTGACATCCCGGATGAGATCTCGAGGATCGCCGGTCCGGAAAACGTGCTCACCGGCCACGAGGACCGGGTCCGTCACGCGGCCGGTCAGAGCTACCTCGACCTGCTCGAGAAGCGATCCGGCCGGATCAGCCAGGCACCCGACGCGGTGGTGGTGATTCCGACGGCTGAAGCGATCGTGCCGCTCCTCGAAGCCTGCTCGAAGCTGGGTATCGCCGTCGTGCCGTTCGGTGGTGGCACCAGCGTAGTTGGCGGAATCGCTCCCAACCGGGGCCCGTTCGACCGGGTGATCAGCCTGGACACCGTGAACCTGAACTCGGTCGAAGTCGACGAACGGTCGTTGACCGCCCGGCTCGGCGCCGGCCTGCGCGGCCCCGAAGCCGAAGCACTGCTCGCGGCCCGCGGTTTCACGATCGGCCACTATCCCCAGTCCTTCGAGTACGCGACGGTCGGCGGCTTTGCCGCGACCCGGTCGGCCGGCCAGTCTTCGAGCGGCTACGGCCGGTTCGATTCGCTGGTCAGCTCCGTCCGTCTCGCGACACCGGCCGGGGACCTCTCGACCCTGGATACGCCTCACACGGCGATCGGTCCCGCGCTCAGGGAGCTGGTGATCGGGTCCGAAGGCATCTTCGGTGTGATCCCCGACGTCGACGTGCGCATCCGTCCGGTTCCCGTCGCCACGCGTTATGAAGGATGGATCGCCGGCAGTTTCACCGAGGGCAACGAGATCATCCGCCGCCTCGGCCAGGATGACCGTCTGCCGACCATCGCCCGGGTCTCCGACGAAGACGAAACGGCGACTTCCCTGACGATGTCGGCCCCGGGTGGGGCGGCCGGCGACCTGTTCCGGCGGTATCTGAAGCTGCGAGGGCGTTCCGACGGGGCCTTGATGATCGTCGGTTTCGAAGGTACTTCCGATCGCGTCCGGATCCAGCGCGCCGAGACGGCGAAGGCGCTGAGGAAGGGCGGGGCGGTCTACCTCGGCCAGGCCGCCGGCAAGGGCTGGCAGAAGGGCAGGTTCCACGGCCCGTACCTGCGGGAAACGCTGCTTGATCGCGGTGTCCTCGTGGAGACTCTCGAAACCGCGCAGCAATGGTCTGCCCATCCAGCGCTCTATCGCGGGGTCAAAGGGGCACTGGAGGCCGAGATGGCGGCCCGGGGGATGGAAGGCGTGGTCATGTGCCATCTCTCGCACGCCTACCGCGACGGTGCGTCGCTCTACTTCACCGTGATCTCTTCGCCGGGACGGGGCGGTGGCGCCGCCGCCTGGCCGCCGGTAAAGGCGGCGGCCTGCAACGCGATCCAGTCACTTGGAGGCACGCTCTCCCACCATCACGGCACCGGCCGCGACCACACGCCTTACCTGACCGGTGAGATCGGGGAACTCGGTATCGGATCGCTGGCCGGCGTCAAGGAACGGCTGGATCCGGCCGGGATCATGAATCCGGGCAAACTCGTGCCTTCTGGATAAGGACCGGGTCCTGGCGTCTGTTTCCACGCTACGCGCGGAAGACAGGCGGCGAGAAACATAAGGACCGGGTCCTGGCGTCTTTCTCCACGCTTCGCGCGGAGGAAAGGCGGCGAGAAGAACAAGGACCGGGTCCTGGCGTCTGTTTCCACGCTACGCGCGGAAGACAGGCGGCGAGACCCTACGGCTGGGTAGTTCCGGTCGAAGCCGGGGCCGTGCAGGTCTTCGAGACCGAGTCCTTGAGCGACTGCTCCATCGAAACCGGGCCTTCGAACACCGTTTTGCCCCGGTAGTCCGGGAGGCTGTCGAGCTTTCCGGAAACAGCCTGGTTCGTCTGGGCGAGCACGGCCTGCCGATCGCTTGGCTTTAGCCGGGAAAGCTTGAAGTCGGGAAATACATCAGTCGCGATCGAGCAGAGGACGACGGCGGGGATCAGGATCGTCTTGCTGATCGTCCCGTCCTTGCCGACGACGGTTTCGTCGAGCGGGAAGGAACCGACCGAGCCTTCGGCCCAGAGCACGTAGCTGCTGTTATCCCGGCTCTGCGGCAATTCCGTGAACTCGAGACGGGCCGCGAATTGATCTTCGGTCTGACCGAGCTGGACTTTGCCTGTACCGGTCTGCCCCCCGACCGGCGTGAGGATCGCCTGGACGCTGTCGGCGTCGGCGGTCACGGGGGCGGGGTCATCGTCGCTGCCACCGATCGCTCCGCTGAGGAACAGAATGAGCACGGTGACGGCCAGGGCCGTAAAAAGCAGGGCGGCGATCTTGAATCGCTGCGAACTGGTCAATGGCGCGCCGGAGCCGGTTTCGCCGCCCGACTTCGACCGGTCGGCTTTCGCCGGCCCGGGCCGGGAGGTCAGTCCACGTTTCGCGGGAGCTGCCTTGCCGCCAGTGACCCTGGGCAGGTCCGCACCAGGCACGAGCAGCCGCAGCTGGTCGGACAGGCTGGAAGCGGTGTCGGCGGCCTCCGGGTTGTCCGCGAGCTCCCGGGCGACGTCGGCCCGGGCGATCGGGTCGCTCTGGCCGAGCAGGTAGTCGGTCAGGTTCAGGTCACGGTCGGGGTCGCTTCCGTTGATCTCGGTGAGGGCCTGGTGGGCGCGGTCGCGTACCTCGGACTCGTCGATCCCAAGCAGTCCGGAAATGTCGCTGTACGACTTGCCGCGTCCGAGCAGGAGTTGAAGCAGGGTCCGACTGTCCTCACTAAGGGCCATCCGGCAAAACTCTATGGGTTTATGATTACCGGCATATGCCCGACGTGACTCTTCCCGACTCACCCTTCGACGTTCTGCTCGGTACCGAATGGGTGTCCTCCGACCCGGACAAGGCCATCGTCCGGCTCGCGCTGAAGGACGAGCACCGCCAGCCGATGGGAATCATGCATGGCGGAGTCATGGCTTCGATGGTCGAAAGCCTCTGCTCGATGGCGACCGCGACCGCCGTGGTGCCCGACAACCGGGTGGCCATGGGCCAGAACATCTCGGTGAATCTGCTCCGGCCGGTTTCCAGCGGCGGCATCGAAGTCGAGGCCGAAGCCGTCCACCGCGGGCGCATGACCTGGGTCTGGCGGGCGACCATAAGGGACTTCGAAGGACGCACCTGCGCGATGGCCCAGATGACCATGGCGATCCGTGACGCACCCGAGGGCGTCGACCTCGGTTTCCTCGTCAAGGAGTAGACGGCATACGGATCGGGTCCTGACGTCTGCTTCCACGCTGACGCGCGGAAGACAGGCGGCGAGACCCTAAGCCCGCCAGGGCCGGTACTGGTTCGTGATCGGCATGCGCCGGTCCCGCCCGAAGCCCTTGGTCGTTATCCGGAGACCGGGTGGAGACTGACGCCGTTTGTACTCGGCCCGGTCCACCATGGAGACGATTTCAGCGACCACTTCCGGGGACTCTCCTTCGGCGACGATCTCCGCGGGCCCCTTGTCCTCTTCGACGTAGAGCCGGAGTATCCGGTCGAGCACGTCATACTCGGGCAGCGAGTCGGAGTCCTTCTGGTCCGGCCGGAGCTCGGCCGAGGGGGGACGAACGATGATGTCCTCGGGGATCACGGGAGACATCCCGTTGCGATGGCGGCAGAGCTCGTAGACCAGAGTCTTCGGCACGTCCTTGATCGGGGCCAGACCTCCGGCCAGGTCGCCGTAGAGCGTGGAATAGCCGACTGAGGTCTCGCTTTTGTTCGCGGTGGTCAGGACCAGCCAGCCGCGGCTGTTCGACAGGGCCATCAACAGGTTGCCCCGGATCCGTGCCTGGAGGTTCTCGGCCGCGACTCCGGTCGCGTCGTCGCCGAGGAGCTCGTCATAGGCGGCCATCGGGGCGGCGATCGGGATCTCGATCATCTCGGTGCCGAGCCGTGCCGCCATCTCCCGGGCGTCGCTCTGCGTGCCGCCGCTCGAATGGAGCGATGGCATCACGACGCAGGTCACCCGGTCAGGTCCGAGGGCATCGACGGCGAGAGCGGCGACCAGAGCGGAGTCAATTCCGCCGGAAAGGCCGACGCCGACGTGTGCGAATCCGTTCTTGGTGGCGTAGTCCCTGAGGCCGGTGATCAGGGCGGTGTAGACCTCGTCGAGATCGTCCATCCACGGCGAAGGACCGGTCGTCGGATCGCAGATCATCAGTTCCTCGGTGAACTGGCCCGCACGCGACAGGACCGTGCCGTCGGGCCCGATCAGGACGCTGCCACCGTCGAAGATCAGCTCGTCCTGGCCGCCGACCGAGTTGACCATCGCCACGTGCCGGTTCTCGCGGATCGCGACCTGCCTGAAGATCTCCTCCCGCTGCCCGCCTTTGCCGCGGTGGTAAGGCGAGGCCGAGAGGTTGACGATCAGGTCGGCCCCGGGGGCGAGGCGCTTTGCCACCGGTGACTTCGGGTCCCAGCAGTCCTCGCAGATCGTGAGGCCGACGATGCTGCCGGCGACTTCGCCCATCAGCGGGTCCGCTCCGTCCCGGAAGGTCCTGAATTCATCGAAGACCCCGTAATTCGGAAGCAGGCGCTTGTGGTAGACGGCGCGCACCTTCCCGTCCTCGATCACCGCGGCGGCATTGGCGGCGATCGCCACGCCGACCGGATCGGTCACCGGGTTGGCGAAGCCGACCACGGCGGTGATCCCTTCGACCCCGGCGGCAAGTTCGGCAACCTGGAGCGCGTTGGCCCGGATGAAATCGGGCCTCAGGTAGAGATCCTCGGCGGGATATCCGGTAATGCACAGTTCGGGGAAGACCACCAGTTCAGCTCCGGCCAGCTTCGCTTTCCCGATCCAGTCAGAGATCAGCGCGGCATTGCCGTCCAGATCGCCGACCGTGGGGTTGATCTGAGCGAGGGCTGTGCGGGGAATCGTGGTCACGGGCGGATTATCACGATTTAGCTCAAGGGTTCGCCGGACGGGCGATTAATTGCTGCAAACGGGCATGTGAGCCTGCTCACACCGCCGGTACTCCCGAGTCTCTTCACTGTTTGCTCCCAACAGAACACTCACATAACGCCGAACCGCCACTAACAATCCTGGCGGACGGGGGACCCAACCGCCGGGCTCGAACGATTGAGCCGGCACGGGGCGAATTCAGCGGTGATCCGCTGATAACGGGCAGCCAAAGCCCGTGAGTCCGACAGCTAACCCCGCAGGCCGACAAAAGGAGCAACAACTGATGAATCCCCTCACGCCCGTACGGGCCGCTTTACTGACTCTCTGCGCGCTTTTCTCGATCAGCGTCATGACCACGACGGCGAACGCCGCAAACGGCCCGACGCCGATCAAGGTCAAGGTCGCGCCGAAGCAGGCCAGCGTCGGCAGCAAGATCCAGGTCCGCGGCAACAGCGGACTGGACGGCCGGAAGAAAGTGAACCTGCTTTTCCGAGATGCCGGGACCAGGTCCTGGGACCACCTGAAGAAAGTCACCACCGACAAACGCGGTTTCTATTCGACCGGCGTCACCGCCCGGAAGAGCGGCGGCTTCAAGGTCAGGACGAAGGCTGGTGAAGAGTCATCGCTTCGGAAGGTCGAGGTCCGCAGCACCCTCAAAGTCCGGAGCGTCCACCGCTTCGTGAAGATCGGCGACAAGCTCGGCATCCGCGGCATCGTCAAGCCGCGCGGCGTCCGCCGGATCAAGATCGTGATCAAGGGAGCGGGGAAGACCATCCGCACGAAGACGAAGCGCCACGGTGGTTTCGCGGCAAGCTGGCGTCCGAAGGCTTCGGGCACCTATCGCGTCCGGGTATTCAGCGCCGGCAACTCGTTGGCGATCGGCGACAAGAGCCGTCGTTTCAAAGTATTCGGACTGCGTCCGTCCGGTGCCTCGTATTACGGCCCGGGCCTCTACGGCAATGGCGTCGCCTGCGGCGGCACGCTCACCCCGAGCACGATCGGCGTCGCCCACAAGACGCTGCCCTGCGGCACGAAGGTCAGGATTCGCTACCACGGCAACACCGTAGTAGCCCCGGTAATCGACCGCGGGCCGTACGTGGCCGGTCGGGACTACGACCTGACCGAAGCCGTCAGGAACAGGCTCGGCTTCGGAGGCGTAGGAACGATCTGGACGAATCGCTAGGAAGACGGGGGAACTGGCAATGATTGTCGTGGATAATCACTGACTTTCATTGCCAGTTCATTCTGTTTGATTGATAGTTTGGATTCATGGCGTCACCGGAATCCAAGAACCTCGAGGCGATCTCGAAAGCGATTGATCAGCACAACTCCAGCTGCGCCTATCCGGCGGCCGAGGTGCGGATGAATCCTTTCGAGATCGAACGCCTCGGCTGGGAAGAGATCCGGGGATTGCCGATCGTCGGCGACCCGGACCTCGGAACCGGCCGCTTCCGAATCGTCTGCTCCCGGGACATGGACGGAGAATCGCTCGAAGAAGAGGTAGCCGAAGCAATCGGCCAGGACCAGGAAATCTCAGTCCCGGTCCCAGCAGCACCCAGCATCGATAACTGAGAGCCCTCTCGTCACGGGTCCTGTCACCAAATCTTCCTCGGAAATCCTCGCTCGCGCTACCGCACGGCTCCGGTATTCCGAGAGAATTTGGCGCCACCCGTTCCAGCCGACCCCCGGTTGACGCCGAATTGCGGGAGCTACATGGATTTCCGTATCGCCGCTGAGGCCCTTACCGGGGTAACAAAGTAAAGACATGGGCAGCTACTCGAGACATCCGAGTTGGCTTTCCCATAAACCAGTAAGGCGTTAGCCCTTGGAAGAATTCACACGGGGAATGTCAACTTGGATGCAGTAATTCAGAACCGTGATGACTGAGGGAGGGAGGGAAAAACCGAAAGTCTTTCCTTTATCCCAGTTTTTCCGCCATCGCGGTAGACCGAATTATCTGCCTGGACTTCGCGAGGTTCAAGGAAAGTCGGAGATTGCAGGCGCTGGAAGTCCGATACCCGGCCCTAAACGTCGTTCCAGAAGTCGAGTCCCAGGTCCGTCAACCAGTTCTGGACCTCAATATTTATCCGGTAGAACTCTCCGGTCCAGATCAGGACTCCCATCGTGATCAGGATCACTCCTCCGATGGCGATGATCACGTTGTAGTGGCGTTTGACCACGGCGAATGCGGTTGTCATCCGGTTGAAGGCGACTGCCGCAAGAAGGAAGGGGATCGCCAGACCCGCTGAGTAGACCGCCAGGAGGAGGGCGCCTCGGGCAGCCGAATCGGTCAGCGACGCCGCTGAGAGGATCGCTCCGAGGGTCGGTCCGATGCAGGGGGTCCAGGCGACGGCGAAAGCCGCGCCGGCGACGATCGGCCCGCCCTTGCCGGCCCGGGCCATGAGCGCGTCGAAGTGCCACTCGCGATTGAGCTTCATCACGAAGAACGAAGCAACAAAGAGAATGCCCATCAGGATGATCAGCGCTGCCGCGACCTTGTCGAGCAGTTCCCGGTGGTCGCTCAGGGCCGAACCGATCCTGGTTGCGGTCAGGCCGAGCAGGATGAATATCGCCGAGAAGCTGGCGCAGAAGAACAGGCTCGGCACGAGCACTTTGCGCCACCCGGCGTCATCCAGTTCATCCGGTGAGACCCCCGAGACCGCCGACAGGTAGCCGGGCACCAACGGCAGCACGCAGGGAGAGAGAAAGGAGACCAGACCGGCGAGGAGGGCTGCGAACAGCCCGACTCCGGCGGCGGGGTCTGTAGTGGCCAGGACGTCCAAGGGGGACAAAGCGTAGTCGGGCGACGGTCCGGGCGCCCCCGCTGCGGCGATAGATTGGCAGTACCAGCCCGATGAACGAAAGGACTTATGAGTGAACTTGAGCGTCCGCTGAACGGAGAGGTTGTGCTGATCACCGGCGGTGCCGGCGGGATCGGAGCTGCCACAGCACGATCGCTGGTGCGCGCCGGGGCCCGGGTAGCCCTCGGTGATCTGGACCACGCGGCGGCCGAGAAGCTGGCGGATGAACTCGGTCCGGGCAACATCGGCGGCCGGGTGGACGTGACCGACATGGAGTCATTCGAGGCTTTCGCGGAAAGGGCGGAAACCGAAGTCGGCCCGGTCAGCGCCCTGATCAACAACGCCGGGGTGATGATCCTCGGAGCGCTCGACGAAGAGTCGGAGGCGGTCACAGCAACCGAGATCGCGGTCAACCTGACGGGTGTCATCAACGGAACCAAGATCGGGATGAGGCTGATGAAGCCACGCCATCGCGGGCGAATCGTGAACATCGCTTCGCAGGCTGGCAAAGCGGGCTTTCCCGGCGGCGCTACCTACTGCGCCACCAAATTCGCAGTGGTCGGGCTCTGCGACGCGGTCCGCAACGAACTCCACGGCACCGGGGTCGGAGTCACCTGCGTCATGCCCGGTGCGGTGGACACTGAACTCGGAGCGGGACTCGGCAAGGCCCGCGGGGTCGAACTGCTGAAGCCGGAGGAGGTGGCCGAAGCCATAACCCGCGCCATTGCGCGGGGCGAAAGCGAAGTCTGGCTGCCGCGGTTCACCAGGTACCTGCAGTCGCCCATCTCGATCCTCCCGGCAGGCGGCAGGGACTTCGTCCTGCGGGCCTTCAAGGCCGATGAGGTTCTCACCAAAGTCGATACGACGAGGCGCGCCGAGTACCAGGAGAAGGCCTCGAAGTCGGGCTGAGGCGACCCGTAAGGTCATCGTTTCGACGGGTCGCCGAAAAGGTTTGGCCAGCGGGACAGGTAAAGCCGGGTTGCCTTCGGTATCCTGAGTCGGTGGACTGGCTCCGGCCGGATGGCGGTTTTCACCGCTGAAACCACCCATTCCGACCACCCATATAGCCCGCGCCGGCACTGGAAGCGCGAAAAATGACCGAATTCGTTACGTCGTTGCCGTCCTCGCACGGACTGTACGACCCCACATTTGAACATGATGCCTGCGGAGTCGCGATGGTTGCGCGACTCGATAACGAGGCGCGCCATGACATTGTTTCGAACGGTCTGCTCGCCCTCGAGAACCTCGAGCACCGCGGTGCCGCCGGAGCGGACGCCAGCACGGGTGACGGCGCCGGCATCCTGATCCAGATCCCGGATCTCTTCTTTCAGGAGGAAGCCGGATTCGACCTGCCGCCCGCCGGTGAGTACGGCGTCGGCACCTGTTTCCTGCCGCAGGATGAATCGAGGCGGACTGAACTGGTCGAGATGATTTCGAACGGGATTGAAGCCCAAGGCCAGAAGCTGCTCGGGTGGCGAGACGTGCCGGTCGACACCGGTCACGTCGGCGAAACCGCCAACCTCAGCCGTCCGCACATGTGCCAGGTGTTCGTCGGCGCCGGTGGAAACGTCGCCGGCGATCAGGAAGCCTTTGAGCGCAAGCTTTACGTCATCCGTCGGACTTGCGACATCGAGGCCCACGGCGAGTTCTACTTCGCTTCTTTTTCTTCCCGGACGATCGTCTACAAGGGCATGCTCACCTCGTACCAGGTGCCCGGCTTCTTCCCGGAGCTACGGGACGAGCGGGTGCGATCGGCGATGGCGCTGGTCCATTCCCGCTTTTCGACGAACACGTTCCCCAGCTGGGCACTCGCCCATCCGTTCCGGCTGATCGCCCACAACGGCGAGATCAACACGCTGCGCGGCAACATCAACTGGATGCGGGCCCGTGAGTCCGAACTCGCTTCGGAACTCTTCGGCGACGACCTCGAAAAGGTGATGCCGGTCGTCCGGCCCGACGGCTCGGATTCCGCCACCTTCGACAACGTGCTCGAGCTCCTGATGCTCGCCGGACGCTCCCTGCCGCACGCGGCGATGATGATGATCCCCGAGGCCTACCGGGACCGAGAGGACCTCTCCGAGGAACTCAAGGGGTTCTACGCCTTCCATTCCTGCCTGATGGAGCCGTGGGACGGACCCGCTGCGGTCTGCTTCACCGACGGCCGCGTGATCGGTGCGACGCTCGACCGGAACGGTCTGCGTCCCGGGCGCTGGGTCGAGACCAAGGACGGCATGGTCGTGCTCGGCTCGGAGATCGGTCTGCTCGACATCAAGCCTGAAGAGATCAAGCGCCTCGGTCGCCTGCAGCCCGGCAAGCTCTTCCTGGTCGACCTCGAGAAGCACATGATCGTCGAGGACGAAGAAGTCAAGCGGGAGATCGCAACCCTCCAGCCGTACGGCGAGTGGTTCGACAAGTCGTCCGTCCACTTCGACGACCTGCCGACCGCCTACGTGACGATGACCGGCGTCCAGCCGACTTCGCGCCGTCAGCTCGCTTTCGGTTACACCCAGGAGGACTTGCGCGTCCTGATCACGCCGATGGCCGCCACGGGCGCCGAGCCGACCGGCTCGATGGGTAACGACAACGCGCTGCCGGTGCTCTCGGACAACCGTCCGCCGCTCTACAGCTACTTCAAGCAGCTCTTCGCGCAGGTGACCAACCCGCCGGTCGACCCGATTCGCGAAGAAGTCGTGATGAGCCTCGCTGTCGGCGTCGGTTCCGAGCAGAACCTGCTGACCGAGACCGAGCAGCACGCACATCAGCTCTGCCTCGATCAGCCGATCCTGATGAACCAGGAACTGGAGACGATCCGCCACGTCAACCACGACATCTTCCAGGCGGACACGATCGACATCACCTGGGACGTCGCCGAAGGTCCGGAAGGCCTTGCCCATCGCATCCAGGCCGTCTGCGAAGAGGCCGAAGAGGCGATCGAGAACGGCTACAACATCCTGATCCTGTCCGACCGCCGGATGGGTCCGCGCCGCGTGCCGATTCCCGCACTCTTGGCTGTTGCCGCGGTCCACCACCACCTGGTTCGCGCCGGCACCCGCCTGAAGGCCGGGATGGTCCTCGAAACCGGCGAGCCGCGCGAGGTCCACCACATGGCGACGCTGATCGGCTACGGCTGCAGCGCGATCAACCCGTACCTGATGCTCGACAGCGTCGACGAGCTCGTGGTCCAGGGACTCGTACCCGACATGGACTCGCCGGACCGGGCCCAGCGAAACGTCGTCAAGGCGATCGGCAAGGGCCTGCTCAAGACGATCTCGAAGATGGGCATCTCCACGATCCAGTCCTATTGCGGCGCCCAGATCTTCGAAGCGGTCGGCCTCGAACGCGAAATGGTCGACAAATACTTCACCGGGACCGCGTCCCGGATCGGTGGCATCGGCCTCGAAGTGATCGCCGCCGAAACCCTCGACCGCCACCACGCGGCCTACCCGAGCAGCCACGAGGACCTGCTGCCGGTTGGCGGCGTCTACGCCTGGCGGCGCGACGGGGAGTTCCATCAGTGGAACCCCGAGACCATCGCCCTGATCCAGCACGCCGTGCGCGGGGAGGGCGGCGATGCCCAGGAGAAATACGACGAGTTTGCAGAGCAGGTCAACGACACCGCGGTCAAGAAGGCGACCCTGCGCGGGCTCTTCAAGCTGAGCGATACGCAGACCGCCGTTTCCCTGGATGAAGTGGAACCGGCGAGCGAGATCGTGAAGCGTTTTGCGACGGGCGCGATGTCGCTCGGTTCGATCTCTCGCGAATCCCACGAGAACCTGGCGATCGCTATGAACCGTCTCGGCGGCAAGTCGAACACCGGCGAAGGCGGGGAGGACCCGGTCCGCTTCGAAGCCGACGACAACGGCGACCTGCGCCGCTCCGCGATCAAACAGGTCGCGTCGGGACGCTTCGGCGTGACCATCCACTACCTGTCGAACGCCGACCAGCTCCAGATCAAGATGGCTCAGGGCGCCAAGCCAGGTGAGGGCGGTCAGCTGCCCGGCCACAAGGTCGACAAGTACATCGGCTCGGTCCGGCATACGACCCCCGGGGTGACGCTGATCTCCCCGCCGCCGCACCACGACATCTATTCGATCGAGGATCTGAAGCAGCTGATCTACGATCTGCGCTGCGCCAACCCGAAGGCGTCAGTCTCGGTCAAGCTGGTCGCCGAAGTCGGCGTCGGTACGGTCGCCGCCGGAGTGGCCAAGGCCAACGCCGACCACGTCCTGATTGCCGGCCACGACGGCGGCACCGGCGCCTCACCGCTCTCCTCGATCCAGTCGGCCGGCATCCCCTGGGAGATCGGCCTCGCCGAGACCCAGCAGACGCTGATCAAGAACGACCTGCGTTCCCGGATCCGGGTCCAGACCGACGGTCAGCTGAAGACCGGCCGCGACGTGGTCATCGCCGCTCTTCTCGGCGCGGACGAATACGGCTTCTCGACCGCTCCCCTGATCGCCACCGGCTGCATCATGATGCGCGCCTGCCACCTCAACACCTGTCCGGTCGGCATCGCCACCCAGGACCCCGAACTGCGCAAGCGCTTCAAGGGCACCCCCGAGCATGTCGTCAATTACTTCTTCTTCGTCGCCGAGGAAGCCCGCCGGACCATGGCCGAGCTCGGTGTCCGCACGATGGACGAACTGATCGGACGCTCAGAGCTCCTGGAAGCCGACGAGGCGATCGAGCACTGGAAGGCCCGGGGAATCGACCTCAGCATGATTCTGGCGTACCCCGAGGGGGTGCCGGTCGACGCCGCCCGCCGCCAGACCATCGATCAGGATTCGCCACTCGAAGACAACCTCGACTGGAAGCTGCTCGACGAGGCAGTAGATGCAATCGAGAACGGCACTCCCGTCGAGTTCGACGCCGAAGTCAAGAACGTCGACCGCTGCGTCGGCGGAATCCTCTCGAACGCGATCGCGGTAAAGCACGGTGCCGCGGGGCTCGAGGAGGACACGATCAAAGTCAACATGAGCGGGAACGCCGGACAGTCCTTCGGTGGCTGGCTCGCTCCCGGGGTTTCTTTCTCCCTGCGCGGCGGGGTCAACGATTATGTCGGCAAGGGCCTTTCCGGCGGCACGATCGCGGTCGCCCCGGCGGAAGACACCACCTACGTGCCCGAGCACAACGTGATCGTCGGCAACACCGCGCTCTACGGCGCGACCAAGGGCAGGGCCTTCTTCCGCGGCATCGGCGGCGAGCGCTTCGCCGTAAGGAACTCCGGCGCCACCGCCGTCATCGAGGGCGTCGGGGACCACGGCTGCGAGTACATGACCGGTGGACAGGTCGTCGTGCTGGGTCCGACCGGCCGCAACTTCGCGGCCGGCATGAGTGGCGGCATCGCGTATGTCCTCGACGAGAACGACAAGTTCGAGCAGAGGGTCAACCCGGCGATGCAGAACCAGCTCGAGGTACCCGACGAGGCCGACCTGATCGAGCTGCGGGGCCTGATCGAAGAGCACGGGCGGCGCACCGGGTCCAAGGTCGCGGAACGCCTGCTAGATACCTGGGCCGAGAGTTCTTCCCGATTCGTGAAGGTCTTCCCGGCCGATTACAAGCGTGTGCTCGCTGAACTCGAATCCGAGACTCAGGCGGCCGTCACCGACGCCCAGGCAGACGACGCGGTCGAAGTGATCGGCGAACCTCAGGCCGTCTCCGCGGACCGGGAGGCCTGACCATGGGCAAGCTCGGCGGATTCCTCGAGATTCACAGGGCCGGCATTCCTTACCGGGAGGCCGACGACCGGGTCGCCGACTACGACGAGTTCGTGGTCAAGCGGAGCGACGAAGAACTCTCGGCCCAGGGTGCCCGATGCATGGACTGTGGCGTCCCGTTCTGTCACAACGGCTGCCCCCTCGGCAACCTGATCCCGGACTGGAACGACCTCGTCTACCACGGCCGCTGGCAGGACGCCATCCGCCAGCTTCACGCCACGAACAACTTCCCCGAATTCACCGGACGGCTCTGCCCGGCTCCATGCGAAGCCGCCTGCGTGCTCGAGATCCGGGAAAACGAATCGGTGACGATCAAGCAGATCGAACAGACCATCGTCGATCGCGCCTGGAAAGAAGGCTGGATCCGCCCGCGCCCGCCGAAGCGCGAAACGCTTCGGACAGTAGCCGTCGTCGGTGCCGGCCCGGCGGGAATGGCGGCGGCCCAGCAACTCCGCCGCGCCGGACATTCCGTGGTCCTCTACGAACGCGACGAAGCCGCCGGCGGCCTGATCCGTTTCGGTGTACCTGACTTCAAGATCGAGAAAACCGTGGTCGAGCGACGGGTCCAGCAGCTGATCCACGAAGGTGTCGTCGTCAAGTGCGGCGTCGACGTCGGAGTCGACATCACGGTCGAAGAACTGAACTCGCGTTACGACGCCGTCGTGCTCTCCACGGGTTCCCGGGTCCCGCGCGACCTGCCCGTTCCCGGCCGCGAACTCGAGGGCGTCCACTTCGCGATGGATTACCTTTACATCCGCAACCGCTGGGTCGCGGGCGAAGTCGGCCCGAAGCCCATGGCCACACCGCCCCCGGTGGGAACCATCACGGCTGCGGGCAAGAACGTCGTCGTCATCGGCGGGGGTGACACCGGGGCCGACTGCGTCGGCAACTCCGTCCGGGAAGGCGCGAAGCAGGTCGTCCAGCTCGAGCTGCTTCCGGAACCGCCCGAAGCCAGGCCGGACGATCGCACCCCGTGGCCGCTCTGGCCGCAGAAGTACCGGCTCTCCTACGCAATGGAAGAGGCCTTGAGCGTCGACAAGGGCGAACAGGACTTCTCGATCACCACTACTCACCTTTCCGGCGAGGACGGCCAGGTCAAGACCCTCCATGCAGCTCGCGCCGAAGACGCACCGCCATTCGGTCCGGTCGAAGGCACCGGATTCGAGATCAAGGCCGACCTCGTCCTGCTGGCCATGGGATTCCTCCATCCGGAGCAGGAGCTGCTCGATGGCATCGGCGTCGACAAGGACGGGCGCGGCAACATCAAGGCCGGCACCTACGAGACTTCGGTCCCCGGCGTGTTCGCCGCCGGCGACGCCCGCCGCGGCCAGTCGCTGATCGTCTGGGCGATCAACGAAGGACGCCAGTGCGCTCGCATGGTCGACCGCTACCTCGGCACGGTCCCGGCCAACCCAGAGATCCACACGGGCAACGTCGAACCCGCCGACAGCGGCCCAGAGGGCCCGCCGAACCACGTCTCACCCGGTATGGGACCGGACCCCGGCGTCTCCGCCGGCCGCGCATTAGAAACGTAATCAGAATCACTTCGCTCGCAAGAGATAAATGATGGTCTCGCTGTGCGATTCTGATCGTGAGGAGTGGTACGCCTTGGTCAGGCCGGATCCTCGTCTGGCGGAGACGTCTCCGCCCGTCGGCCGCTGCGAAGCAGGAGCAGGCTGCCGAATATCGCACTGATCAGGGAGCCGGCGAAGATGCCGATCTTCGCCGTCTCGATGATCTCTGGTGTTTCGTACGCCAGCTGGGCAATGAACAGCGAAACCGTGAAGCCGATGCCGCCGAGGGCGGCGATCCCCCAGACGTGAGCGGTTTCCACTCCGGTCGGTCGCTTGCCCAGACCCAGCTTCTCGGCGATGAAGATGGCGGCACTGATGCCGAGTGTCTTGCCGACGACCAGGCCGAAGGCGATTCCGAGGAAGACCTCGCTGGTGGAGGCTTCCTTGACGATGGAGGCACTGAGGAGGATCCCGGCGTTGGCGAGGGCAAAGAGTGGCACGATGATGAAGC
Organism: Solirubrobacterales bacterium; assembly: GCA_038256675.1. Taxonomy (GTDB): domain Bacteria; phylum Actinomycetota; class Thermoleophilia; order Solirubrobacterales; family 70-9; genus 67-14. Next base: position 2,129 of record JBBSKC010000004.1, on the reverse strand, counting down.
TGGTGTAGGGGTGGATCGCGTGCTCGAGCTTTTCGAGCACGTGTCTGCCATCGATCGGCCGGGCCGGGGTCAGCAGTCCGAGCAGAACTCCGGCGATGGTGGCGTGAACGCCTGATTCGAAGAAGCCGAGCCAGACGACGATACCGACGAAGACGTAAAGAGCGATGCGACTGACCCCGAACTGCCGCATCAACATGACCGTGGCCAGTCCGGCGCCGCCGACCGCCAGCCAGATCAGGTTGATGTCGGATGTGTAGAACAGCGCGATCACGGAGATCGCGATCACGTCGTCGACGATCGCCACGCTGAGCAGCAGTAGCCGGACCCCGGAGGGGATGCGCTTGCCGAGCAAGGCGAGAACGGCCACGGCGAAAGCGATATCCGTCGCCATCGGGATGGCCCAGCCGTCGATCGCATCAGAACCGACGTTGAAAGCCGTGAAGATCGCCGCCGGCAGGACGACGCCGCCGATCGCGGCGATGATCGGCAACGAGGCCTTGGCCCGGTCGTTCAACTCTCCGACTACGAGTTCGCGCTTGATCTCCAGCCCGACCACGAAAAAGAAGATCGCCATCAGGGCGTCGTTGACCCAGTGCTGGAGGTCATCCGAGAGACTGAAGTCGCCGATGCCGATCGAAAGTTCGGTCTCCCAGAAAGAGAAGTACGAGTCGCCGAAAGGCGCATTTGCCCAGGAGATCGCGGCGATCGTGGCGACCAGCAAAACGGCGCCGCCGGCCACCTCGCTCCGGATGAACTCGGAGCCGGCGTCCTTCCAGCTGACGTCGGGGTCTGTGATCGGGTTGGCCATCGTCAGTTCCCGGGGCCCGGCTCAGCCACCTGGGGCGCCGGCCGGCGGGGTTCCGGGCGGGGGCGCGGGACCCCGGCTCGCTGCAGCGGTGCCGTCGATCGGGACCTCCGGTCCGCCCGTGACGTCGCTGTCGAAAACGACTTCCCCGACCGCCTTGACCCTGGAGGCGACTTCACGAATCGAACTCTTGAGGCCCTGACCACCGTAGGAGTGGAGATCGGAAGTGACGCCTGAAGCGTCAAGGCCGGCGGCATCGGCCAGGTAGAGCGCACGCCTCATGTGGAAGCCCTGGGTCACGACCAGGGCGTCGTCAACCTCGAAGACGTCATGGGCCCGGACCATCGAAGCCCTGGTGTTGAATCCCGCGTGGTCGGTGAAGATTTCAGTCGCCGGGATTCCCCCGGCGACCAGTGCGTTCTTCATCGTGTCGGGTTCATCGTATTTCCACTGGCCGTGGTCGCCGCTGACGAGGATCTTCTCGACCTTGCCGGCCTTCCAGAGCGCGGCGGCCTGGTCAACCCGGTCGGCAAGCATCTTCGACATCTTCCCGTCGGGCTGCACAAACGCTCCGAGAACGATCGCCGTTTCGGCGTGGGGAGCGGTTTCGGCTTCGGAGAACGTCGAAGCGTCGCCCTTGATCAGCACCCAGGCGTTGGCCGCGGCAACGAGCATGACTCCGGAAGCGAAGACTGCGCCGCCAGCGATGAGGATCCGTCGGTGACGGCGGACGAGGGTTCGGACTCTGTCTCTGCGTGCCAAGAGGTCAATTTATCAGCGGTACCACCCGGGTTCGTAGACTGGAAAATCCATGGAGTCGTCCGACCACCAGCACGACCGATCTCACAGCCACGGACCCGGCGCCTATCGGGGGACCGACCGACGCGCTCTGCTGATCGCGGCAGGTCTGACCGCGACATTCATGGTGGTCGAAGCCGTCGGCGGGTTGATCACCGGCAGCCTCGCTCTGCTGGCCGACGCGGGCCACATGCTTTCCGACAGCTTCTCGCTCTTCCTCGCGCTCGGGGCGGTGATGCTCGCTGCCCGGCCCGCTACGTCGAAGCGCACGTTCGGCTACAAACGCGCCGAAATCCTGGCCGCCCTGGTCAACGGCATCCTTCTCGTGTTGGTCGCCGTCTGGGTGATCGTCGAGGCGATCGGCCGTCTCGGCGATCCGGAGGAGATCCTCGGCGGGGGCATGATGGTGATTGCGGTCGGCGGCCTGCTGATCAACCTGCTCGCGGCCCGGGTCCTCTTCCGGGCCGGCGGGAACAGCCTCAACGTCAAGGCGGCCCTCCGCCACGTCTTTGCCGACGTCGCCGGT
>JBBSKC010000003.1:0-58921 GCA_038256675.1 Solirubrobacterales bacterium | reverse complement strand
CGGCCACGCCGCCTCTGGCACGTGCCGTTGCCGGTGGTCCACCTCGGCCTTGAGACCCTCCACCGGATCTTCAAGGAGGCGGTGTTCGCCACCTGGCAGGAAGCCGAGCTGATGCGTGTCTCCATGACCACCAGTCGTGGCACCGCCGACGTCGAATCCCTGGGGGTCACCCCGGCACGCATGGCGGACGTTCTCTCCCAATCTGCCTGAACCGCAACGAGGGCCGCGGCCTCTTGTTACGAAAGCAATGGATGTGAAGCCAAATCCAGCCCGGTTGATCCCGGCCGCACTCGTACTGCTTCTCCTGCTGCTTCTGGCACAGCCGTCCCAGGCTGCGATTTTCGGGCCGCCCAAAGGCAAGGTCCTGACCGGAGTCAGCGACGACGGCTCCCTCGCGAGCTTTCAGAACTACACCGAATCGGTAGGCAAACATCCGGCGGTCCTCCAGACCTTCCATCCCTGGGGCAACGGCCTCGACCTCGCGTACGAACGGTGGGGAAACGCCCGGGTCACCCCGATGCTCCACATCTCGACCGCCGACGACGAAACCCAGGAGGAGCTGATCACGCCGCGGGAAATCGCGTCCGGCGCCGGTGACCCGTACCTCTGGAAAATGAATCGGTTCTTCGCCGAGAAGAACCTGCGCGCCTACATCCGGCCCCTTGGTGAACCGAACCGCTGCCGCAACGCGTGGTCGGCCGTCAACTGCGACGGCTCGAAGCGCGGAGGCGAGCACACCACCTACTGGTATCGCAAGGCATTCCAGCGGATCGCCGTGATCGTGCGTGGCGGCCGCGAGATCGTCGCGATCAACCGCCTCCTCCGGAAGCTGCGCATGCGTCACGTCCAGTGGGGCGAGACGAAACAGCCGGAGACGATGCCGGCGGCGCCGGTCTCGATGATCTGGAGCCCCCTGCCCGCCGGCTCCCCGAAGGTACGCGGCAACTGGCCCGGCAACTACTGGCCCGGCAAGTACTTCGTCGACTGGGCCGGCACCGACTTCTATTCGAACTATCCGTACTGGCGCGACCTCAACAAGTTCATGCGCGGGAAACCCTGGCGCGGTAAGCCGATCGCGATCACCGAATGGGGCGTGACCGGCTCCGACGACATCACTTTCGTTAGGCAGATGTTCCACTGGGTCAACAAGCGTCCCCGCGTGCGCATGCTCGCCTACTACCGCGGCTTCGGTGACTTTGACCCCTACAACCCGTACCACTACCCGGAATCGATGCGGGTGATGAGGAACAAGCTGCGGGACGACCGCTTCCTGCCTTTCTCCTATCTCCACGCCCGCCGTTGATCCTCACGGGCGGCCGCCCGCCGTTAGGCTGAAGGCAGGGCAGCAGTAAGCGGCAGGAGGTGTGCCATGGCTTTCGAGGATCTGAAGAAGTCCCAGAGCGTGATGTGGGGGTCGGGACCGTTCGAGGAGATCGAGACTCACATCTCCGACATGCACGACGCGATCGTCGAGAGCCTTGCGCCCGACGAGCCGCCGCACTGGCTCGACATCGGCTGTGGCACCGGCGGGGTGACGGCCCGGGCGGCCTCGCGCAGCAGCGCCGAGGTGATCGGGATCGACCTCGCACCGGGTATGATCGAAACGGCCCGGCGCAGATCAGACAAGGCCGAACTCGGCATCAGTTACGAAGTCGGAGACTGTGAGAATCTCCGGTTTGCCGACGGCACCTTCAAGGCCGTCAGCTCGTCGGTCGGGCTGATCTTCGCCCCGGACCATTCGGCCGCGGCGAATGAGCTGGCGCGGGTCACCGCTCAGGGCGGCCGGATCGCTCTGACGGCCTGGCGACCCGACGGCGGCATCGGCCGGTTCTTCAAGTTCATGTCGGCGTATCAGCCAAAGCCGGCCGAAGGCGCCGGAAGCCCGCTCCAGTGGGGTACCGAGAAACACGCCAAGGAACTGCTGGGCGAGTTTGACCTCGAATTCGAGGAGCTCGACACTCCTTTCGTGATCGAGTCGGGTGAGGCGTACTGGGACCTCTTCTCCCGGGCATTCGGGCCGACCCGGACGATCGTCGATTCGCTGGATGACGACGGGGTCGCGAAGTTCCGGGACAACTTCATCCAGTTCGTCGAAGCGGATCGCGACGGAGACGTGATCCGCCAGTCACGGACCTATCTCATGATCACCGGCACCCGCAAATAGTCGGCGACCCGTTCGCTTCCAGGTTCCGGCGACCTGCCTCTTGACGAGGTTAGTTCAGACGTCCTCGCCCTGATCGCCAGTCACGCGCCGGACCCGTCCTGGGCCTGGATCGCGAGGATTCCTTCGGCCACCGCCTCGGCGGAGCTGAGAGGGGTACCGGATAGTGCCTGTGTCGATAGTCGGTCGGCGAGGATCTGTCGATGTTAACCCGGCTCATTCCGCCCCTCTCGTTCGGCGCCCGCGTGGCCCCGTTGTTCCCAGTAGAACACTTCGGCCGCGCCGCGTCAATGGTGCAAAAGCAAAGGCCCGGATTTCCCGGGCCTTTGCGCACAACCATCGTAAAATGGCTGCTTACATCATGCCGCCCATTCCGCCCATGTCGGGCATCGCGGGCATGCCGCCTCCGCCTTCTTCGGCGGGCTCGGCGATGATCGCCTCGGTCACGAGGATGTTCTTCGCGATCGACGCGGCGTTCTGGAGCGCTGAACGCGTGACGACGGTCGGGTCGAGAACTCCGGCCTTGACCATGTCGCCGTACTCACCGTTGGAGGCGTTGAGGCCTTCGCCGGTCTTGAGTCCGCGGACCTTATTGACCACGACCGATCCCTCGAGACCCGAGTTCTCGGCGATTTGCCGAACGGGCTCTTCGAGCGAGCGATGGATGATCTGGGCACCGGTGCGCTCGTCGGCGTCTTCGAATGCGTCGACGTCGAGTGCTTCCTGAGCGTTGAGAAGGGCAACTCCGCCGCCGGGGACGATTCCCTCTTCCAGCGCCGCACGGGCCGCCTGCAGGGCGTCTTCGACGCGGTGCTTCTTCTCTTTCATCTCGGTCTCGGTGGCAGCTCCGACCTTGACCACGGCAACGCCGCCGGCCAGCTTGGCGAGGCGCTCCTGGAGCTTCTCCCGGTCGAACTCGGAATCGGTGTTCTCGATTTCCGAACGGATCTGCTTGATGCGACCCTTGATCGCGTCAGCTTCACCGGAACCGTCGATGATCGTGGTCGTGTCCTTGGAGACGACTACGCGGCGGGCCTGGCCGAGCTGGGTCAGCTGGGTGTTCTCCAGCTTGAGGCCCATCTCTTCGGTGATGACTTCACCACCGGTCAGGATGCCGATGTCCTCGAGCATGCGCTTGCGGCGGTCGCCGAATCCCGGCGCCTTGACCGCAACACCGGTGAAGGTGCCACGCAGCTTGTTGACCACGAGGGTCGCGAGGCATTCACCTTCGACGTCCTCGGCGACGATCAGCAACGGCTTGCCGCCCTGCATGACCTGCTCGAGTACGGGAAGGATGTCCCGGACGGAGCCGATCTTCTGGTTGGCGATCAGGACGTACGGCTCTTCGAGAACAGCCTCCATCCGGTCCTGGTCGGTGACCATGTAGGGCGAGATGTAGCCCTTGTCGAACTGCATGCCCTCGGTGAACTCGAGTTCCATGCCGAAGGTCTGGCCTTCTTCGACGTTGACCACGCCGTCCTTGCCGACCTTGTCGATCGCGTCGGCAATTGTGTTGCCGATCTCGTCGTCAGCTGCCGAAATGGCGGCGACGCGAGCGATCTGCTCCTTGCCGTTGATCTCCGCGGACTGCTTGTTGCGGAGGTTGTCGACTACTTCGTCGACGGCCTTCTCGATGCCACGGCGAAGCGCCAGCGGATTGGCTCCGGCAGCGACGTTCTTCAGGCCCTGGCGGACGATGATCTGGGCGAGCAGGGTGGCGGTGGTGGTTCCGTCACCAGCGACGTCATTTGTTGCAGTCGCAACTTCACGAACGAGCTGGGCGCCCTGGTTCTGGAATACGTCTTCGATCTCGATCTCGCGGGCGATGGTGACACCGTCGTTGGTGATCGTCGGAGCGCCGAACTTCTTGTCGAGTACTACGTATCGGCCCTTGGGACCGAGGGTGACCTTGACTGCGTCGGCAACGGCGTCAACGCCGGCCTGCAGGGCCCCCCGTGCTTCTTCTGCGAACTTCAGCTCTTTATGAGCCATGTGGTGTACCTCCTGAAAGGCTTGTTTGAGGGGTTACTGGACCTTGGCGAGGACGTCCGATTCACGCAGGACGAGCAGTTCGTCGCCCTCTACCGTGATTTCGGTCCCGCCGTACTTGGAGTAGAGGACCTCGTCGCCTTCGCTCACGTCGAGCGGGCGGCGGGTTCCGTCTTCAGCAATGGCGCCATCTCCGGCGGCCACTACCGTTCCCTTCTGGGGCTTCTCCTTGGCCGTTTCGGGAAGGACGAGGCCACTTGCGGTGGTCTCTTCTTCCTCAACCGGCTTAACGATCAGCCTGTCCCCGAGGGGCTTCAGCTTCATACATACCTCCGTTGTCATGTGTGTTCGAAATACTTCGCTGGCACTCTAGCTATGAGAGTGCCAAACCTTCAGGAACCATACAGGGTCTGAGGTTTCGGTCTGCCGCGGGTGGCGGGTGAACCTGCGACAACTTCAAGCCCGAGATTGTTCGGGCCAACCACGTTCCGCTCACGGGTAGACCATTCACTGCAGCAAACGCCGAGATTTCCCAGTTGGGAAATCCGGCGCCTTGTGCAGAGCTCAGCGAGACGGGAATAGGGCGAAACTCAAAGGGCTGGTTCTCGCGCTACTTGTTTCGCCCGCCACCCGCGGCAGACCGATACATCAGCCCTTAGCGTCCTCGCCAGTCGCAAATCCCCGCATTTCGCACTCCAGGTACTCCGCCAGGCCCTCTGCCCCCGCTTCCATGACGTGGTCATGGGAATAAACGAAAACTGGACGGGCTATCGGGTTCAGGATCTGCATCCACTTCTTCGTGGCGACCACATGCCACTCATAGACGATCTGGGTCCACACCCGGTCCGGCTCTGCTGGATCGGTTATCGAGCTGATGTGCCAGGTCCCGGAACCGGTCATCTCGCCGGTCGCCTTGCCCTTCAAGCTCTTCAGGTGGTCGCGCTCGATCGTCTCGATGTCGAATTCGATCGTGTAGCCGACCGGGCCCCGCCAGCGTGAGCTCGCCCGCTGGCCGATCCCGTCGGGATCGCCTGCGGCGGTTTCCTCGACCGACTGGAGACCGGGCCACCATTCAGGCCAGGCCTTGAAGTCGACCAGGGCGTCCCAGACCGTTTCGAGGTCGACCGAAAGCTGCCACCGGGAAGTGAACTCGAAAGCCGGATCTGGTCCGGACAAAGACATCGGCTCAGTTGGGTGAAGGAACCGTTCCGAAGCCGGCCAGGCCGGCCTCGACCACCTGCGAGAAGTGGATGATCGTCACCAGAGCGTCCGGCTCGATTTCGCGGTCGTAGATCTGCTCGAGGAAGCCGCGGGTCTCTTCGACCCGGCGAAATTCCGGATTGTCGCGCTCGATGTCGCGGGGAGAGAGGTCCGAGAGGCGCTTGACCTCGACCTCGTCAATGATCGCCGAGAAGATCTTCTCGCGGCGCGAATGCCGGGAGCCGACGGTGACCCAGACGACCTGGCTGCGCTCGTACTTGGCCGACTTGTCGCCGAGACGGATCGTCGCGGTCTTCCGGCCGCGTTTCAGCTGGTCGACGAACAGGGGCGAATAGAAGTTGAGTGCGTATAGCCCGGATGCCATGTGGACCTAGAATATGTAGTTGCCGAGCTTGGCGGGTTCCAGGATGGTCACCTGGCCCCGACCCGCCCGCACCACACCGGATCGCTCGAGGTCGGCGAGGAACCGGCTGACACTTTCACGGGAAGTTCCGGCGAGTTGAGCCAGGTCGGCCTGGTTCATCCGGATCGTCACTTCACCCTGATTGCCGTCGTTTCCTTCGTCGTCGACCAGCTGCGATAGCACGCCGGCGACCCTCGAAGGCACCGTTTGGAACGACTGCCGGGAGATGCGCTCGTTGGCCGCGCGCAGACGGCGGGTGAGGGCAGCGACCATCTTCACCGTGATCTCCGGATGGCGTTCGAGCAGTGACCGCACATCACTCGCGGGCAGGGCGAGCAGCTCGCCTTCGCCGCCGAGAGTCTCGACGCTTGCCGACCGGACTTCGCCGTCGAGCATCGCAAGCTCACCGACGATGTCACCGGTGGAGAGCGTCGCCAGGGTGATAGCGCGGCCGTCGGGATGCTCCCTTGTCACACGGAAGGTGCCGGACCGGACGATGTAACAGGCGTCGGAATGGTCGCCCTCGTGAAAGACGCGGGTGCCCTCCGGATATGAGCGCGGGACCGCTACCCGGGAGAATCTCTCCAGATCGTCGTCCTCCAGTTCGGCGAACAGGGGCACACTCCGGAGCAGTCCGGCAACGGATTCCTCATCCAAGGGCACAGCGCCAGTATCCCTTACTGGCATCGGAATTCCAAACTACCGAAGAATCCAGGGCGGAATCGCGTAAGTAATCCGAGTCGACACCATGTTGCCTCTACAGGCAAGAAACCCGCCCGAGGTTCACCGCTGACAGTTGGGGCACCAGTAGGTCGTCCTGTTGTCGAGGCCCTGTCCCCTGGACTTGATCCCCGTCCGGCACCTGGGACATGGGCGGCCGGCCCTGCGGTAGACGGTTTTCGGGCGGCGGCCGGTTTCGGCGCCGACCACAAGCTGCTTCCTGGCGATCTCAACGACACTCGTCAATTCTTCGCGATCAAAAGAATCGACCGGCCGCCAGGGATCAAGCCGGGCCGCGAAGCAGGCCTCGGACTTGAAGATGTTGCCGATGCCGGCGAGCAGGTGCTGGTTGAGCAGGGCTTCGCCGAGTTCGACCTTTCCGGCGGTGGCAAGCGTGTCGGTCCCGGACTCGACGTCGAAGTCGGTGCCGAGAAGGTCCGCTCCGATCGAAGCGAGCCGGGAATCGCGTTTCAGCTCGATCTTTCTCACCAGGCGCATGGTCGGGCCCCCGAACTGGACCACGTCGATGCCACCCAGATCGAGGATCAGCCAGGCCGAACGCCGCCCACGTCGCCAGGGTTCGTCGGTGCGGTAGACGTACCAACCGCCGCTCATGCCCATGTGGGCGTGGAGCGACAAACCGCCAGTGAAGTTGAGGATCAGGTGCTTGCCGTGGGTCTCGATTTCCTCCACTCCGGTTCCGGCCAGGCGATGGGCCGACCGCCGCAGCGGGCTGCGTGGGTTGGGGGCCTCGGCCTTTACGATTCGGCGTCCATCGAACGCCTCCCGAAGCCGGGCGGCCCAGCGGAACACTGTGTCGCCTTCAGCCACGAGATGGTTTTACCCGGATCAGGCGGGCACAACCAGTTTCCGCGGCTGGCGGCTGAAACCGGCCTGGACCAGCGCCCCCTCATACCCGGAGCCCATCAACGGCTCCCCGTCGAACCGTTCGACCTTCAGCGGTGCGATCAGCCCCTCTTCGGCGCACCGCGCGAATTCACCGAGCAGACGGATCAGCTCGTCGCCAACGAGTCCGGGGTCGAGCCGAAGGATGCCCTTGCCGCCCTTCTCCAGGTAGAGCAGTGGCTGTCCGGAGCGAAGCAGGACGTAGGAACCGGGCGAGCGGGCCGGACGCCGACGATTCTCGAGCTTCGGCCACTTCAGGGTCGCGCCGTAGGGGTTCGCCGGGTCAGTCGAAGCGAGCACGGTCAGCGTTTCGTCATCGAGAGGCTGGGAACGCAGCCGCTCGACCGCGCCGGGCAGGGCGAACTGGGCACCACCGAGTCCTTCGATGAAGTACCCGCGGCGGGCCGAGCCCAGGACCTCGAGGTTCGAGAGCTCGGGATACAGGGTGGAGAAGCCGCCGGGAATGCCTTCGGCCAGAGCCATCTCGCGGGTCAGGATGCCGTGACGCTCGAGCATCAGCTCAGCCTGTGCCCGGAACCGGGGTCCGGCAGCGGGTGAGTTCCTGAAGAGCACCTCGGTCAGGGACCAGCGTCCCTGCACGGTCGGGCTCGCGGCGGCGCGGCGGCGGCTGAACCGGCCGCGACCGGGTTCGGTTCGCGGCACCGCCCGCAGCCGCGGGGCGCGCAGCGGTGCGAATGAGTCGTTTGTGATCTCGCCGTTGAAGGCCAGGTCCCAGATCGCCGAATGGAGCTCTTCCGCGGTGCGATCGAGTTCGGCGACGAGGTCGAGCCAGAAGGCGGGCCCGCCGGCGAGCCGCTCCCGGATCGCATCGTGAACCGGGCTCTCCGGCCGCTCCAGCTTGATGTTGGCCGGCGGCGGGCCGGCCAGGCGCACGTCTTCCCGGAAGTAGAACGCGACCCGCCCGTCGGCCCGGCCGATCGCACCCGCGCCGATCCAGACGACCTCGCCGCTGGTACAGAGCTCGTCCAGCCAGGCCGGGTTGTAAGCGCCGACCCGGCGCGGCAGCACGTCGCGCTCCCAGACCTTCGGGGTCAGCGCCACGCCCTGCAGCGGGACCAGGATCTCCCGCAGGCGGTCGGGACCCGCCCCGGCGCGGCGGTACCGGTCGACCCCCTGCCACGAGGCGACGAAGCGGGCGTAGGTCGCGGCGTCGGCCGGCTCGACCTCCTGGCGGAGGTGGGCGAGGCTGGCCCGCCGCACCCGGCGGAGCACGTCGGCTTCGCACCATTCGCGCTGGGTGCCGCCCGGCAGGATCTCGCCCCGCATGACCACCCCCGCCGCCTCGAGTTGGGCTAACGCAGGTGTCGGATCGACCCCGTATCGGTCCTTGAGCTGGGCGGTCGGGAAGGGGCCATGGGTCCGGGCGTAACGGGAGACGAGCGAGACCATCGGCTCGTCACGCTCCTCGAGGTAGCTGGCCGGCAGTCCGCCGGGCGGCGAAACACCCAGCGCGTCCCGGTACAGCCCGGCGTCCTCGCCGGCGATGAAACGCGTCTCGCCGTTGATCCGGACCTTCGCGACCCGGCGCTCCTTGACCAGATTCTCAAGCATCGACCTGGCCGACTTTCCGTCCCGGGTCCGGGCTTCAGCCTCGGCCTCGGTCAGGTCGCCGAGGCGCCTCAGGATCTGCTGGAGGCCATCCCGGTCGGTTGCCTGGCCGTTCTCGGTCAGGTGCTGGAGGGACTGCTCCACCTCGATCAGGGCTTCCGGTTCGATCAGCTCGCGCAGCTCGTCCTGGCCGAGCAATTCGCGCAGTAGCTCGCGGTCGAGGGAAAGCGCCGTCGCCTTGCGTTCAGCGTTCGGCGTGTCGCCCTCGTACATGTAGGTAGCGACGTAATCGAAGAGGAGCGACGACGCGAACGGCGAGGCGGTCTGTGTCTCGACCTCGACCAGCGAGAGCTCGCGTGAATGGAGCCCGCGCAGCAGGGCGTCGAGTCCGGGCAGGTCGAACACGTCCTGGAGGCATTCGCGGTATGTCTCGAGGATCACCGGGAACCGCGGGAAGTCCTGGGCGACCTCGAGGAGGCTCTGGGACTTCAGCCGCTGTTGCCACAGCGGGGTGCGCTTGCCGGGGTAGGCCCGGGGGATCAGCAGGGAGCGCGCCGCGTTCTCCCGGAACCGGGCACCAAAGAGCGCGGAAGTACCGAGCTCGCGCACGACCAGATCCTCGAGCTCGTCCGGCTCGATCATCACCAGGTCGGCCGACGGCGGCTCGTCGGCGTCGGGCAGGTGGATCGCGATGCCGTCATCGGAATAGATCGCGTCGGCCTCGAGATCGTGCTCGTCTCGCAGCTTGCGCGCGATGGCCAGACCCCAGGCCGAATGGACCCGTCCGCCGTAGGGAGAGAGCACACACAGACGCCAGTCGCCGATCTCGTCCCGGAACCGCTCGATCACGATCGAGGTGTCCGAAGGCACGACCCGGGTGGCGTCCTGCTGCTCCCGCAGGTAGGCGACGAGGTTCGCGGCGGCCATCGGATCGAGGTGGTGGGTCTTTTCCAGTTCTTTCGGCTCGGCGTTGACCGCTTCGCGGGAGAAAGCGCCGATCGCTTTGCCGAGTTCCGCCGGCCGGCCAATCCCGTCGCCGCGCCAGAAAGGGATCGCGCCGGGCACGCCGGGCGCCGGGATCACGATCACCCGGTCGCGGGTGATCTCCTGAATGCGCCAGCTGGAGGCGCCGAGCAGGAACACCTGGCCGGCCCGCGCTTCGTAGACCATCTCCTCGTCGAGTTCGCCGACCCGGCGGCCGTCCGGCAGGTGGACGCCGTAGAGGCCGCGGTCGGGGATCGTGCCGGCGTTGGTGACGACGAGCGAACGGGCGCCCTTTCGCCCCTCGATCGTGGCTTCCGTCCGGTCCCACACGATCCGGGGACGCAGTTCGGCAAAACGGTCCGACGGGTAGCGGCCGTCGAGCATGTCGAGCACGTTCTCGAAATTCTCCTCGGAGAGTTCGGCGAAAGAAGCCGTCTGCGTCACCAGGTCGAAGGCGTCCTTCGTATTCCACCGGTCGAGCGCCGCCATCGAGACCAGGTGCTGGGCCAGCACGTCGAGTGGATTGACCGGGATCACGGTCTCCTCGATCTGGCCGTCGCGCATGCGCTGCGTGACCACTGCGCTTTCCAGCAGGTCACCGCGAAACTTGGGGAAGATCCGGCCTTTGGAGGTCTCGCCCAGCCCGTGACCCGCGCGGCCGATCCGCTGCAGGCCCCGGCTGACCGACTTCGGCGACTCGACCTGGATCACCAGGTCGACCGCACCCATGTCGATGCCGAGTTCGAGCGACGACGTCGCCACCAGGCAGGGGATCTGTCCCGACTTCAACTGCTCCTCGACCACGGTGCGCTCGTCGTGGGACAGCGAACCGTGGTGAGCCCTGGCCAGTAAGGGGCCCGTCCTTTCGCCCTCGGAGACCGGCGCCGTCTCGGTCGCGGTCCGGTTGGGCGACTCTCCGGTCTCGCCCGTTTCGTCGAGCTCGTTCAGCCGCTGGGCGAGCCGTTCAGCGGCCCGGCGGTTGTTGACGAAGATGATGGTCGAAGTGTGCTCCTTGACCAGCGAGAGCAGCTGCGGATACATCGCCGGCCAGATCGAGCGGGCGTGGCCTTCGCCGGGCCCGTTCATGGCCTGGTCGCTGACCACCGGGTTCGACATGTCCTCGACCGGGACGACGATCTCGAGGTCGAGCTTCTTCCCTTCGCCTGCATCGACGATCTCGCATGTCCGCTTCGGGCCGGCCAGGAACTTCGCGATGCGCTCAAGCGGCCGCTGGGTCGCCGAAAGTCCGATCCGCTGAACACCGGGTCGGTTTTGCGACGCATTCGCGGGCTTAACCGACCCGGTCTTCTCTTTTTCGTTTTCGATTCCGTTCTGGACCAGATGGTCGAGGCGCTCCAGGGTGAGGGCGAGGTGGGCTCCGCGTTTGGTTGCGGCGACGGCGTGGATCTCGTCGACGATCACCGTCTCCACCGAGTGGAAGATCTCCCGGGCCCCCGAGGAAAGCATCAGGTAGAGCGATTCCGGGGTGGTAATCAGGATGTCCGGCGGGTTGCGACGCATCCGGGCGCGTTCAGACTGGGGGGTATCGCCGGTGCGCAGCGCGACCGAGATGTCGGACCCGATGCCGCGCAGCGGCGCCTTCAGGTTGCGATCGATGTCGTAAGAAAGCGCCTTCAGCGGCGATACGTAGACCAGTTTCACTCCCGGAGCGCGATCCGGGCGCCGGGCGAGGCTGTCGATGCCCCAGAGGAAGCTGGCCAGGGTCTTGCCGGAGCCGGTCGGGGCGCAGATCAGCGTGTTTTTCCCTCCGCTGATCGCTTTCCAGCCCTCGGCCTGGGCCCGCGTCGCCCCTTCGAAGGTGGCTTCGAACCAGCGCCGAACTTCGGAACTAAAGGGAGAGAGCGGATCCTGGGTCGCTTTTTTGGGCATTTCTAACCCCTGAACGGTACTCCTCCGAGGTTAAGGCCCGCAGTTTTCGGGTAGGGGACTCAGACGCCGTCAAACATGCACCCGACCAGTCACCGACGCCCGTACGAAGAGAAGACCGAATACTGCGATAGAAGTTAAGAGCCAGAGCGCACCTTCTGCACCAGCGCGTGGTTACTACACGTGAATACCCAGTCCAGCCTCGTCCAGAACTGGCTCCAAAGGAAAGCCGAGTGAGCCGCATTTCCAGTTCCAGAAACGATTCATCAACACCTTCCGAGGCGGGCGAAGCGAATCTCGGTCCCGCTTCCGGGCGTCCGTCACGGCCCAATTCAGCCGTTCAGCTTCGCCGTCTTCGGCGCTGGGCACTCGCCCTCGCGGATACGACGGGGATCGCGGCCGGCATTCTCATCGCCTGGGAGATCGGCAAGCTCACCGACCAGAACCTCCTCTGGGCCGCGATGATCGTCCCGCTCTGGATCTTCATCGCCAAGCTCTACAACCTGTACGACCGGGACGACCGCCGGATACAGCACCGGACCGCGGAAGAAATTCCGTCGATCCTGGCTACCGCCGCGATCACAGTCGTCGTCGCCAAGACCCTGACCGAACTGCTGCCGATTCCCGTGTTCCCCAGCGCCGCGATGATCGCCATCGGCGGCGTCGCCGTGATGATCTCGATCGTCCTGCGCGGCATCGTGCGCAGTCTCTACCGGACGGTGGCCGACCCGGAAAAGACGGTCATCGTTGGATCCGGAGCGAAGGCCGCCCTGGTTTCCAAACGTCTTACCCAGGCCGGCACCGCGATCCACCTGAGCGGCTTCGTGGCCCACTCGGCAAACGGTGAACACAGCGGCCCCGCCGACCTCGGCGTCAAGTACTTCGGTGGGATCGAAAATCTTTCCGCCGTGGCCCGGGACCGGGAAATCTCACGGGTCGTCATCGCCGACGACAGCCTCGATTCCCGGGCGATCGGCGCGATCATCAACGACTGCCGGGAGTTCGGCGTCGCCGTCACCCTCGTGCCCGCGAACCAGGAAGTGCTCGGACCAGACACCGAACTGAACCGCATCGCCGATGTGCCGATGCTGGACTTCCACTTCAGTATCCCGCCGCGATCGACGATGGCGATAAAACGCGCCCTCGACTTCACTGTCTCGGCGGCGCTGCTCATGCTGACCTCGCCGATCCTGCTGCTCTCGGCGGTCATCATCAAGCTCGATTCAAGGGGTCCGGTGTTCTTCCGGCAGGTCCGGGTGGGCAAGAACGGCAAGCGCTTCACGATGTTCAAGCTGCGCACCATGGATGCCGACGCCGAATCGCAGCTCGACGACCTGATCGATCTCGACGCGCTCGAAGAGCCGATGTTCAAGATTCCGAACGACCCGCGGATCACCCGCTTCGGCCGGTTTCTCAGGCGTTCGAGCATGGACGAGATCCCCCAGTTCATCAATGTCCTGACTGGCGACATGTCGCTGGTCGGTCCGCGTCCCGAAGAAGAAGCGGTGGTTGCGCTCTACGACGAGCGCCAGCGTCAGCGCCTCAGCGTCAAGCCCGGCCTTACCGGCCCGATGCAGGTGGCGGGCCGTGGCAGCCTCAGCTTCGAAGAGCGTCTCGCCCTCGAACGCGATTACCTCGACAACCTGACGATCTCCGGCGACATCTCGATCCTCGCCCGAACCCCCAAGGCCGTGATTCGGGGAGACGGCGCTTTCTAGAGCTCCGCTGGGCCCGAGCCTGCGATGTGCCATAGCCTGATCCCATGCCGCAACCAGACCTCGAGGTAGTGATCGTCAGCCACGGGGCCGAAGGGCTGCTGCGGCGCTGCCTGGCCTCGCTCGAGGCCCACCCGCCGACCCCAGAGATGAAGGTGTCCGTGGTCGACAGCGGCAGCACCGATTCGACCCCGGACATGGTCGCCGAGGAGTTTCCCGCCGTCGAGCTGGTTCGACAGGACAACATCGGCTTCTCGGCGGCCAACAACCTCGTGCTCCGCCGCTCCGAGGCGCCGTTCATCCTTCTGCTGAACCCCGACACCGAGGTCTACGAAGGGGCGCTCGACGGCGCCCTCAAGTGTCTGGAGGGCGATCCGGCGATCGGCATGGTCGGAGTCAAACTGGTCACGCCCTCGGGCGAACTCGATCACGCCTGCAAGCGCTCCTTCCCGACGCCACTCGGCGCGCTGGCCCACTTCAGCGGCATCGGCCGGAAAGAGATTGCCGGGTCGTCACTCTCCCAGTACCGCGCCACCGAACTCGGCGACAACGAACCAGGCGAGGTCGACGCGATCAACGGCGCCTTCATGCTGGTTCGGCGCGAGGCGCTGGCCGACACCGGCCTGCTCGACGAGGGCTACTGGCTTTACATGGAGGACCTCGACTGGTGCCGCCGCTTCTGGCGGGCCGGATGGAAAGTCTTCTACGAGCCGGGCGGCACGGTCCTCCACGTCAAGGGCGGGTCCAGCGGCAAGCGGCGCGGCTTCCGGCAGGAGGTTGCTTTCCATCGCGGTATGGGTCGCTTCTACCGCCGCTTCGACGCTGTCGGCAATCCGGTCGTACTCAATCTGCTGATTTATGCCGGGATTGGCGCGAAACTGGCCCTCAGCCTGTTGATCACGAACTTTTCGCGTCGCTCGGCCTGATCTCGCCGCGCAGGCCGCTGACCGAGCGGGCGCTGCGGTGGGAATCGATCCGGGCCGCCTTCAGCCCTTCCGGGCCGCCGGCCCGCTGCCGTTCCCAGAGACCCTGGGGATACCCGACCATTTTGGCGATGTCGCCGGTGACGACGACGACCGGGACCAGTCCGTAAGCCGTTACGGCTCCAGAGAAGTCGTCGTACGGCTTCTCCTCCTGGATTCGGCCCACGTACTTGCGCATGTGGGCGAAGAACCCGACGGTCAGCAGCAGCCGGGCAAGCTTCGATCGGCGTGAACACCAGGCCAGCACCAGAGCCGCCGCGTAAGCGAAGTAGCGCAGCGCATGCCGGTCGGGGAACAGGTGGCCGTGGCCGTCTCCCCGGGCGTAGTGCCGGTACTGCGCATAGAAATCGCCGAGCGTCGGCCGCGGGTACCAGGAGACGATCGCCGCGTCGGCGAAGTGAAAGCGCGCGCCTTCGTCCCGGAGGCGGTAATCGAAGACCAGGTCCTCGCCGGCGCGCAGCCACTCGGGATAACCACCGACCTTTTCCCACCACTCCCTGCGAAAAGCCACCGAACGGCTGGAAGGCGGGAACCCGTCGTCGCCGATGTCGCCACGCCGGGGGGTGATGACCGTGGCCAGGATCCGCTCGAACTGGTTGCGTCCGGCCGGTGCGTAAAAGCCGGCGCTGACTCCGACCTCGACAAACTCCTCGAGCGGAGCGACAAGCAGCTCCAGCCAGTCATCCCTGAGGATCGTTCCGGCATCGGTGATTGCGATCACCGGATGGCTCGCGGCAGCGATGGCGGCGTTCCGCCCTTCGGGAACATTGGCCCCCGGCTCGACCAGTACCCGCACCCGCGAATCCTCCTCAGCGTGCTCGAGAAGGCGATCGATCGTGCCGTCGGTCGAGCCTGCGTCGCAGATGATCACCTCGTCCGGAGGCCGGGTCTGGGCCATGATGCTGTCCAGCCAGACGTCGATCGATTCCGCTTCGTTGAAGACGGTTGCACACAGACTCACTGGTCCAGATGGTGATTGATCGCTCTGCACATAACCTTTGTATCGTGCTCGGGTGATGAATGTCGGCGAGAATCAGCAAGTTCAGCTCCTGCGTGCACGCACCCCGCTCCGGGTCAGTTTCGCCGGGGGAGGTACGGACGTGCCGCCTTACCCCGCGGACGAAGGTGGCCAGGTCATGAGCGCCACGATCAACCGGTACGTCTACGGCACCTTGCGGCCGCGCGAGGACCGGCAGATCGGCATCCAGTCTCTCGACCTCGACGAAGTCGCCTCGATGGCCCTCGGCGACACCGCGCCCAGCGGCGGCCGACTCGATCTGATCAAGGCGGCTGTCCACAAGGTGGCGAGGGACGCCGATCAGGGCTTCGACCTTTTTCTCCACAGCGCCGCACCGCCCGGCTCCGGGCTGGGTTCGTCATCGGCGGTCGTGGTCACCCTGATCGGACTGCTCAACCAGTACATGCGCATCCCGCTGACCGACTACGAGATCGCGGCGATGGCCCTGGAAGTGGAGCGCAAGGACCTCGGCCTCGGCGGCGGCGCCCAGGACCAGTACGCGGCGGTCTTCGGCGGCTTCAACTTCATCGAGTTCACCGGCGAACGTGTCGTGGTCAACCCGCTGCGCATCCCGTCGGACACGATCCGCGAGCTCGAATACAACTTGATGCTCTGCTTCACCGGCTCGACCCGCGTCTCCGACCACATCATCGAAGACCAGACCAACCGCTTCCGCACCGGGGACTCCTCGACGGTCGACGGCATGCGCATGCAGAAGGAGCTTTCGGTCGAGATGAAGAACGCCCTGCTCCAGGGCGAGTTGACCAAGTTCGGCCACCTGCTCAGCAAGGCCTGGCAGTACAAGAAGCAGATGTCGTCGAAGATCACCAACCCGCACATCGACGAGCTCTACGAAGAAGCGATCAATCAGGGCGCCATCGGGGGCAAGGTGACCGGTGCCGGCGGCGGCGGGTACATGCTGCTCTACTGTCCCTACGACCGTCAGCACAAGGTCCAGGCGGCGATGGACGCGCTCGGCGCCGAAGTCCATCAGTTCGAATTCGAGCATCGTGGACTGGTGACCTGGTCCCATCGAGATGACTGACGAAGAAACCAACGAACTCTTCACCCGGCGGCTCAACGAGAACCGCGAGTTGGTCGATGCCATGCTCGCCGACCCGGCGCTGATGGCTGCAGCCGACAGGATGGCGCATGTGGCCGTGAGCGTTTTCGCCGAAGGCGGGAAGCTGCTGATCTTCGGCAACGGTGGCAGTGCCGCCGACTCGAATCACATCGCCGCCGAATTCGTGGGTCGGTACCTGAACGACCGGCGCCCCCTTCCGGCCCTGTCCCTCGCCGAGAACCAGTCCTCGATCACCGCGATCGGAAACGACTACGACTTCGATCAGGTCTTCGCCCGCCAGGTCGAGGCCTTCGGCCGCCCCGGCGATCTCGCGGTTGGGCTGACTACCAGCGGGAACTCGAAGAACGTGATCTCCGCTCTCGAGCGGGCGGCTACGCTCAACCTGCGCACGGTCGCGATGACTGGAGGCAACCCGGGCAAGGCCGGTGGCGCAGCCGAACTGGTCGTCTCGATCCCCAGTTCACTCACCCCCAATGTCCAGCACGGGCACATGCTCACCGCGCACATCGTCTGCGAGTGGGTCGAGCAAAGGCTCCTGGCGGGAGATTTCTGAGCCGGCCTGTCCTCGCACCGGGCCGGACCGTTTTTCTCGACCGGGACGGAACGATCAACGAGTCGCCACCCGAAGGTGAGTATCTGACCGATCCTGCCCGGGTCCGATTGCTGGTTGGTGCGGCCAAGGCGATTCGCATCCTGGGTGAGCTCGATATGCGCACGGTGGTCGTCACCAATCAGCGAGGCATCGACCTCGGTCTGATGGACGAAGCCGATCTCGCCGCAGTCAACGCCAGGGTGGAGCGCCTCCTGGCCGCGGAGGGCGCTTCGCTGGACGGGATATATCACTGCCCGCACGGAACGGATGTCTGCGACTGCCGCAAGCCCGGCCCCGGCATGTTTCTCAGGGCGGAGCGCGAACTGCCCGGGGTGGCCCTCGATGGCTCCGCCATGATCGGCGATTCGGCGCTCGACATCGAGGCGGGAAAACGGCTCGGTCTGACCACGGTGAGGATCGGCGCGACGGGACCCGGTGAGCCGGAGCCAGACCGGAATGCGGGAAGTCTGCTCGAAGGGGTGAACTGGCTCTGCGGTCTATGATTCCGGAGTGATCTCTCGAAACCGTCGGTCCTAGAAGGGCAGGTCGGCGGCGATTTCGCTGAGCAGTGGTGCTTCAACGTCGCGCTGGGAAAGCAGCGGATCTTCGACCGGCCACTCGACCCCCACCTCGGCGTCGTTCCAGCGGATACCGGCTTCGGTAGCCGAGTCGTAAAGGCTGGAAACGAGGTAGGTGACGTCGGCCAGGTCGGAGAGCACGGCGAAGCCGTGCGCAAAACCGACCGGGACGAAGAGCTGGCGGTGTTTCTCGTCATCGAGCACGTAACCCTCCCACTGGCCGTAGGTCGGTGACCCCTTGCGAAGGTCGACGGCAGCGTCGAAGATCGCGCCGCGCGGGCAGCGCACCAGCTTGGCCTGACCGGGCGAGGTCTGGAAGTGGAGGCCGCGCAGCGTGCCCTTCCCGGACCGGGAGTGGTTGTGCTGGACGAACTCGGCGTCCACGCCCATTTCCCGCCACGCGTCGGCGCTGAACGTTTCTACGAAGAAGCCGCGCTCGTCCCCGTGGACGTCCGGCTCGACCAGGACCAGGCCGTCCAGTTTCGTCTCGATCAGGCGGGCCATCAGTTGGAAAGCTTGGTGCCGTACTGCCGCTCGTAGTACTCGCGGTACTCGCCGGATCGCAGCGCGCCCCACCACTCGGGGTTGTCGCGGTACCAGTTGACGGTCCGCTCGATGCCCTCTTCGAAGTTGACCTGCGCATTCCAGCCCAGCCCCTTCGTCTTCTCCGAGCCAAGCGAATAGCGGAGGTCGTGGCCGAGCCGGTCCTCGACGTGGGTGATAAGTGTTTCGTCCTGGCCGGCCATCTCGAGGATCGTCTTCACGACTTCGATGTTGGTCTTCTCGTCCGGTCCGCCGACGTTGTAGACCTGTCCGGCTTCACCCATCTCAAGCACCGTGTCGATCGCGCTGCAGAAGTCGCGGACGAAGAGCCAGTTGCGGACCTGCAGCCCGTTGCCGTAGACCGGGATCGGATCACCGTGGAGCGCGTTCAGCACGACCAGCGGGATCAGCTTCTCCGGGTGCTGGTTCGGCCCGTAGTTGTTTGAGGCGCGAACGATCAGGCTGTCGGCACCGTAGGTGTGATTGAAGGCCGAGACGATCATGTCGCCACCGGCCTTGGAGGCCGAGTACGGAGACGAAGGATCGATCGGCGAACTCTCCGTGAACGAACCTTCGTCGATCGAGCCGTAGACCTCGTCGGTCGAGATCTGGAGGTGACGGATGTCGGCGTCGCGGGCGGCCTCCAGCAGCACGTAGGTGCCGAACACATCGGTGGTGATGAACTCGCCCGGAGCCTCGATCGAGCGGTCGACGTGCGATTCGGCGGCAAAGTTGACGATCGCGTCGCAGCCGTCGACGGTCCGGCGCGCGGTCTCGCGGTCGCAGATGTCTGCCTCGACCAGTGAGAACCGGTCGTCGGGGAGGCCCTCGAGGTTCTCCGGCCGGCCGGCGTAGGTCATCTTGTCGAGTACGACGATCCGGTCCTCTGGGTTGTGCTCGAGGTGGTGGTGAACGAAGTTGGAGCCGATGAATCCGGCGCCGCCGGTGACGAGGAGCTTCACTTTCCGCCTTCTGTTTCGGAGCTCTCTTCGGAGCTCGCTTCTACGCTCTGCTTCTGTGCGAGGTAACTCGTCAACCCATCCTGCCACGAGGGCAGCTGGATCGCGTGCTCGTCGGCGCTGACCAGCACCGAGCGGGCCGGCCGTGGAGCCTTGGCTCCGAACATCTCGGTGGTCGCCGACAGGGTCACGACGTCCATCTCGGAGAGCCTGAAGATCTCTTTGGCGAACTCGTACCACGAGCAGCTGCCGGCGGCGGCCATGTGGTGGATGCCGTACGCGTCCGAGTCCAGCAGGCGGACCAGGCCGTAGGCGAGGTGCCAGGTGTAAGTCGGCGAGCCAACCTGGTCGTGGACGACCAGCACCTGGCCCTGGCTCTCGCCGAGCCGGATCATCGTGTCCACGAAGTTGGGTCCGTTGATGCCGAAGAGCCAGGACGAGCGCACGATCGAGGAGCGCCGGTTGGCAGTCGCGGTTGCGACCTCCCCGGCCAGCTTGGATTGGCCGTAGACCGAGATCGGGCCGGTCTGGTCGCTCTCGACATAGTCCGCGCCCTTGTCGCCGGCGAAGACGTAGTCGCTCGAGACGTAGGTGATCTTGGCGCCCACCGCGGCGGCGGCAGCGGCGGCGTTTCCGGCGCCGGTGCCGTTCACCAGCTGTGCCCCTTCGGGATCATCCTGCGCTCCATCCACGTCGGTCCACGCGGCGCAATTGACGACCGCATCCGGGCGGTCCAGCTCGAAACGGCTCCGCAGCGCCTCGGGATCGGTGATGTCAAGCTCGGTGTGCCCAAACCCCCGTACTTCGTGGCCGGCGTCTACGGCGGCGCGCATCACGTCGGAGCCGAGCATCCCCCGGGCCCCGAGGACCAGCACCTTCATGAGATCAGCTCCTCGATGCGTTCAGGCGCCGGGGTCGGCACGAAGACGACGTTGGAGTGGGAGATCGAATCGAGTGAGTCAAGCCGGTCGAGCTTTTTGGTCTCATCGTCGTACCAGCAGGCCCGATATCCCAGCCCGGTCATGAACTGCTCGAGCTCGGTCGTGCTGCCGTCGTATCCCGCGAGGAACTCGCCGTTCACCTCGCAGATGATCACCGGCAGGTGTTCGGCGATCGTATACCGGGCGCCGCGCAGCGCCTTGAGCTCGGCTCCTTCGATGTCGAGCTTGAACACCTCGACCGAGTCGAGCTCGCCGAGTTCCTCGTCGAGCCGGACGATTTCGCATTCCACCGCCCCGTCACTGCCGTCCGAGGCGTCCCGGCCGGCCAGGTGCGACTGCTGGTCATCGCTCGCTCCGGCGTCCTGATCCGGCACGACCATCAGGAAAGTGCCGTTCTCGTCTGAGCAGCCCTTGTTCCTGAGTTCGACGTTGCCGAGCCGCTGCTTCGCCACCAGCGACTGGAGGGTACCGAAGGTGAACGGCACCGGCTCGAAGGAAATCACCTTGCCCCGTGCCCCGGCCGCCGCGGAGAAGGCGGTGGTCCACATTCCGTGGTTGGCGCCGACGTCAATCGCAACGCCGCCACTTTCGAGGACCAGGGGAATAAGGTCGATCTCGGGCTCTCGCAACTCGCCGCTGCGGAAGTCGCGGGCCTTCGCCCGGGCGAGGACCCGCTGGTACACCGACCTCGGCAGGACCCTCCAAAGCAGCCACTTGCCGGCCTCGCGGAAACGAGTCTTTGGCCGCGCGGGGTTTCGCTGAATCTTCTCGGTTCCAGCCGGGGAACCGGAGTCGGCGGACACCGGGGTCACACCATCTCGACTTCGGAATTATCCCCCAGCATCAGTCGCATCGTCTTCGGCAGGTCATCGTTTCTGGTCAGCTTTACGTTTCGGCCAAGCAGGCTCGCCTCCATCCTCGCGCCGAGATCCTCGATCGAGGAACCCGCCAGGATGATCGAATGCTCGATCTCGGAACGGCGGATGGTCACACCGGAGCCGACCGAGGTATAAGGGCCGATGTAAGCGTCTTCGATCACGGCACCGGCACCGATGACGGCGGGGCCGCGGACGATCGAACCTTTCAAAGTGGCGCCTTCTTCGAGGACGACCCGCCCTTCGACCCTCGAGTCCTCCATCGTGCCCTTGAGGTCGGTGTCGATCTCCTCGAGCACGAGCCGGTTGGCGTCGAGCATGTCGGCCAGCTGACCGGTGTCCTTCCACCACCCCTTGACTACTTCGGACTGCACGACCCGCTTGTCATCGATCAGGATCTGGATCGCCTCGGTGATCTCGAGTTCGCCACGCCAGGAGGGCTCGAGGCGCTCGGCGGCATCGAAGATCAGGGGTGAGAAGAGGTAGACGCCGACCAGCGCCAGGTTGGAGGGCGGGTCCTTCGGTTTCTCGATGAGTCGCACGATGTGCTCACCGTCGAGTTCGGCGACCCCGTAAGACTGGGGGTCCTGAACCGGGGTGAGCAGGACGAGAGCGTCGGGCTCGTTCTCTCGGAACGAGGCCACGAGACTCTCGATTCCGTTGCGCAGGAGGTTGTCACCGAGGTACATCACGAAAGACGAGTCGCCGAGGAAGTCACGGGCTGTGAGCACGGCATGCGCCAGGCCAGCTGGCTCGGACTGCTCGATGTAGGTGATCTCGGCTCCGAACTGACCGCCATCTCCCACCGCGTCCCGGATTTCGCCACCGGTCTGGGGAGCGATCACGATCCCGATACGGGTCACACCGGCTTCCACGAGGGCCTCGATTCCGTAAAAGAGCACGGGCTTGTTGGCAACCGGCACGAGCTGCTTGGCTGAGGTGTGAGTGATCGGCCGAAGCCTGGTGCCGGCTCCGCCGGAAAGAATCAAACCCTTGAGTGCTTCCATTGCCTTCAAGGCTATATGGGGTCGGTTTTAGGCGCGGTCTGAAGAATCTGGCAAGGCGTCCGCGTCCGGCCGAAGCGGAAACCAGTCGATCCGGCCCCAGCGCGTTAGTACGAGTGGCGCCATGACGGCGACGCAGGCGAAGACCCGGGCGGCCAGTTGACCGATTGCCGGAGCAGTCGCGCCGAGACCGGACATCGCGATCGTCACGACGACCATGATCAGGACCTCGGAAATGACGATTGCGGGCAGAAGCCACTCACGACGGATGCGGAAATAGATCTGCATGTTGACGAAGAGAAACGCGTCCAGGGCAAAGGCGACCAACAGGAGCGCCAGTGGAACGGCGGCTCCCTCCCCCACCGATCCCAGAACCCAGACCCCGGCGAAGGTGATCGGCGCGGCCAGCACGAGCCAGAATACGGCGACTCCGAATCCGATCCTGATCAGTTTGTGCATCTCGGCCCAGGGCCGGTCGGAGACAAGAACGAAGGGCAGGATCGCGCTCGAAAATGCGGAGTTCAGCAGCAACAGGCCGGCGGCGATCCTCCAGGCGGCCGAGTAGGTGGCGACGTCGCTGGCGCTGCCGATCAGCGAGAGCAGCAGCACGTCACCGTTCAGAAGCAACGCGCTGGAAACGGCCATGACGGCGATGTGACGGCGGCGGCGCGAGTCCGACCGGCGCGAGTCCGCCATCGGGATCGATTCAAGGTCGAGCTCGGCGTCGACCACCGGGCCGGACGGACCCTCTGCCAACTCCGAACGCCGGTGACGGAAGAGCACCACCGCCCCGTAGGCCGCCGCCACCACTGGCGCCAGCACGCCATAGCCGATCATCATCGCCTCGACACCCAAACCGACGACCGCCGCGCCGGCGACCAGCACGACCCGGCTGACGCCCAGGACTCCCTGCACCGCACCGGCCGGTGCGAACCGCCGGAAGGCCTGAAGGGCACCGACCGTGAACAGGGCCAGGCAGCCGATGATTCCGCCGCCCACGGCAATCAGGGCAACCTCGCGGTAAGGCTCGAGCGACGGGATCGTGATCATCGCCAACGCGATCACCACCCCGGCAACCAGGGCACTGGTGACCCGCCGGACGGCGAGGCGGGCCAGTTTCGCCCGCGCCTGATGGGCGCCCTCGGCCTCGGCCGCCTCGGTCATGGCGACGGTTCCCAGCCCCAGGTCCGCGAACTGCATGGTCAGGCTGTTGACCGCCATGCCGACACCGAAAGCGGCGAAGCCGTCGATCGACAGGGTCCGGGCGGCGACGATCGCCGCGATGAAAGAAGCCGCGGCCCCGACCGAGGTTCCGAGCATCACCACCATGCCGGCTCGGGCCCGGGGGGCCTTGATCCGGCTGAAGGCCTGGTCGAGCAGACGCTTCACGGACCCGTGCCTCCGGGACGTGGGTACCCGCACCCGGTTGGGCGAATATCCTGCAGCGGTTGGACTCTGCCGCATACATCCCGAACTACAACGGCTCGGCCAGACTGGCGGTGCTGCTGGAGAGCCTGCGGGAACAGGATCGCGATTGCCGTCCGATCATCGTCGACAACGGGTCCACCGACGGCTCGGCCGAGATGGTCAAGGCCGACTTTCCCGAGGCTTCCGTCCTCGCGCTGCCCAGAAATCTCGGCTTCGGGCGGGCGCTGAACCGGGCGATCGCCGAGTTTGGCGGCGACAACATCTTCCTGCTGAACAACGACGTGCGATGCCAGCCGGGCTTCATCGGCGAGATGCTCGACAAACTCGACACCGGAGTCGAGATGGTGGCCGGCGTGCTGACCAACCGGGAGGACCCCGGAAAAATCGACTCCGCCGGTGTGATCGCCGATCGCCGCACCCTGATGGCCTTTGATTATCTCCACGACCGGCCGGGAGCGGCAGCTCGTTCGGCAGCCCCTCCACTCGCCCCGACGGGTGGTGCCGCGCTCTACCTGCGAGAGGTCTTCGAGGAGGTCGGGGGATTCGATGAGAGGATCTTCGCGTACTACGAGGATCTCGACCTCGCCCTCCGGCTGCGCGTCGCCGGAGCCCGGTGCGCGCTCGCCCCGGAGGCCCGGGCCAGTCACTTGCACTCGGCGACCCTCGGCAGCAGGTCGTCTTCCAAGTACGCGCTGACCGGCTGGAGTCGCGGCTACCTGATGCGGCGCTACGGGGTGCTCGATTCGTTCAGCGGCGCGGCACGGACGATCTTCTGGGAGTCGGCCATCTGCGCCGGCCAGATCCTGCTTGACCACACCGGTCAGGGGATCAGAGGACGGGTCAGGGGCTGGCGGGCCGCCAAGGGGCTGCCGTTGAAGCCGTTGCCGGACAACGGCATGCTCGAGATGTCGACCCGGTCCGCAATCCGGAGTCGCATCCAGCAGCGGATCAGTACACCGCCTCTCAGCTGACGCCAGAATCGGCGGGCTTCCAGGCCCAGAGGGTTCCGCAATCGGCGTCGATGGACTCATGCTCGAACTCGAACCCCCCGCGGCTCAGGGCCGACTCCACTTCGGCCACGGGTTCCGCCGAGGGGCAACCGGTTCGATGCCACTCCAGCGCCAGAGCTCGCATCGGCAGTTCAGCAAAGCGGGGATCGGCCAGGATCGGCCATTCGCTGCCTTCGATGTCGATCTTGACCAGGTCCCGGTCCGCCAGCAAGGGGAGCACGTCGACCCCGGTGATGCTGGTCGAGGACTTCTGGTCGGCCGCGACCACCCGGCTGCGGAAGAAGTCCCCTCCGGCCAGTTCGAACTGGCCGTCGGCCGTCATCGCCGCGACGTTTCTCAGGTCGACCCGGTCGCCCCAGCCGTTGGTAGCGACCGTCGCTTCGAAGACTCGGGCGTTGGCTGGATCCGCTTCCAGGGCGAGTACCTGGGCACCGGGAAACTTCGCCAATATATTGACCGTGAAAAGTCCGATGTTCCCGCCGAGATCGGCGATCTTCAGGCTGCCGGTCTTCTGGTCGAGCGCCGCCGTCACCTTCGGCGGAATGCCGTAGATGTCACGGCCAAGGACCTGATGAAACATGACCAGGTCCTCCGACCCTGGCCGCAGCAGGACGGCTGAACCGGTTCGCTTGGCCCGCACCTCGATCAGGCCGGAAACGGTGCGCTGATCACGGATGAACCGGCCCGGAGCTTTGACTTCGGAGGCAACCCGGAGCGTGTAGATCAAGCTCTGAACCGGCCTTGACTTGACGACGCGGCGAAGCGGACCAATCCGGTTGATCAATTCGCGGACAATCCGGGATCCACGGTAGCCTCCGTGAAGCGTCTCGTCATGGCTGACCGGAGCTTTCAAGGGGCGGGCTCCACCGCTGGATCCTGGGAGCGATCCCCGCCGAACGGCCAGGGGAGAGGTTCGCCAGAAAGCCGGGCCCGCCGCAGTGCGATCGCCAGGAGCAGCCACCAGGTCAGAGCCAGGAGCTGGGTTTCCAGAGCCGGATAGATGAAGTTGTAAAGGCCCAGGCCGAGGCCCGCGGCTGCCAGGCCGGCTACCTGCGGTTCCGGAAAGCGGATCAGCGTCCAGCAGAAGTAGATCAGTGACCAGAGCAGGAACCCGCCGATCAACACCATGCCGAGCACGCCGGTCTCGGTCAGGATCTTCAAGTAGTAGCTCTCGACGATTTTGCTCTCGGCCGTTTCATTTCCGGTGTCCGCGAGCTTGCGAGCGTTGCCGGTCGAGGCCAACCCGTCGCCGAGAATCTTATTGACGAAGGTCCCCTCGTAGTAGCGGTCGATGCCGTCCTGGATCGCGTCAGAGCGGAAGTCGTTGCCGGCGTCACCTTCGGGCTTGAGGCCGGAGGCGGCCCGGGTTCCGGATTCGCCGGGCGTCACCCCTCCGAGGGTGCCCAGCCCGACGGCGATAGCTACTGCCGGAATCACGACTGCCAGGAATACGACCCGGTGGTTCCGGGCGGCGAAGACCAGGAGGACCGCCAGCCCGATCGCCGAGATCATCACGCCTGAACGGCTGAAAGTCAGGATGATCGCGGTGAAAATCCAGATGAGCAGCACTCCGCCGGCGAGCCGCCGGGCCCAGGTACGCAGGTTGATCGACTCGGCCATCAACAGGACGAACGAGCACCCGAGGAAGGCCGAAGTGTGGAGGTAGCTCCCGGTGATCCCGGCGTAACGGTTCGCAGCCAGGCCGTCGACAGTTGAATTGGCTTCCTGGATGAAGCTCTCCAGATTGGCTGCCTGCAGCATGACCGTCCCGGCCACGATCAACCCGGCGGCAAGGATCGTCCGGGTCAGGCGACGCTCGTCGCCCTCTTCCATCAGCGGCCAGATGATCAGGGCGAGGGTAGGGTATACGAGGTACTGCGCCAAGCCGATTGCATAAAGCTTAAGGCCGACGATCTGGACCGTGAGGTTGACGATCGCGACCAGCGCGATCAGGCACCAGCCCGCGAGCAGAGGGCGCGAGAACTCGGATAGACGGGGCCGCAGCCGGAGGATCACGCCGACTGCGATCGCCGCGACGATGGCCGGCACCAGAGCGTTGACCGCCAGGTCCGGATCGCCGAGACCGACATCGGAAGCCAGTACCAGCAGGCCGCCGCGCACACTCGCCAAGATGACCGTCGCCGCGACCAAGATGCGCATCGCGCTTCGCCCCCATACGAACGCCGCAGCCACGCAAGCTGCAAACACGACTGCCGGAACGATCATCCGATCAGACTATTGAAGCCAGACCAACTCGGTGACCACGTAACTACGGTCTTCCGCCCGAGAATTTGGTGAACTGGCGCCATGAGGGTTTCGGCTTGAGGCCATTGGCCGCAGTGAACCACCCGGTCGAGTAACAGAAGTTGCACGACGGTTCGGACCTTTTCTTGTCCTTCCAGGAAAACCAGTAGACGGACTTGAGCTTCAGCTTCCGCCGGTTGCTGAGGAAATAGCTATACGCCGACTTCACCTGCCTGGCCTGGGCCTTCGGGCTGCCGACGTCCAGGAAGCCTTTCGGCGCCGATCCCCAACCGACTTCGGTGATGCTCAGCGGAGTCTTCCGATCACGATTCTTGTTCATGACGGCCCGGATTTTGTTCATCAGGTTCCTGGTCGACCTCGTGTTCGGTGTGTAAGGGTGAATCGCGGCGATGTCGAAATAGGGCTTCCCTCCGAGGGCGTAGACCTTGCTCAGGAATTCGTATGAATTCATGGCCTTCTTCTTCCTGATCTGATTCGCAGGCGGACTGCCGTAGAGGCCGGACGCCATGATCTTGGCGCTCGGGTCCACCTCGCTGATCGCCTGGTCCGCGAGTTCGAGCAGGGTGACGTAATTACTGGGCGAGACCGGCGTTGCGAAATAGAAGAAGTTGGCTTCATTCCAGATCTGCCAGGTCTTGATCGGCTTCGGCTTGATCGGATCGTCCGACTCGGGGCCATGCAGCTCCCAGAAGTCGCCGTTCGGTCCGTAGCGAGTCACCGCCGCCTTGACGAAGTTCGTCCAGGCGTTCTTCTGCCCGGATCCGTTCACCGGCAGGATCGTGATCGAGCCGGTGACCCAGTCGGGCGAGCTATAGATGAACGGCAGGGCGGTCATCCCACTCCTCGCCGCCTGACCGACCAGGTTGTCGATGCTGTCCCAGCTGCCGTCGGTTCCGGAGGTCGGCTGCACGGCAGCCCAGGAAAGCGGGATGCGCAGAGATTCGACGCCACCGCGGGCCATCCTGGTCGAGTCGGCTGCCGTGAAGTCGGTCTGAGTGATCACGCCGTAGAAGCCCTTGGGCGCCGGAGAACGCTTCGCGCTTTCGGCGCTGCCGAAAGCGACCAGCGGCATGGCCACGAAGACCGCGAGCAGGGCGACCAGCCGGGGAATCATTCCTGAAGAGCCCGACCGGTGGCGCTTCCAGGCGATCCAGACCAGGCACAGGGCGATCAGCACCAGCGCGAGAATCAGGATCCACGAGCTAGTGACGATCCCGAAGAAACTGGGGCCCGCGTCCGCGGATTCGGCCGCCGAGTAGTTGGCGATGCCATTGTCGGAAGCCGCGACCGCGGACTCCTCATCCGACGAGTTGCCGTTGCCGATCCCTGAGATAGGCTCGTATCCGTATTCCACGTTCGCCGGACCGGCTGCGGCCTGTGCAGTGGACATCCCTGCGAAGATGGCGAACCCCACCACCATGATTCTTAAATTCAAGGACTTCAAGAATTGACTCCAATTTTGTCGCGCTCCGATGGGGCGCGGGCCGGGTTTTCAGGTTTTTCGACTCTTCGTTCTGAACACGCGGTCACTGCCGTGGTTGCGGTACTGATCGGAGTCACCGCCCTATGGTACGGAGGTAACCCGCCCGAGATCACTGCGGCCATCTCGGTCATCACCTGGTGGGCGATCGCGCTTGGTCTCGCTTTTGGCCTGATCCCGGTTTCAAGGCTCGCAAAAGCAGCTCTGATACCGGTCGCGCTGCTCGGTTCATTGACCGTGCTGACCGGACTTTCTTTCTTCTGGACCAACAACGAGGGTCTCGCCTTCGACAAGACGGTCCAGATGACCTGCATCCTCGGGCTCTTCGTGGTCACTCTGCTCTGCTCGACCCCGGGCAGCGCCAAGGCCTGGCTCCGGGGAATCGCCTTCGGACTCACTTTCCTGGTCGTGCTCGCAGCATTCAGCCGTTTCTTTCCGGACCTCGGCAATGACCCGGAACTACGAGACTCCCTTTACGGCTCGGCCGGCCGTCTCTCCTGGCCCCTCGGCTACTGGAACGCCCTGGGCGCGATCGCCGCCATGGCCACCATCATCGTCGCGTGGTTCGCTGCGACACTCGAGGACGTGCGCTGGCGGATCGCCTGCATCGCCGTGCTGCCGACCTTTTTTCTCGTCCTGTACCTGACCTCGTCGCGCGGAGCACTGGCGGCACTGATCATCGGCACCGCGCTGGTTTTTTACCTCGAGAACCACCGCAAGAGCCTGCTGCTCGCGTATGCCGCCGGCCTGACCGGCGGAGCGATTCTGGTGCTCGTGGGTGCGCAGATGTCCGACCTGGTCCACGCCGACCTCGGACGGAACGCGAGAATCGAAGGCGCTGCCCTGCTCGGACTGGACCTCGTTGTCACCGGTGGCATGGTCGCGCTGCTCAAGCGGTACGAATCCCGGCTCCAGGAAAGGGCCGTGCCGCGGCCGAGCAAGGCGGTCTGGATCGGTGTCGGCATCGTCGCCCTTGTCGGCCTGATCGCCTTCAATCCGATCAAACAGGCCAGCAATTTCTTCGCCACTCCTGCGATCGAAAAGGAGGAGAACGTCGACGACTCGAACCAGACCACCGTGCACCTTCTGAGCACCGGCGACAACGGCCGTTGGCAGTACTGGTCGGTGGCGACGGACGCCTTCAAAGACGAGCCGGTCTACGGCATCGGCGCGGGCGGATACCAGAATTACTACGTAAATAATCGCGACACCTTATTGTTCGGCCGGAATACCCACTCGTTGCCGCTGCGCTTCGCCTCGGAGCTCGGACTGATCGGTTTCCTGATCGCCACCGCCTTCCTGATTTCAGTGCTCTGGATCGGCTGGAAACGCTGGCAGACCGACCTGGGCCTGACCCCGCTCCAGGGAGCGGTCGCCCGGAACTATGAATCGAAGTACCTGACCCCGACGATCCCGCCGTTCGCCGCCCTTATCCTGGCCGGCATGGTCAGCATGTCGCTCGACTGGACCTCCGAGTTCCCGGTAGTGGCCGCACCCGTCCTGATCTCGATGGCCGCGCTGATCGGCCCCGCGACCCGCAAGGGGTCCGAGCCCGTCAAAACTTCCTCGCGGGACCTCAGGCAGCACCGCGATATCTTTCCGCGTGAACTTCCCGCGGTGCTGGCGATCCTCGCTTCAGGGCTGGCAATCCTGATCTCAGTCTACGGTTTTGGAATCTCCAAACAGATCGAACAGAGCCGGGATGCGCTGCGCAACGAAAACGTAACGAAGGCGCTTCAGAAAAGTGAAGACGCCGTCGCATTGGCACCTTGGTCGGAGACTGCGCTGCTCCAGCTCGCGGCGGCCCAGGAAGCGGCTGGCAACGACATCGGCGCCCTCGATTCCCTCGACCGGGCGGTCAATCAGGCGCCCCTCGACAGCGCGCCGTGGTTCGCAAAATTGCGGATCGCCGGGCGGATGAACGACAGCGTGGGAGCACTGGAGGCACTTAAGGAAGCGATCCGGCTCGATCCGTACGCGCCACCGTTCGACGACGATTCAGAGCCGGGTATTACCCCGGTGCCGGGTCCAACTCAGTAGGCGCAGCAGGGCCAACGACGGTCAGAGCAGGAGCAGATTGCTGTAAGAGTGGGCGCCGGACGGGTCGAAGAACGATCCCCCACCGTATTTTTCGAAGAGGCTATCCATCTCTGACGAGTCGTAGGTCTCCGGATTGGCCGGATCAGCGACGTCGATCACCGTGGGATAGTTCGCCTGCACCGCTTCGGTGAAGAGCCTGCTGCCGCCGGCCCGGTCGAGCCCGTACGGCCAGAACTCGACGATCACCGGAACATCCGACTCGAGCAGCCGTCGCCCTCCGGCAAGAACCCCGCCTTCGCTGCCCTGGGCATCGATCCAGGCGAGACCGATGCGATCGAGGTCGATCGTGCCGTCGGTCAGAAATGTGTCGAGCCGGGATGCCGGTACCTGAACGACTTCCCGGTCCTGTTCTCCCAGAGTTCCGGGTTCTGATTTGTGTCGCACGCGGCCATCGCCCGAGTTCGCGGGTGAGATCTCGAAGTCCACCACTCCCTCGGAATCCGAGAGAGCCACCTGATGGATGCGGGCTCGGCCGTCCAGGCCGTTCAGCTCGAGATTCTCCCGGAACAGGGCCGCGTTGTCCGGCATCGGCTCGAAGCACTCCGCCCGTTCGAAACCGCCGTTCCGGAGGGCAACCACCGTCGCCGTCCCGATGTTTGCCCCGATCTCCAGAAAGGTGCTTTCCGGGGGCTCGGGACGAGGACTGAGTTCGCGCACGAGTTTCGCAATCGTCGGCAGGAACTCCGCTTCCGGAGGGCCGGCGACAAAGGTCATCATGCTCACCCCCCGGTCATAGGTCCTGACTTTGAAGTGCATGCCGTCGACTTCCGTTTCGAGCGAAGGAGTAAAGCGCGGAGAGGCTCGGAAGTAGATCTCCCTGACGATCGATCCCCAGCGATTACCTTGATACTCGATTCGATCCCCGTAGTAGTCGGAACGGAATCGTCGCGTGAAATTCACCAAGCGTGTTCTGAGCATCAGTAGGCCCCGCCGAGTTTCCGGTGATCCCAGCTCATGGTTCGCGTGGGGACGAACTGGAGGATTGAGCGCTTGGGCGCCTGCTGCCGAAAAGCGTCAAGGGCTTCGGGTGAAGGTTCGACGCCGTCCGGCGCGTATCGGCTGGTGAGTTCCTCCGCGAAGGCAACGATCAGATCGAGGTCCTGGTGGATGACCACCTCGGTCTCGAACTGGACGCCGCGAAGCTCGGGGTAGACATCGTCGCCGGCTTCGACCAGGACGGTCGCCCGCGGATCCCGCTGGAGGTTCAGCACCTTCTGCGACTTGGTGAAAGTCCATGACCAGACCTGGCCGTCCCGGACCGTGTACCAGAGCGGCATCGAGTGCGGCCAGCCTCGCGGTCCGAAGCTGCTGACGATCGCCACCCGTTCCTCGTCGAGGAAGGATTCGACCTCCCCTGGATCCATCTCGATCTGTTTGCGCCGGTTCATGGTTCCGGGCAGCGTATAGGGGCTCAGATCTCGTGGGTGAAGTCCAGCAGGCGAAACCAGGCGGGCTTTGCTTCGCCGGAGGAATCGAACAGTCCCGTCTTGTGGCAGAACGAGCAGGAATCGGCGCCGGGCGGCAGGTCGCTCCAGCTGAACCAGTAGATCGAGTCAAGCTTCAACTTCCGGCGGTATTTTAGGTACTTGCGATATGCCGATCGGAGTTGAAGCCCCTGGCCATCTGCATCACCCTTGCCGAAGGTGGTGGCCGAGTCGGAACCCCAGCCGAGTTCGGTGATCACCATGTGCTTGCGCCGGTCGTGATGGCGGTTGAGCGACCAGCGGAGCGGAAAGGTCCGGCGGATTGAGTCTCCGGTGTTGCTCGCGTAAGGATGGATCGCTGCAATGTTGAAACTCTGCTTGAACCCGCGCGTGCGGTAGAGCCGGTTGAAGAACTTCGAGGATTCGATGCCTGTGCCTTTGGGTGGCTTGGCATAAAGACCGCCGGTAACCAGTTTTGCGTTCGGATCGGTCCGCCGGATCGCCGCCGCCGAGACCTTCATCAGCTTTGCGTACCGACGGGGCGAGACGGGTTTGGCGAAGTTCCGGATGTTCGGCTCGTTCCAGATCTGCCACTTCATGACCGGCCGGTATGGCACCTCGGGATTGTTCACCCAGAAGGTCCCGTCCGTCCCGAACCGCGCGACTGCTGAAGTCAGGAATTTCTTCCAGAGGGAAATCGCACCGGGACCCCAGACCGGCATCCTTCGGTAGTCGGTCGAGAGCCAATTCGGCGAGTTGTACATAGTCGGCAGGAAATCGATCCCTCGCCGGGAGGTGGCTTCGACCAGCGAGTCGATCCTGTCCCAGTTGAAATCGGCGCCTTGGGCCGGCTGGATCGCTCCCCAGTCGACTGGATAGCGGAACGAGCCGAGTCGACCCCACTCCATCTTGTCGAAGTCTTCGGCGTGCATCGTCCGCTGCGAGATGATCCCGTAGAACGGATCGGAGTCATCGGCCGCACGCGACTCCCCGGCAATCCCGAAGAACCCGACCACCGCGAGGATCGCCGCCACGGCGACCTTCGAAGTCAGGGGATTTGCTCGGGAGCTCATCACGGGATGATCACAGAAAACCCTCAGCCGGCTCTTCGATGCGGTTATTCGCCGAGATCGAAAGGCAAACGGCCTTCGGCTTCGAGCTTCTGGAGGTGAGCCTCCATCACGACGTTCGCGGCCGGCCGCAGCTGGGTGTGGACGTCGGACCAGACTTCGTCGAGCAGCGACATGCGTGATCGCACTCCCCGTTCCATCGCGTCGATCAGGCCCTGCTCACGGGACTGTCGATGCTCGATGTACTCGGCGACCTTGGCCGCAGGATCGGTGATGTAGGGGCCATGGCCGGGACAGATCAGCTCCGGTGACCGTTCCTGGATCAGCCGCAGTGAATCCATGTACGAGGCCAGAGAGCCGCCGTCCGGCGGGACGTAGGTCGAGCCCCAGCCGAGGATCAGGTCGCCGCTGAAGCAGACCCCGTCCTCCGTGAAGAAGCAGGCGTGATCGATCGCATGGCCCGGAGTGGCCACCGCTTCGAGCCCGCCGATCCGGTCACCGTCGTGGATCACCGCAGGGTCGTCGCCGAACAGGGCCAGTCCGCCCGAATGATCGTTGTGGGAATGGGTGAGCAGGGTCCCGCCCAGACCCCCGCGCTCCTCGACCGCGACCTTCACCGCATCGATGTGCGTCTCGTCCTCCGGCCCGGGGTCGATCACCCAGCACGGATCAGACCCATAGAGGTAGGTGTTGGTCCCGGTCAGCGTCATCGGGCCGGGGTTGTCGGCAACCACCCGGAAGATCTCGGGGTGTCCGGGCGCAGGCTCGTCGCCTACTTCCATTGATCAGGCGGCTAGCTCAGATGCGATGGCAGCCCTGGCCTCTGCTGGCTCGAGGACCACGAGGTCCCCGGCGCCGCGCAGGATCTCGCGGACCAGCCAGGAGGTGCCGGCGTAAGGCAGTTCGATCACGACGGAGCCATCGTTCAATTCTTCGACCACGTTGCGCTCCTCGCGAAGCCAGCGTGACCGCTCGGGCGAGACCCAGACGCGGGCGACCGATGCTTCGGGCACCTCGCCGTCGCTCATCCAGCCTTCCACTCCGGCCATCTCCACGGCTTCGGGGCGGCGGTCGAAGGACTCTTCGGAGATCGTCGCTTCCTTGATCCGTTCCAGCTTGAAGTGACGGATCGCCTCGCGCTCGAGGTCATAGCACTCGACGTACCAGCCTTCGCGCCCGTTCTCGAGGCGGTAGGGCTCGACCCGCCGGTCGGAGTACTTGTCTTCGTTCTCCTTGTAATAGACGAGCTCCAGAACCCGCCTCTTCGCAATCGCTTCATTGACGATGCGGGAAGCCTCGGCGCCACCGGGGTCGAGGGCGATCGCAAGCCCTTCACGAGCCGGATCGTGGCCGAGCGCCTCGACGATCTTGTCGCGGGCCGAATCGAGCCGGGTCTGCGGAAGGTAGTCGCCGACCAGGTCGATCGCCGCGACCAGGGCTTTGGCTTCGAGCGGGAGCAGCCGCGCCGGGCGGGCGAACGAATCGCCGTACGGCTCGGAATCGACTTCGATCACATCGCCCTTGATCTCGGCGTAGAGCACATACGTGCCGCCACCGAAGTTGACGACGTTGAGCACGTCGACATCGTCACGCAGCTCTTCATCCGAAAGCTCGAGCCGGCGGCAGAGTTCGCTGACCGAAAGGGTCCCTTCTTCTTTCGCGGCTCCGATCAGCATGCCGGCCAGGGTCACCAGACGGCCGAAGCGCTCGGGCCGGATCGCCGCGGATGCGCGAACCTTATTCCGCTGGCGGCGAACCTTCACCGGCGGCGCGATGCCTTCGCTGGCTTTCGCGATCTCGAAACCGTTGATGTGCCGGTCGCGCAGCAGGCGGATCCGTTCGGCGGCCAGGTCGCGCAGTTCGGGCGGGTCGAGGACCTCGGCGTTCTGTCTCCAGCGCAGGACCCAGGCGAGCAGCTCGCGGTCGCTGGCGTAGGTGGTTTCGAGGATTACCCCGCCTTCCTGGTCGCCATCGCCCTCCTGGCGCGTAATCGTGCCGTGACGGCTGAAGTCACGCTCGATCAGCCAGGCGATGCGGTCGCGGAAGAAGATGCGGGCGGTCCCGGCGGTCTCGCCCAGCTGCCAGTCGGCGAGGTCGGCGTAGTCGCGGCGCTCGAACTCCTCCGGCGGAGTGAAGTCGTGTTCGGACTTGGTCGCATATCCGACCTTGCCCTTGATCCGGGAAAGCCGGAACACCCTTACGGCTTCGCGTTCGTGGGCGTAGCCGATCAGATAGAACTGCCCGCCGCGGAAGACGAGGTGGTACGGATCGACCTTGCGTTCCGCCGTCTCGTCGCGCTGCATCGTGTGGTACTTGAAGGTGATCGTCTTGTGGCGGGAGATCGCGGTCTCGATGCGGGCCAGACGCTGGGTCAGGTCGCGGGACGAGGTCGAAGCGAACTTCGCCATCGACACCGGGGTGTTGTCCGGGTCGACCAGCGGATTGGGGTGGCCCCAGGCGACCTGCTGGAGTGCCAGTCGCAGGGGTTCGGCGTAAGCGAACTCGCCTTCGGTCAAAAGGCTGAGCGAGGTTCGCAGCGCGGCGAGTTCGTCGTCGGAGAACTCGATCTCCGGCAGGTAGAAGTTCTCCGGTGGCAGGGAATACAGCTCGGCCTCGAAGAAGCCCTCACCGGGACGGTCGACCTGGAGTTCGATGCCGAGGCTGTCGAGTTCGGCCCGGTCCGCATAGAAGCGGCGGGCGAATGCGTCTTCGTTCATTACGCTGTAGCCCTCCACCTCCCTCTTGATCTCCAGAGCCGAAACCGGTCGGCCCTGGGCCATCAGAAAGGAGATCAGAGAGAGCTGACGGATGAGCTTCTCGGTGTCCTTTGCCATCAGCGATGGAGGATACCTGCGGCAGCTCTGCGGCCCGCTTCGGGTCGGCCTTTAATCCCGCATTTTGGCCGCATTTTGCTGAAATCGGGGCAATTCGGGGACCCCAGGTCACGGATCTGTGACGATCAGGCGGTTCCGGTCACTCCGGCGAGTTGCTGTGCCAGGCGCTCCGCGTACCGCTCGGATCGCTCGAGCGCCTCTTCCTGATCCATGTAAGGAACCAGCAGCGAATAGAGGATGTCCGGCCCGACGTCGGGCAGGTACTGGGTGCGTTCATCGACGATTTCGGCCCGGATGACCACGGCCGCCCCGCCGACGACCATCGCGGAGACCGATTGCGGGACGTCTTCGCGTCCCGGCATCCCGGTGCGACCGACGTCGACGAAAGCGGCGATCAGCCGGACTGCCGAGAGGTAACGCTCAAGCGCGGATGGCCCGGCCGAGAACATGTCGACGATGCACATGCGGGCGAAGGCGGGTTCGGCCGCGAGAAAGCTCATGCTGGCTTCGACGCCGAGTTCGATCTGTTCCGGCCAGGTCAGGTCGGGGTCCTGACAGGCCTTGATCACCTCGGTGACGAAGCGACCGAGGATCGCGTCGTACGCGGCAAGGAAGCAGGCCTCCTTGTCCGGGAAGATCTCATAGAAGGTCGAACGGGACACCCTTGCCCGCGAGACGATGTCGGCGACGCTGACTTCGGCGTAACGCTTCTCGGCGCAGGCCTGCGCCATCGAATCGAGCAGCCGGTCGCGCTGTGAACTGACCACGAACTCGCGCGGCAGGTTGTGACGGCCCGAAGGCAGTCTTGAAGGTGCGGTCTCGGTCATTCGGGGATCGGGGTCTCCGCCATCGCCTGCATCGCCGCTTCGTGGCCCAGATACGGGACCACGACGACGTACATCATCTCCGGCAGCAGGGCGGGCAATCCCGCGGCGTTGCCGACCGAGGCTTCGTTGAACATCAGCGCCGAGACCCCGCCGACGATCACGCGGGCGGTCTGCGGCGGCATGCGGTCCGGGTCGGGGGTGTGGGCGCGCCCGGCATCGAGGAACGGGAAGAAGGAGCTGACTGCCTGCTGGTATCGGTCGCGGGCCCGGGCGCCGGCACCGAAGCCTTCGACGATCCCGACCCGGGCGGCGACCGGGTTGTGAGCCAGGTAGAGGAGCAGGTTGCCGATGCCGCTGCGGATCTGGACGATCCAGTCATCGGTCTCGATCGCGAATCCCTGGGCGACGAAGGCGAGCAGGCGCTCCATGACCGCGCCGTACGCGGCGATGAAGCAGTCCTCCTTGTCGGCGAACTGCTCGTAGAAGGTTGCGCGGGAGACACCGGCGTTGGAGATGATGTCGGCGACGGTGGTCTCGGTGTAACCCTTCAAGGCGACCACGGCGATCATCGATTCGACCATGCGCTCGCGCTGGGACCGCACAACGACCTCTCGTGAGAGGCCGTGTCTGCCGCTCGGGAGCTTGCCTGTCCCGAAGGGGTCGAGTTCCTCCTGTGCCTGCTGCATTCTTCAGATCCTATCCACGGACGTACGGTCTCAGTACTGTCCGGTTCATGATATCCATACCGTCTGTCGTTCGGATCGCAGGTGCCCGTGCCGGCACCCGTCTTTCAGCCGGGTGCCGCCGCCGCAGCCTAGAATCCCCCTGGTGAGCAGTCCACCGGCCGATCGGCCCCAACCATGAGCATCGGGATCATCGGCCTCGGTTACGTTGGGCTGCCACTGGCGGTCGCGTTCGCTGAAGGGGGAGAAGACGTGATCGGCCTCGACTCCGACCGGAGCAAGGTCGACCGACTGAATGCGGCTGACAGTTACATCGAGGATGTGCCGTCCGCGATCCTGGAGACCCTGAGCGACCGGATCAGCGCAACCACCGAATACGCCGATCTCAGCGATTGCGAAGCAGTCATCGTCTGCGTTCCGACCCCGCTCACCGGTTCCCGTGAACCGGACCTGAGTTTCCTCGAGTCAGCCGCGAACCAATTGGCCGAAGTCCTGGACGACGGCCAGCTCGTCGTCCTCGAATCGACTACCTATCCCGGGACCACCCGTGACCTGATGGCGACCACCCTCGAAGCCGGTGGCAAGAAGGCGGGCAAAGACTTTCACCTTGCGTTCTCACCAGAACGGATCGACCCGGGCCGCACCGACTTCACCGTCCGCACGACCCCGAAGCTGGTCGGCGGCCTGACCCCGGCCTGTACCGAGCGCAGCGTCGCCCTCTACGAGAAGATCTGCGACCAGGTGATACCGCTGTCCGGCCCGGA
This sequence comes from Solirubrobacterales bacterium, assembly GCA_038256675.1. Classification (GTDB taxonomy): domain Bacteria; phylum Actinomycetota; class Thermoleophilia; order Solirubrobacterales; family 70-9; genus 67-14. The sequence continues at coordinate 20,904 of JBBSKC010000003.1, read as the reverse complement.
GGCGGCCGAGCTCTCGAAGCTGCTCGAGAACATCTTTCGTTCCGTCAACATCGCATTGGTCAACGAGCTGGCCCAGCTCTGCGATCGCCTCGGGGTCGACGTCTGGGAAGTGGTTGACGCCGCGGCGACCAAGCCCTTCGGATTCATGCGCTTCGATCCCGGCCCCGGCATGGGCGGGCATTGCCTGCCGGTCGATCCTTTCTACCTCGCCTTCAGCGCCCGCGAGCACGACTTCTACCCGGAGTTCATCGAGCTGGCCGGAAAGATCAACCAGTCCCAGCCGCTGTTCTGCGTCAACCGGGTCGAACGGGTCCTGAACGACAACCGGCGGCCGGTGAATGGCACGAAGATCCTGATCCTCGGCGTGAGCTACAAGGCGGGCGTAGGTGACGTGCGGGAATCACCTTCGCTAAAGATCATCCGGCTGCTCTCCGAGCTCGGCGCCGACCTCAGCTACCACGACCCGCACGTGCCCGAGCTGTCCGAAGCGAGACTCCTGAACTCCGACCTGGCCCCGGCGCTCGAAGCGGCAGATCTCACGGTGATCGTCACTGCCCACCCCGAGTTCGACATTGAAGACATCGTCAAACGCAGTGATCTGGTGCTGGACCTGCGGGGCGTCACCCGGGGCATCGACGCCGACCACGTGACCCGGCTCTGACCGATGTCTCGCCCGTACCTGCCCGGACTGACGCGACGGCCCAAGCATTCGCACTGGCAGGAGATCAAGTCGGACAAGTCCACGCTCGTCCTGGCGGTATCAACGCTGGCGATCGCCGGTACGGTTCTGGTCGCCCAGTACGGTCGCCTGCTGACCCGCCGGACGCACGAGCAGAGCGTGGGCGTTGACACGGCCGGGGCGCCCGCCGACCTTCTGAGCGCCGCACCGGCTGCGGCCGTCGACACGGTCAATGTGGCGGTCGATGGATTCGGCACCGCCTCACGCAGCGAGCTCGTTCTCTTCAACCTCCTCGCCGGTTTCCTCGGCAGCTTTGCTTCGGTGCGGCTGGCCACCTGGATGATCAAGGACAACCGTGGCCCGTTCCGCAACGTCAAGGTCGGCGGCCGCCACATCCATCACTTCGTGCCCGGCATCCTGATCGCCTTCGCTTCCGGGATCGCGGCGCTGCTGGTCAAGGGCGAAACCGGCGACAAGCGGATCGCGGTGTCAATGGGTATCGGCATGGGCCTGACCTTCGACGAGGCCGCCCTGCTGCTCGACATGCGGGACGTCTACTGGACCCGCGAGGGGCTGCTCAGCGTTCAGCTCAGCATGGGCACGGTGGCTACGCTCGGCATCACGATCCTCACCCTGCGCATCCTCGGAAGGGGCGAACGCCACAAGGAAGAAGCCGGAGAAATTCCGAAGCTCGATGGCACTCTGGTGGCCCCGGCGCCATAAACAGGGTTGTCCAAGGATTGATCGGCTCTGGTCAATCGCTTACGAACACCGCAGTACCGGCTCGAAGAACACGCCGGCCAAGCCACCTCAACCTCAATCGGAAACGTCTCAGACAGACTGAGTAGGCCCGATCCGAACCAAGTTCAAGAGCCACAATCCCTGTATCAGAGCAAAAAAAATGTCGGCTGGCGAGTCGACTCAAGGGAGAGTGAGCCGACTCGCCTGTTACCGACGAAGCGTTGCTGAGGATAGGGAGGGACCCCAGTCAACGATGTATATGCAGTTCTCACGTCCAGTGATGAACTTGCTAAGACGGCAGTGTACACCATGAACGGCTTTTTATGTGCGGCCGGTGATCCAGACCACTTGTTCCCGCCCCGGACCGACCCCGACCAGCGTGATCGGGACGCCCACGAAGTCGCTGATGAAGGCGATGTAGTCGCGGGCGGTGGGCGGCAGATTGTCCTCGGAACGGCAATCGGTGATCTCGGTTCCGAAGCCCGGCAGGTCGACGTACTCGGGCGTCGCGTGATGCAGGACGCTCTGGTGATACGGGAACTCGTTGAGCACCGCGCCTTCCTGCGAGCGATACCGGACCGCCACCTTGAGGGTGTCGAGGCCGGCCAGGACGTCGAGCTTGGTCATCGCCAGGGAGGTGGTCCCGTTGAGGCGGACCGCGTAACGCAGGGCGACCAGGTCGAGCCAGCCGCAGCGGCGCGGTCTCCCGGTGGTCGTCCCGAACTCGTGTCCGCGCTCGGACATGTGCTTTCCGACTTCGTCGTCGAGCTCGGTTGGGAAGGGTCCGGCCCCGACCCGGGTCGTGTACGCCTTGACGATGCCGACGACCTCGTTGATGTCGGTCGGGCCGACGCCTGCACCGACACAGGCCGCGCCGGCGATCGGGTTGGATGAAGTCACGAAGGGATAGGTGCCGTGGTCGAGGTCGAGCAGGGCGGCCTGGGCACCTTCGAAGATCACCTTGTTGCCGGCGTCGAGCTCGTTCCAGCAGAGCCGGGCTGTATCGGTGATCAACGGCTCGAGGCGATGGCCGTAGTTGAGGTACTCCTCGGTGATCGAGTGCAGGTCGAGCCGGTCGTCGATCATGACTTCGGCGTCGATCTCGCCTTCCTTGTGGAGCTTGCGCCGACGGACCGAGAGTTCGCGCAGAACCTGCTGCTTGTCTTCGAGCGCGGCCATGATCTTCTTGCGCAGGATCTTCTCGTCGAGCATGTCCTGGACCCGGATGCCGAGCCGCAGCGCCTTGTCGGCGTAGGCCGGTCCGATCCCCCGGCGGGTGGTGCCGATCGAGAGCTTCCCGAGCTTCAGTTCCCCCGCCGTGTCGAGGAGGATGTGGTACGGCATGATCAGGTGCGCGTTGGCCGAGATCCGCAGGTTGGAGATCGAGATACCGGCGCGACGCAGGCCTTCGATCTCTTCGAGCAGGACCCGGGGATCGACCACGACCCCGTTGCCGATCACGCAGTACTTGTCCTCGTGGAGGATGCCCGACGGGATCAGGTGGAACTTGAACTCCTCGCCGTCGCGCACGATGGTGTGGCCGGCGTTGTTGCCACCCTGGAATCGCACGATCGCCGAAGCGTCCTGGGCGAGCAGATCGGTGATCTTGCCCTTGCCCTCGTCGCCCCACTGGGTTCCTACTATCGCTAGTCCTGGCATGAAGCGATCAGTCTACGGAGTGGGTCGTAATGCGGTCAGGCCCTGAATCTGGCGTCATCGCCAGTCATGTGGAGGACCTGATGCGACATCTGGAGAAGACGGGAAACGGTGCGAATCCCGATCTGTTTCTCCAACTCGTCCAAACCAAAGTTGGTCGTCACAACCATCGGTTTCTCGCGTTCGTATCGTTCGTTTACGAGGGAATAAAGCTGTTCGAGCACCCATTCGGTCTGCTTCTCTGCCCCGAGATCGTCCACATGAAGCAAATCGACGTCGCAGAGTCGTTCAAACAGTTCTGAGTATGTGGCTTCTCCCACGCCCGCGTTGAACGTCTCCCTGATTCTTGCGAGCAACTTCGGCAGGGAATAGATGGCAACCGAATGACCCCGACTCAACACTTCCTTCGACATCAGCATCGCCAGGGTGGTCTTGCCGGTTCCCACATCTCCTTCGAGCCAGAGGCCCGTTCCCTGGTTCAAGTGTTCGTCCATCGAATCAATCCAGTCCCGAACCGCGTTCACGGCCGTCGGGTCGATTTCGGTGACGGGCGGGCGATCGAACGAAACGCCCCGATAGCGGGCGGGAATCACCGAGTTCATGCCCGAGTTCCGGGCTTTCGCCAATCGTGGCTCGAGGCAGTCGCACTTGTGGGCGAGGTTGTCCTCGCCGAGGATCCAGCCGCCGCCGTCACACCGCCCGAAGGGGCACGTCAGGGAATTGCCGTTCTCCGCGAATCCGTTCGCCACGTCAGGCCTGCTCGGCGCGGGCGCGTTCGGCCGCCGGTGAGCCCTCGCCGGTCGGATGGTCCGGGGCACGGTCGACGAACTTCGGGTAGTGGGGCAGGAATGTCAGGTCAGACTTGCCGATCGGCCCGTTTCGGTGCTTGGCGATGATCACTTCGGCCGAACCGTCCCGCTCCGCTTCTTTTCGGTATACGTCCTCGCGATAGAGGAAGGCGACGAGGTCGGCGTCCTGTTCGATGTTGCCCGAATCACGGAGGTCGGAAAGCAGGGGACGGCGATCGCTGATCGGCCGGTTCTCGCTGGCACGCGACAGCTGCGACAGAGCGATCACCGGGACTTCGAGTTCGTTGGCGAGCAGCTTCAGTCCACGGCTGATCTGACCGACCTTCTCGACCATGCTGGTACGGGTTTCGTCCATCCGCATCAGCTGGAGGTAGTCGACGATGATCAGCCCGAGTCCGCCCCGTTCGATCTCCTGGGTGTGGAGGCGGCGCGCTTTCGCCCGGAGGTCGAGGAGGCTGAGGTCCGAAGTGACGTCGACCCAGAGCGGCGCGGTGTCCAGCTTGTTGCCGGCGGCGGCGATCTTCCGCCAGTCCCGGTCGCTGATCCGCGCCCGCCTCAGGTTGTCGCCGTAGACCTGTGACTGGGAGGCGATGAACCGCTGGGCCAGCTCGATCTCGGACATTTCGAGTGAGAAGAAGGCGACGGGGCGGCCTTCCTTGATCGCCACGTTCTCGGCAATGTTGGCGACGAAGGCACTCTTGCCGACCGACGGCCTTGCGGCGACGATGATCAGGTTCGAAGGCTGAAACCCGCCGGTCATTGAATCGAGGTGCTTGAACCCGGACGGGACGCCCGTTTCCTTGAGCTCACCGGACTGGATCTTCTCGAGGCGGTCGACTTCGTCGTCGATCACCTGCCGGACCACCCGGAAGTCACCGGTCTGCTCCTTGTGCGCAACCTCGAACAGCAGCTGCTCGGCCCGCTCGGAGAGTTCGTGGCCGCTGCCCTCACGCTCGTCGACCCAGGCGCCGATCTGGTGACTTGTGTCGAGGAGGCGGCGCAGCAGGGCGTTCTCCTGAATGATCTTGGCGTAATGGCTGGCGTTGCCGGGGGCCGGCACCTTGGCCGCCAGTTCGGACACGTAATTCTTTCCGCCGACCTCTTCGACCAGTCCGGCCTCGGTCAGGGCTTCGTTGACGCTCAGCTCGTCGCAGGGCTTGTCCGAGCCGTAAAGCTCGACCATTACCCCGTAGATCAGCCGGTGGCGGTCGAGATAGAAGTCACCGGCTTTCAGCCGGGCGTCGTCGATGACTCGGTTGACCGCGGGATCGCTGACCAGCATCGCGCCGAGGACGGATTCCTCGGCTTCGATGTTCTGCGGTGGTACCTGGGCGCTTATTTCTCTTCGGCGACGATCGTCTTGACCGAAGCCGTGGCGCCGCCGGTTACTTCGACGTCGATCATGTAGGTACCGACCTGGTGGATCGGCGCGTCGAGACGGATCTTCCTGCGGTCGACCTTGATGCCGCGGGCATCGCGGATCGCCTCGGCGATCTCCTTGGTCGTGACCGAGCCGTAGAGCTTGCCGTCTTCACCGGCCCGGTGGTTGATCGTCAGGACGGTCTTGGAAAGCAGCGATGCCGATTCCGCGGCACGGGCAATCGCCTCGCGCTCGACGCGCTCGGCTTGTTCCTTGCGACGGATCGCTTCTTCGAGGGCGCCCGGGGTGGCCGGCTGGGCCAGCCCGCGGGGCTGAAGGTAGTTGCGGAGGTATCCCGAGGACACCTCGATCGCCGTTCCGTTCTCACCGAGTCCTTCGACGTCGGCCAGGAGGATGGCCTGAGCCATTACCGCTCACCCACGTACGGGAGCAGCGCCACTTCACGGGCGCGCTTGACCGCGACTCCGAGCTGGGCCTGATGCTTGCGCGACAGGCCGGTGACCCGGCGGGACCTGGTCTTGCCCTTGTCGGAGATGAACCGGCGCAGCAGCGTCAGGTCCTTGAAGTCGATGTCCTCGGCGGTGATCTTCGTGTACTTGCGCGGACGGACGCGCTCACTGAAGCGGCGTCCCTTGCGCGATGATCCTGCTTCTCGTGTCTTAGCCAACTTGTATTCCGGTGCCTTACGTAGTTCTAGCCCGGACGACCGGGCATTGACGGACTCGTGATCCTAACGGTTTGAGTCGATTTCCGGCAGCCGCACGGTGCGGCTGCCGGGTTCGGCCGAAGCGGAGAGGTCGTGCTAGAAGGGAATGTCGTCATCGGCGCCGCCGGCCGCCGGGGTGAAGTCGCCGGTATCGGCGGGCACGTCGGATGACGGGGTGAAGCCGCCACTGTTGTTGTCGCCACCGCCCTGAGCCGATCCGTCCCGGGAACCGAGGAACTGAACGGTATCGGCCACGATCTCGACCGACTGCCGCTTGCCGGATCCGTCTTTCGCTTCCCACTCCCGCCAGTCGAGGCGTCCGGCGACTGCGACAGGACGTCCCTTGGACAGGTAGTTGTTGCAGTTCTCGCCCTGGGCGCCCCAGACGGTGACGTTGAAGTAGTTCGGCTTGTCAACCCACTGGCCGCTCTGGTCCTTGCGGCGGCCGTTAACCGCGACACGAAGCTGACAGACGGCGGTTCCGCCACCGGTGTGGCGCAGTTCGGGATCGGCGGTCAGGTTGCCGGTGATCGTGACACTGTTGATGTTTTCAGCCATTGCGTATTCGCTCCTCGTAGTTCTTTTCGTGCATCTCAGTAGTCGTGGCGTAAGTCGTCCGCACCGAAGCAGATCTGACAGCGCCCGAAAAACCTACCGAGACTGATGGACGTGAAAGTCCTCCGCAAGCAAAGCTCTCCCCCCAAAAGGCGCATTTTGGGATGGATTTCGGTCTCGGCCTTCCTTGGATGACGGAAAAACAGGAATAAGGGAAAGACGTTTGGTTCTTCCCTCCCTCAGTCTCCAAAGTTCTGAATTAGGGCACCGAATTTTTCCAACTGGAAAATTCGGTGTTTGCTGCAGTGAGGCGCCTACCCGTGAGCGGTACGTGATTGGGCCTTACCCGGTACCGCTCACGGGTAGGCAGTCCAATTCTCTGAACAGGGTTTTCCCGAAGGGGACAACCCTGCCTTATTCAGAACTCAGCGAGACTTGAACAGGGCAAGTCAGAAAAGGCTAGTTCTCCTGTTACCAGTCTTGCCCGCCACCCGCGGCAGACCGACGCCCGAACTCGTCCAAAGAAAAGGCGCCCAAGGGCGCCTATCCAAAGTTCTTCAAAGCAACTTCTCAGTCGTCGCGGTAGCGGCCGCCACGTCCGCCGCGACGGTCATCGTCATCGCCCGTGGGCTGCATGATCGCGGCGGTTGCCGGCGGGGCAGGAAGCACCGGTGCTTCCGGATCCACCTTGAACACCCGGAAACGGACGACGCCGTCGGTGATCTTCAGGGTGTGGTCCAGTTGCGTGAGCAGTTCACGTGGAGCATCGAAGCGGAACCAGCGGTAGTCCGACTCCTTCTTGCGATTGATCTCGTAGGCCATCTCGCGGATTCCCCAGTTGTCTTCATGGAGGAGTTTTCCGGATGACTCGATCGAAGACTTGGTCTCGGTGACCAGCTTCTCGCGGTTTTCCTCGGCCAGATCGGGATCGAGCATGAGGACCAGTTCGTATTGGCGGGGTTCTTCAGACAAAATCGACGCGGGACTATAACGAGCTTTGGGGGGAGAGACTTCCCGGCCCCGCCCTGAAACCGGCATGAAGGAGCTCCGGATCGATCGAGAGCGGGCGATCAAGGTCGCCGCGGTGGCCGGCCTGGTGGTGCTCGGCCTCTCGGTCCTGCCCGGTCTGCTGAAGGCACCGGAAGCGCCGGAACTGCCATCAGACGTGGGTTTCACTACGGCCGAGACCAATCCCGGAACGCTGCTCCCGGACCCCGCCAAAGGAGTCAAGCCTCACCGGACCAGCAAGGAATCCGCCCCGGGCGGAGCCGGCGCCAAGGTCACCTCTCGAAAGGAGGATGCCGGCCGCAGACACCGCAACGGATCCGGCCGCAAGCGCCACCGGAAGGCCCGAAAGCCCGAAAAACCGGCCCGAAAGCGAGACCGACCAGCCACTTCCGCTCCCGCTCCACCCGTCAGCGCCGCGGCGGCTCCCGCGGCTCCAGCTTCGCCGGCACCGCCGCCGGCTCCGGCACCGATCTCTCCGCCTTCACCCGCTCCGCCCCCGGCAACCCCGGCACCGGATCCGGCGCCGGGCGACGGGTCCCAGGAGTTCGCACCGCGGTGACGCTACTTGCCGAGGTTCCGTACGAAGTGGCGGATCCGGGGCGTCGCCCTCGACTTGAACGGGTAGTAGAGCTCGGAAGCATGTCCCCGGTTCGGAACCACGTACAGGCGGCCGCCGGGGAAGCGCCGCGTGACCTGCCGTGCCTCCTTGACCGAAGTGATCGCGTCGAACTCGCCGGCGAGGACCAGGGTCTTCAGGCGACCCGGCATCTTCCTCCCGGGCGGGATCGGCGGCTTCATCCGGTCGGTCGGTGACGGCCACGTGATGCAGTTGTCGATGTCGCTCGCCGGATCCTTCATCCAGGTGCCGGTCGGGATCGGGGCCCAGAAGTTGCGCGGGCGAAACGCGCTGATCGCCCGCCTGAACTGCCGGCGGCGATCGGGAATCGAAGATTCCTGGTTCCAGGGAGTCGGATAGTCGTTGCAGATGACTGCCTCGTACATTCCCTCGGAGAAATAACGGGGCGATCCCGAACCGGGCGCACCGGGGTCGACCAGTTCGTGAAGCTCCTGGCGGCGGCCCCTCAGCCAGGCCCTGACCGCGGTGTTCAGGTTGCGATACCCGTTCGGGGCGTAACTCGGGGCGGTGCCCATCAGGTAGTTCAGGATGTCGCTGACGAATTTCGACTTCGGCCCGGAACGCTTGATCACGCGATTGAATCGGCCGACGGCCTTGCCGCTGCATTCGGGGAAGCGCTTGCAGGCGAGGCGGAGTGCTCGTCTGGCCGCCGGGAAAAGGGTCCGCCAGTACGGGTCGTTCCCCGGGTAGGCCGACGAAAGGATCAGCCCCTTGAGGTCCTTGCCATACCGGGCGGCGTAGGACTGACCGAGATAGGTGCCGTAAGAATCCCCGTACAGGATCATCTTCCGCCTGGGCAGCCCGATCGCCTTGCGAACCGCGTCGATGTCGGCCGCCGATTCGGCGGTCGTGAACCCCTGGTATTTCGGTCCGAGTTTGCCGGCGCAGGCCTTGAGCGCCTTCTGCTGGGGCACGCGGCCGCGTTGCAGCTGCTTGCAGTTGAGCGGGCTCGAGAGGCCAGTTCCCCGCTGGTCGATCGCGATCAGCTCCCGGCGCTTGAGGAAAGGGGCGAATACCGCCGCGGTCGGCTTGATCGAATCGAAGTTGGTCGCCGCGTAGCCGGGACCGCCCTCGATGAAGACGATCGCTCCCTTCGAGGGGCGGGAGCGGTCACCACGAGGGCGAATCGCAAAGGTGATCTTCTGCTTGCCCAGCTTCGGCACCCCCCGCACGGCCGGCACCTTGATGTGGCCGCAGCGGAAGAGCCGGTTGGCGCCGATGTTGCACTTCTTGAGTTTCGGTTTCGCCGAAGTGGCCGCATCGGCCGCCGGGGAGATCGCCGGCAAGGCGAATCCGGCCAGCAGCAGAACGACCAGGGTTGAGGTGAGCCGCCGCGTTGCCCTCATGCCCTCACCCTATTCCGCGGTGACCGCATTTTGTGAGCGCCGCTTGATCAGGGCGTCGATATCGGCCACCTGTTCATCGATCCAGTCGCCGGGGGTCCGGGAATAGATCACCTCGCGCAGGCCGTCGGCCCGGCGGGCCCGTTCCTCGGGAGCCATGGTCAGCGCCCGGTGGATCGTGTCGGCCTGGTCCTGGATGTCGAACGGATTGACCGTCAGCACGTGCTCCTTGAGCTCCTCGTGCGAACCGGTGTTCTCGGAGAGCATGACCACGCCGTCACGCAGGTTGATCGCCGGGGCTTCCTTGGCAACCAGGTTCATGCCGTCGAAGATCGCGTTGACCATCAGCAGGTCGAAATGCTTGTAGCGGGCGACCGCTTCGACGAAATTCTCGTAGACGCGCAGGTCGATCGGCATCCAGTCGGTGGTGCCGTGCCGGTGGTTGACCACGGCGACCAGGGCCTCGATCCGCTCCAGATACTCGGCGTACTCGGGCACGTCCTGGCGCGACGGCTGCAGGTGGGCGATGAAGGTGACCCGCTCACGGAACTCCGGGTGCTGGGCGAGGAAGGTGTCGAACGCGGTGAAGCCGCGCAGGATGTTCTTCGAGAGGTCGGCCCGGTCGACCCGGATGATCAGGTGCTCCCGGCGGCGGGCCAGAACTTCCTTCTCGGCGACCGCCACCTCCGGGGTCTCGGCGGTCCGCTCCAGTCGGGCGGCATCGATCGAGAGCGGGTACGCCCGGGCGATCGTCTTGCCGCCGGGGTGGGTCACGCTCAGCTCGTCGTAGTCGACCTGGTAGCCCATGAGGCGCTTGCAGCACGAAAGGAAGTTGTGGCAGTAGGTCGACGTGTGGAAGCCGATGATGTCGTTGCCGAGCATGCCGGCGAACAGTTCCTCCCGGATCCGGGTCGGCAGGACCCGCCAGCTGTCCGGCTGCGACCAGGGAATGTGGACGAAGTGATGGATCAAGGCGTCGGGGCGTGCCTCCCGGATCATCGCCGGCGCGGTGTAGAGGTGGTAATCGTGGAGCATGACCAGCGGCTCGTCGAGGCCTTCGATCTGCTTGATCACGCAATCGGCGATGTCGCGGTTGACCGCCTGGTAACCCTCGTCCCACGCCTGGAGTTCGGCCTCCCGGATGTCCGGGGCGTTCGAGAGGTCCCAGAGGTAGTGCTGAATGAACCAGAGGATCGGGTTCGCGATCACGTTGTAGAAACGGTCGTAGTCCCAGGGGTCGCTCTCGACCATCAGCACCTTGTAGTCGACGCCGTCGACGTCGATTTCGATCGGGCGTTGCTCGTTCTCCTCGCTGACGGCGATGTCTTCCTCGGTCATCGCCGAGGCGATCCAGAGGGTGTCCCGGTCGGCCGCGAGGCCGGAAAGGGCGGTTACTAGGCCGCCGCCGCCGCGGGTCAGCTGCCGGTTGCCGTCGTCGCCCAGCTCGAACTGCGCGGGACCGCGATTCGACACGATGATCAGGGGCGGCGTTTCGTTTCCGTCGGACGTACTCACTGGCCCAGAGTCTACGTCCCTCGATTCAGCCGGTTGAAGATCCGAGCCGGGTTGCGTATACGGATCGAGGCCCGGCGTCTGTCTCCCCGCTCACGCGCGAGACCCTAGGGAGCGGAGAGCGCGGTTGGGCGCTCTTCGAGCTTGACCTTGACGGTGGCTTCTTTGCCATCGCGGATGACTCCGAGGTCGACCGTCTCGCCCGGCTCCAGCAGGCCGATGAAGAGACCGAGGTCCTGGGCCTGCTCGATCGGCTGGCCGTCGATCGAAACGATCACATCGCCGCCGGTGTCGAACGCGGAACCCTGGAAGGTGATCCGGTCATTGCTCCCCTTGATGCCCGCGTCGTCCGCCGGGCCGTTTTCGATCACCTTGGCGACCAGGGCGCCCGAATCGGCTTCGAGGCCCAGTTTCTCGGCGAGCTGGGGGTAGATCGGCTGGGTGCTGACTCCGATGTAGGCGTATTTCGCCTCGCCGTCTTCCTCGAGCTGCTTCGCGGAATAGGCGATCGCGTTCGCCGGCACGCCGAAGCCGACGCCGTCACTGGCCCCGGAGCCGCCCTTGATCTGCTGGCTGATGCCGATGACCTGGCCCTGCCCGTCGAGCATCGGGCCTCCCGAATTGCCGGGGTTGATCGAAGCGTCGGTCTGGATCGCGCCCTCGATCTGGAAGTCGGTCAGGGACCTGACCGACCGGTCGGTCTGGGAGACCACGCCGGTCGAGAGCGAATGGTCCTCGCCGAACGGTGAGCCGATTACGGCGATCGGTTGCCCGGCCACCACGTTGTCGCTGTCGGTCAGCTCGAGCGGCTCGAGGTCGATGTCGTCCGGATCGACCTTGAGCAGGGCGACGTCGGCGAAGGGATCGAAGCCGAGAATCTCGGCCGGCAGGATGTTGCCGTCGTAGAACTCGACGAAGACCCGTTTCGCCTCGGTGCGGTCCTCGCCTTCGCCGTCGGAGACGACGTGCGCGTTGGTGATCAGCTCGCCGTCACCGTTCAGCACGAATCCGGACCCACCGGCCACCTGGGCGTCGAACGGGCTGCCGGAATCGCCGAAGACCGAGCGGACCGAGATCACCCCGGGCACGGCGTCCCGGTAGATCCGGGCGGCGTTGAAAGCCTGGCCCGTGGTGTCGATCACGACCGGGTCGTCCTGCTTCTCGGTTGGCGCGGTGACGGCCGCCGCCGGTTTGTCATCGAGGCCGTCATCCGAGCCACAGGATGCGACCAGAATTCCGAGCAGGACGATCAGGGTGATCAGCAGAGGCCAGCGCATCGAGATATCGGCGCGGCGGTTTCGGCTATCCGGAGCAACGGGCATGACTGTGCTCAGGATACGCAGGTGCTCCGGCCGGCCTTCAGGCGAGGTGGTCGAAACCGGCAGGTGCGTCGCGGCTACCGCTCTCGCCGGTCAGCTCCAATCCATCCCCCTGGGTGACCCGGCCGATCGGCGTGAGATTCAGATCGAGGGCCCGCAGCGCATCGCGAGCGGCCTCGAATTCCGCCTCGGGCAAGGTGACGGCGAGCTCGTAGTCCTCTCCACCGGCGAGCGGGAGGTCACCGGGGAACCGGCCGGCCGCGGTCTCGACCGCGGCCACTCCCGCCTGGGCGGGGACGAGGCCGGCGTCGCACGTGATCGCAACCCCGGACATGTCCGCGATGTGGCCGAGATCCTGTGCCAGGCCGTCGCTCACGTCGATCATTGCGGTAGCGCCGAGTCGTCCGAGGACCCGCCCCGCATAAAGGCGCGGGACGGGCCGGAGTTGCCGCTCGACCAGCGCCGTCCTGGCCTCGGGATCGAGACCTTCGACGCTTTCGGCATCGGTTTCCAGCAGCCACAACCCGGCGGCGGCTCCGCCGAGTTCGCCGGTGACCGCGACCAGATCGTCGGGCGCGGCTCCCGATCGCAGGACAAACTCGGCTGCTCCCACCGCGTGCCCGACCACCGTCACGGCCGCAAACAGGACCGGCGAAGAAACGGTGTCGCCACCGGCCAGGACCGCGCCGAATGAGTCCGAGGCGGCCATGAAACCGGCAGCCAGGTCCTCGATATAGCCGTCAGCGGTCCCGCCCGGGATTCCGAGCGTCACGTAAACCTCACCCGGCTCCGCGGCCATCGCCGCGAGGTCGGAGAGCGCCGTAGCCAAAGCCTTGTGGGCGACCGCCTCGGGCGGACTCCATTCCGTCTGGAAATGGACGCCGTCGACCACGGCGTCGACCGAGGTCGCGGTGGCTCCGCCAGGCAGGGTCACCGCCGCGTCGTCCCCGATGCCAACGTCGAGGCGCGGCGAGGTACCACTGCCGGACCGAAGCAGGTCGATGAGTTCGGATTCTGTGGTGCCTTCATCCATGGGTCTCTGACACTATGACCAGTCCTATGGAAGAGGAAACCAAGAGCGACGAGGACCAGCCGAAAGAAAGCCTCCTCCATCGCATCGGCCATTTTGGCTCCACGGTTGGCAAAAAGGCCCCACAGAAGCGGTCCACGAAGCTGGTCCTCCAAGGTGGATTCGCCTTCCTGATCTTCGCTTTCCTCGTCTTCACCGTCGTCTCCCAGTGGTCGGAACTGCGGGAGAAGGGCGTAGAGTTCAACCTGATCTGGCTGCTGCCGGCGATCCTCGCGATGCTGGCCTATTACACGCTGAGCGCCTCGGTCTGGGGCCTCATCCTGAGATTCATGGGATCTCCGGTTTCGCCCGGCGAAACCCAGAAGATCTGGGCCCAGCCGCTGCTGGTGCGATACATACCGGGCACCGTCCTCTTCGTTCTGGCCCGCGTGATCCTGGCCGAGAAGGCCGGGGTGACCAGGCGGGTCTCGACCGCCGGCATCGTCTACGAGCAGGCGGTTTCGATCGCGGCCGCTCTGACGATCGCCTGTTATTTCCTGATCGCCCACCCCGACCTCCAGGACAACCCGTTCCGCTGGGTCCCCCTGCTGGTTACCCCCCTGCTGGTGCTTTTCCTTCACCCACGGGTCTTCGGTCCGCTCTCGACCAAGGCGCTGACCGCCCTCGGGCGGGAACCCCTGCCGAAGACGATGTCCTTCGGCGGAGTGCTGACCATCTTCGTGAGCTATCTCGTCATCTGGTGCATCATGGGCGTCGGCGTCTACTTCGCGGCGAGGTCGGTCCACTTCCTCGACATCAGCGACCTGCCGATCGTTGCCGCGTCGCAGATGATCGGATTCCTCGCCGCCGTCGTCTCAGCGGTGACCCCGGCGGGTCTCGGAGTACGTGACGCGGCCTTCGCCTGGGCAGTCAAGACGACCCTGCCGAGCGGTGATTTCGGCGTCGGTGCCGTAATCGCGATCGCGGTCCGGGCAACCCAGACGGTGGTCGAGCTGATCTACGTCGGAGTCGTCACCCTGTCCGCCCGCCGCTCGGGCGAGCAGGACGTCGTCGAAGCGCTGAAGGAAGAAACCCAGCCGGGTTAGCCCGGGGGTGACGCTCCGCCGGTTCCCAATCCCCCGCTCGGGGGTGTTACCGGGGGGGTTGGCGTGGGTGCAGGAGTGGGAGCCGGGGTGTTTCCGGTTCCGGCTGGTTCCTGCGTTCCGGCGCCCTCCGTGTAAGCATCTGAATCCTTCTTGTCCTCACTGTCGTCGCCGGTTTCAGTATCCGTAGCGTCGTCCGGCGAATCGTCATACTCGCTCGACGAGTCGCTCGAGACCGTGTAATCGCCACCGAAGTCGCCGAAGACCATCGACTCGGCGGGGACGGGGAACGACTCGCAGGGGACCGCGGCGTTCGTATAGAAGTTCCCCCAGATGTCGGCCGGCAAGGTGCCGCCGGCGACCCCGGGCATGCTGATGCTGTTCGACTCGGGATAGCCGACCCAGGTCGAAGTCGCGAGATTCGGCTGGTAGCCGACGAACCAGGCGTCGGTGAAGTTGTCGGTTGTACCGGTCTTGCCGGCCTGGCCCGAGCAACCGGTGTAGGCCCCGGTGCCGGTGCCGCCCGTGATGTTCGCGCTGAGCACTTTGTAGACCTCGTAGGCCACCGGCTCCGCCAGGACACGCTTCGACTTTCCATTGCCGGGCCGGTCCTCGTCCCCGTCGGGGAACAGGACCCTCTTGATCGCGGTGGGCTCGTGACGGACTCCACCGGCGGCGAGGGTCGAATAGGCGGAAGCCATCTCCAGCGGGGTGACGCCGAGCTTCAGGCCACCGAGGGTCTCGGCCGGGAAACCGTCGAGCTTGGTCTTGATGCCGAGGGTCTTGGCCATCTCGGCGACCCTGTCCGGACCCACGTCGAGCGCGAGTTGCATGTAGACCGAGTTGTCCGAGGCCAGTGTCGCGGAGAACAGGCTGGTCGTTCCCGAGTAGGAGTCGGAGTAGGTCGCCACGTCGATCGGGCCGTAGATCGGGTCGATGAAATCGAGTGGCTTCGAGTCGTAGAAGGTGGAGTTCGGGTCGATGCCTTCGTTGATGGCTTCGGTGAGGGCGAAGGTCTTGAAGGTCGAGCCGGGCTGGCGATGACCCTGAGCGGCGAGGTTGAACTGGCTCTCGTCATATGAGGCGGAGGAAGCCATCGCCTTGACGTTGCCGTTCCGCGGGTCGATGGCAACCAGTGCGCCCGAGGGCCCGCCGGTGTAGAGGACCGATGAGATCGCGGCGAGGCCGGCGTCCTGCATCGCGGGTTCGATCGTCGTGTAGACCTTGAGGCCGCCGCGGCGGACGGTGTTCACGCCGTACTTCTTGATCAATTCGGATTCGACGTAGTCGAAGAAGAAGGGCTCCTGACGGTCGAAGAGACCCTCGACCGGATTGAGTTGCAGGCCCGCATTCTTGGCGCTGTCGGCCCGAGCCCGGGTGATGAAGTCGTTATCGGCCATCGAATCGAGGACTTCGTTGCGGCGCTGGAGCGCACCCCGCGAGTTCTGGATCGGGTTGTAGTCGGTCGGTGCCTGCGGCAGACCGGCGAGCAGGGCGGCCTGAGGAAGCGTAAGTTTCGCGACCTTGGTCGAGAAGTAGACCCGGGAAGCAGCTTCCGCGCCGATCGCGGTGCGTCCCTGGTTGGTGCCGTAGGGAGCGGTGTTCAGGTAGGACTCGAGGATTTGCTTCTTGGTGTGGTCCTTCTCGTAGTCGAGAGCCATCTGGGCTTCTACGATCTTGCGCTCGTAATCCCGCTTGGGATTCGTGATGTAAAGGTTCCGCATCAGCTGCATCGTCAGGGTTGAGGCACCTTCGGAGATCTCTCCGGATTCGAGGTTCTTGGAAGCCGCCCGCAGAACGCCTTCAACGTCGACGCCGTCGTGCTGATAGAAGCGCTCGTCCTCGATGGCGATCGTCGCTTGCTGGAGATTTGTCGGAATCTTGTCCAGCTTGACCGGGGTCCGGACCTCATCCGAATCGATCAATCCGAGCCGGGAACCGTCGCCAGCGTAGACGACCGAATTCTGGCCCTTGTCGATCGGCTTCAGCCGGGCCACGTCAGGAGCGTCACTGGCGATGCTGAAGACCCAGCCGCCGGCTGCAAGCCCCGCGGTCAGCAGCAATCCACCGACTACCGCAGCGGCCGCAACAATCTTCTTGCGCGGACCAACCTGGCGCCGGCGCACACGTCTCTGGCGCCTGGTCATGGTTAAAGAGTACCGAGACCGAGGTTTGTGCCGGGTAAAGACGCCCGATCAGCACCCAGGATTGCGAACTGGCAATGAAAGTCAGCGATTATCGCGGACTTTCATTGCCAGTTCGTTGGTTTGCGCTTCGATGCGGGGGCCCCGGAGTTGCTCAGGTGTGAGAATGGCCCGAGCCGATGGAAGCGACCCTCCCCCCAACCGAGCCAGAGACCACCCAGGATCCTGACGTATTCCCGTTCGCCACCTGGGGACCGTGGGTTGCGATCGGCGCCACGTTTGCGGCCCTGGTCGCCGGGCTGACGATCAGCCTGCCGTTCATCGTCATCGACGGCGGTGACCCGGATGACTTCACGCTCACCACCACGGTCGCGATCCAGCTCTGTACCGCTATCGGGTTCATCGCGATCCCCCTCCTGCTGGCCCTCATGCCCGGAGGGGGCGTCCGCGCGGCACTCGGACGCCTCGGGTTCAAGGCGACCGGCCTGGGCAAATCGGTCAAGTGGATCGCCCTCGGGACCGTGTCCTACTTCGCCTTCGCCATCGTCTACTCAATCGTGGTCGGACAACCTGAACAGGACGACATCGCCGGTGATTTCGGCCCGATCCCGCTCCAGATATTGATGATCGCGGTGATCGCCCCGATCGCCGAGGAGGTCTGTTTTCGCAGCATGCTCTTCGGTGGCTTCCGCAAACGGTTTCCGCTGCCGTTCGCTGCGCTGGCGGCCGGCCTCGTGTTCGGCCTCCTCCACTACTCCACCGGGTGGTCAGCGGTACCGCTTCTGATCGTCTTCGGCGCGGTCCTCGCCGTGGTCTACGAGAAGACCGGGTCGATCTGGCCGGCGATCATCCTGCATGCCCTGAACAACGGCATCGCTCTGATCGCCCTGAACTCCTAGGATCCGGTGATGGATAAGAACGACGTCACCCGCGACCGTTTGATCGAACTTCTGCGCCAGCATTCGCTGGTGCTCGGCGAGGTGACCCTCTCCAGCGGAGCGACCGCCTCGTACTACGTGGACGTGCGCCGCACCATCATGCAACCAGCCGGTCTGACCGCCGCCGGCAAGCTGATCGCGATCCACGCCACCGGGCTTGACTGCAGCGCGGTCGGCGGCCCGGTGATGGCTGCGATCCCGCTGGCCTGCGCCGCGATCTCGGTTCCGGAAGGCCGGGGGCTCAATGGATTCTTCGTTCGCAAGGAACGCAAGGACCACGGCATGCAGCGCTGGGTGGAAGGCGCCGCCCAGCCCGGCGACCGGGTGCTGGTGGTCGAAGACACGGTCACGACCGGCGGTTCCACGGTTTCGGCGATCGAACGGATCCGGGACGAAGGCTTCGAGATCGCGGGGGTGCTCAGCGTGGTCGACCGTCTGGCCGGTGGAGCCGAGAAGATCGCCGAGGCAGCCGGGGCCCCTTACGAGGCCCTGACCACGATCGACGACGTCTACCCGGACCGCCCGGACAAATAGCCGCTCAGTCCTGGTTCTGCTTCGCGCGGTCGGCCGCGTCGGCGCCGGTCTTCGTCACGGCGACCTTGCCGACAGCCCCGCCGAGAACGCGGCGGATGAGACCCGGCGCCAGAATTTTGAACACCGCGATCAGCGCGTAGGGCCGCGGCACGTACCGCTCGGCCTTGCCGCCGGGGCCTGCCTCGTAGATCGCTTCGGCCGCCTTGGCGGCTGACGTGACCATCCAGCGGGTCGCCATCTTTCCGGTGAGTTCATCGGCCGGGAAGCCTTCGGTCTTGACGAAACCGGGCAGGACGAGGCCGACGTGGACGCCGTTCGCCCCTTCCTCGAGGTGAAGGGCGTCGGTCCATCCGGCGACGGCGTACTTGGAGGCCGAGTAGGCACCGGCACCGGCCCGGGAGATCCGGGCAGCGGTGCTGGCGACGTTGACGATCGAACTCGGGGCCGAGGCCCGGAGCAGCGGCAGCATGACTTCGGTCAGCCGGACCATCGAATCGAAGTTGAGGTCCATCGTGCGGCGCACGTTCTCGTAACCCTTGTCTTCGAACGAACCGCGCCAGGAGGCGCCGGCGTTGTTGACCAGCAGGTCGAGCCGCTCGTGGTGCTCCTGAACGTGAGCCAGGACGCGCCCGGGAGCATCATCTTCGGTCAGGTCGACCGCGACGTAGGTGGCCGGGACCGGCAGTTTTCCGACCAGCTCGCGCAGCCGATCCTCCCGGCGGGCGACGAGGACGAGTCTGGCGCCGGGGATCCGGGAGAGCCGCCACGCGGTGGCCTCTCCTATTCCGCTCGAGGCGCCGGTGACGACTGCGGTGATCGGGCGGTTTTCCATGGCGTGAGCCTACGCCAGCAGGTCGAGGACCGCTTCGCGAAACACCTCGGTGTGGCGCTCGACGTCGGCCTCTGTGGTCGAGGGCGACATCAGCGCCATGTTGTGAAAAGGAGTGATCAGGACGCCGCGATTGAGTGCGTGGAGGTGGAGGAAGCGTTCGAGTTCCTCGTCGCAGACCTTGTTGGCCTCGGTTCCATTCCTCGATGGCACCGCCTCGAACCGGTACTCGGCGCGCGCACCCAGCTGGGTGACGCTCCAGGGGAGGTCGTTCTCGTCGATCACCGACTGGACTCCTTCGGTGAACCGGGTCGCCAGCGGGATCGTGTACTCGAAAGCCTCCTCGGTCAGAACCTCGGACAGGGTCGCCCGGACCGCGGCCATCGAGAGCGCGTTGCCGGCCAGGGTGCCACCGACGCCCCCGGTGTCCTCGTAATCGGCGTCGGACTGGTCGAAGAGCCGCTCGGTGACTTCGGCGGTCAGGCCGAGGGCGCCGGCCGGGACTCCGGAACCGATCGCCTTGCCGATCGTGAAGAGGTCGGGTTCGAGATCCCACGCCTTCGTGCAGCCTCCGGGCCCGGCCGAGAAGGTGTGGGTTTCGTCGATGATCAGCAGGGTTCCGTGCTTTCGGGTGAGCTCCCGCAGCGCCTCGTGGTAGCCGTCATCGGGCAGGACGATGCCCATGTTGGTCATCGCCGGCTCGGCCAGCACGCAGGCAATCTCACCGGTGGCCAGCGCCATCTCAAGCGCTTCGAGGTCATTGAATTCGATCGCGGTCGTGGTGACCGCAGGATCGACTGGCGGTCCGACGTTGCCGGCGCGTGACACCGTGCCTCCATCAGGGCCGGCGACCGCGAAGGATTCATCGACCGAGCCGTGGTAGCTGTAGCTGTAAACCAGCACCTTGGGACGACCGGTGATCTGGCGGCAGATCCGGAGTGCCGCGCGGTTGGCGTCGGTGGCGGTCAGCGTGAACATCCAGCGATCGAGGCCGAAGCGACGCTGCAGCTCCTCGCCGACCCAGGCCGCGTTCTCGGTCGGCAGCATCGTCGTGATCCCGGTCTGCTCCTGGGCGGTGATCGCCCGGACCACAGGTTCGGGATCGTGGCCGGGCATCGCCCCGGTGTCACCGAGACAGAAGTCGATGTAGGTGTGATCGTCGACGTCGATGATGCGGGCGCCGATCGCGATCTTCGCGAACACCGGGAAGCCGCCCGCCCAGCGCATCATCCAGGGCATCGGCACGCCACCGACCAGCGACTTCTGTGCCCGCTCGTAGAGCGCCTTCGACTTCGGGTTGGCGTCGACAAAGGCCTTCAGTTCGTGATCGAGACACTCGCTGAGTCGGGCGCGGTCAATCATGGTTTCGGTGGTCATTGGCCCATCGTAGCCCTGCCGGGTCAAACTGTGTCACTCATCCGAATCGCCGGTTCACCCGTACTTCGAGGGTGATATTTAGGCATGCCACAACTTTTTTCGCTACATGGGCGAGTCTTTGTAACCTGCTCCGGTGAGTTCCGGACCACCCCCAGAAGAGGGCAGCGGCGAACCGGCCGGACCAGGGCCCCAGTTCGACCTGCCGCAAACGCCGCTCGAACGGGTGGAATCGAAGGGCCGGATCCGCGGCCGGCTCGGCCTGCTGGGACCCGCTTTCGTCGCGGCGGTCGCTTACATCGATCCCGGCAACTTCGCCACCAACTTCGAGTCCGGCGCCAAGTTCGGCTACACGCTGACCTGGGTGATCGTCATGGCCAACCTGATGGCCATGCTGATCCAGTACATGTCCGCCAAGGCCGGACTCGCGTCGGGCATGAGCCTGCCCGAGCTCTGCCGGGTCAGCTTTCCGCGGACCACCAACTTCTTCCTCTGGGTCCAGGCCGAAATCGTCGCGATCGCCACCGATCTGGCCGAGTTCGTGGGGGCGGCGATCGGCCTCAACCTGATCTTCGGCATCCCGCCGTTCGCGGCCGGACTGATCACCGCGGTGATCGCGATCGGCAT
>JBBSKC010000002.1:0-74600 GCA_038256675.1 Solirubrobacterales bacterium | reverse complement strand
TGGCAGGCGCGGGTGGCTGCCGCTGTGTCTGGTCGAACCCGGGGACGGGCTGCGATTGAGCCCCGGCCGGTGATCGTGGGACGAGTCGCACTTAAGTCCGCGCGTGCGGGAACTCAGAAGCCCGCCCCTGGAAAGAGAGGATCTTCGGGTTCTGGATCTCGCCGCCCTGGATCTCGATCGCGCGGGCGATCACCTCGTCCGTGAGCCAGCTCGCGGAACCCTCCATGACTGTGCGCAGCTGGGGCATCAGCGCGAGGCTGATCTCCCAGGTCGCCGAATCCCAGAGGAAGCTCGGACTGTGGTCGACGGCGTAGTAGGTGAGCCCGTCGCCAACGATGAAGGTTGGATCCGCGAACGACGTCGGCCGCGCCCATTCAAACCCCATGCCCTCGTCGCAGGAGACGTCGACGAAGAGGCTGCCGGAGGGAAACAGGGGCTGATCCTCGTTTGTGACGAGCATCAGCGGCGCGTCGGTGTCCTGGAAGACGCAGTTGACGATCACTTCGTGGCCGGCGAGGAACTCCTCGACCGACTCGTGGCGACCGTCGAGTTCGAGCGTGTCGCCGGGGCGATCGGGGTCCCGCTCGAAGGTGATCATTCGAACCGAGTGGATCGGGGAGGCGACGGCGGCGACCTCACGCTGGGTCAGAACCGAGACTTCGTGCACACCGACTGCCGCCAGCGCCGTCACCGCGCCGCGTCCGGTCGCCCCGAAGCCGACCACGCAGGCCCGCAGCGGCCGCCCGTACTGGCCGGTGACCCCGGCCAGCTGTAACGCATGCAGGACCGAACAGTATCCGGCGAGCTCGTTGTTCTTGTGGAAGACGTGCAGGTTGAAGGTGCCGTCGGAGTTCCAGTGGTTCATCGCCTCCCAGGCGATGATCGTCGCCCGGCGATCGATCGCCGCCTGGGTCAGCGCCTCGTCCTGGACGCAGTGCGGCCAGCCCCAGAGCACCTGGCCTTCCCGCATCTCGGCGACATCGGCCGCCAGCGGCTTCGGCTGCAGCAGCACGTCGCACTCGGCGACGAGCTCCTCGTGGGTGCGGTGGCCGCCGACGAGCGGGGCGAGGTCGGCGTCGCCAAACCCGAAACAGCTGCCGTAGCCGTGCTCGAGGTAGATGCGCTCGCGCAGGTCCTGATCGATCTCGGCAATGTGGCGCGGATGAAGGGGGAGCCGTCGCTCGTCCTGCTTGCGAGAACCGGCGAAGATTCCGAGTGAGAGGTGTTCCATGCGCCCGCTCAACGTTACAACCCGCTCGCACACCTCGATCCCCCGGGTCTGAAGCTAAGATCGAGAAATGGCCTATTCAGAGGAATTTGCCGACCGGATCCGGGATCTGGTCTTTCAGCGGAGCGGGGTCGTCGAGAAGAAGATGTTCGGTGGCATCGCCTGGATGATCGATGGCAACATGGCCGTCGGCCTCACCGGAGACGACGGGTTGATGATCCGCCTCGAACCCGACGAAGTCGAGGCCTCGCTCGGCCGGCCTCATGTGGGCCCGATGGAGATGACCGGCAGGCGCATGAAGGGCTTCGTCGTGGTCAGCCCCGACGGGACGGCAGACGACGCCGACCTCGCTGAATGGATCGACGCCGGCGCTTCCTTCGCCGAGTCACTGCCGGCGAAATAGGGCCGCTCAGGCGGACTCCGGTCCCCGCTTTGTCTGTCCGGGAGATGTCCCGATTCCCCTTGTGGAACGAACCGTAGGGGTCCATGCAGCAGATTGCAACCTCACTTTCGCGAGGCCCCGCACCTTTCAGGCGGGCACCGGGCGGGCCAGGGTTATGTCGAGCTCGCCGACCTGATCGGCGCTCAGCCGTGGTGCCGGCCAGGAGGTCAGGTCCATGTAGGTCTCGTCACGCACGATCAGACCGTCGGCGAAGGTCAGGATCGTGCAGAACGGGGTGCGCCAGTCCGGCCCCTTGTCGGGGTCGAGCAGGTTGCCCTGGACCAGGACCTTGTCCCCCATCGGCAGGATCCGCTCAGACTCGGCCCGGCGGTTAGGAGCCACTTCAAGCGCTCCGGCCTCAAGTGCGTGAAAGGTTTCGAAGCCGCGGTAGGTCATGATCCCTTTGATCTCCGCCACGAACTCCGGTGAGTAGCACTCGGTGACCATCGTGTGGACGTCGTTGTTGTAGAGATCCCCCCAACGCTCCACCGCCTCGAGGTTTCGAAGCTCCTGGTCGGTCGCATTCGGGTGGCCGGATCCGGTCATGGGCTGATACTAACGGTGGCCATGAGTACCCTGAAAAATGATCCGGTCGCTCCCTTCCGGCTCGACTACACCGTGTGGACCGTCCGGCGACGGGCCCACAACGCGACCGACCTCTGGGATCCGGACACCGGCACCTACCGCCGCTCCCTCTCGGTCAGGGACAGACCGGTCGCCGTTGCCGTGACCCAGTCCGGCGACCCGGACCACGCGTCGATCTCAGTGGAGGTCTCGGGCAATGCCGAACCCGATGTCGAGGACGAGGTCCACCAGGCCCTCGGCCGACTGCTCGGTCTGGAACGAGACCTCTCCGGTTTCTACGAGTTGGCGGGCGGCGACCCCGTCCTCGGGCCGATTGCGGGGCGGCTGCGCGGGGCGAAACCGCCGCGTTTCCCGTCGGCCTTCGAGGCCCTGGTCAACGCAGTCGCCTGTCAGCAGATTTCGCTCGACGCCGGCATGCACGTGCTGAACCGGCTTTCGGCGAAGTACGGTACGCCGGTGCCGGATGTCGAAGGAGCGCCCAACGTCTTCCCCGGGCCGGAGGAACTGGCGGGCGCCGAAGCTGAAGAGGTGAAGCAGGTCGGCTTCAGCTTCAACAAGGCGCGCACCGTGGTCGAGGCGGCCCGGAAGATCGTGACCGGGGAGCTCGAACTCGAAGAGCTGGAAACGGCCAGCGACGAAGAGGCGCTGAAGGAACTCATGGCGCTCTACGGGGTCGGCCGCTGGACCGCCGAATACATCCTGCTGCGCGGTCTGGGCCGGATCCACATCCTGCCGGGCGACGACGTCGGGGCCCAGAACAAACTGAAAGTCGTTTTCGGCATCACCAGCAAACTCGACTACGAAAGCGTCAACGACCTTGCGACCCGCTGGAGCCCGTACGGCGGGGTCGTCTACTTTCATCTGCTGCTCGACTCACTGGTCGACTGAATCCGGCTGCCCAAAGGTGACCGGAATAGTGCTCGGACTATTCAGTCACCGAGATCTCGCTTCGCCGGAGGTTGGCCAGCATGGCGACATCGGCTAGGGGTCGAAAGGCCGAGAACCCGTACTTCTACCGCGCCGAACAGATCGCCGAGCGCTGGCTGAGTCACCCCGACCAGACCGATGAGCCGACCTGCGGCCCGGGCCCGTTCTCGATGTCGAACGCGGACACGACCAGCGGCGTTCTGAAGGCCGCCGGGTTCGAAGAGATCAGTTTGACACGCTGCGACCTGCCGATCATGCTCGGAGAAGACCTCGACCGAGCGGTCGGCATGGTCACTTCGATCGGACCGGCCGGGGAACTCATCCGCATCAACAAAGAGCGCGGTGCGGCTAAGCGTGGAGACAGACGCCAGGATCCGATCCTTTTTCCGGTCAGGCGTTCAGCCGCACCGGCAGGGTTCGCAGCTGGTTGACGAATCCGGAGACGACGTACTTCGGTTCGCCGTCGAGTTCCATCTTCGGATACCGGGCCATCGTCTCCTCGATCAGGATTCGCAGTTCCAGCCGCGCCAGCGCGGAGCCCAGGCAGAAGTGCCTGCCTCCCGCCCCGAAGGCCTGGTGCTCCGGGTTGCGGGTGACGTCGAAGGTGTCGGGGTTCTCGTACCGGGACTCGTCGCGGTTGGACGAGACGTACCACATCACGACCTTTTCACCGGCCTTGATCGGTTGACCCTGGAGCACCGTGTCTTCAGTGGCCGTGCGGCGGAAGTGGGCGAAGGCGGGAAACATGCGAAGTGCCTCTTCGACCGTCGAAGGAACCAGTGCCGGATCGTCTAGCAGCTGCTGCCGCTGGCTCTCATCCTCGAGCAGCGCCCGCATCGCGCTGCAGTAGGTCGCCTTGGTGCTGTCGTTGCCGGCGGCCATCAGGAGGAAGAAGCCCATCACGATTTCGTGCTCCTCGAGCTTCTCGCCGTCGACCTCCGCGTGGACGAGCACGCTGGTCAGGTCGTCGGTCGGGTTCTCGCGACGCTCGGCGATCAACCTCTGGCATCGCTCGAAGACTTCCGGGAGGTCACGTTCCATCACCGACTGGACGCCGTCAGGATTGACGTTCGGATCGTTTGCGCCGAGGATCGTGTTCATGAGACTCGCCCAGATGACATCGTCGCCAGGCGGCAATCCCATGAAGCCGGCGATGACGCGGGCGACCACTGGCTGGGCGACGTCGTCCACCAGGTCACAGGTCTCGCGGCCTTCGAGGCGATCGAGCACGTCGCGCGTGATCCCGCGGATTTCATCTTCGTGCTCGCCGATCCGCCGGGGAGTGAATCCGCGCTGGAACAGGGCCTTGATGCGATCGTGCTTCGGCGGATCCATGGCGATGAACATCGAACGCATCAGGTCGAGCGGCAGGATCACATTTGTCGTTGCCGTGATTCCGCCGAGCTCCGAGGAGTACGTCTGCCAGTTGTGGCTGACTTCGCTGACGCCGTCCGCGGTTGTCACCGACCAATAGCCCTCTTCATCCGGATAGTCCGGCATGTTCGGTGTCCAGTGAACCGGGCACCCCGTACGCATGCGCCTGAACATCTCGTTGGGCGGGCCGTCCTCCCAATCCGCTTCATCGAAGACGACGATCTCGTCGAGCGGGGCACTGGTTTCGTCTGACACTTTTCCTCCGGAAGCTTGACTGGTTGCGAAACCACTCTATCTCGCTTCTATCTATGCTCACGCGATGGAATCGTCGGGAACGAAACTGCACAGAATCGCCGTCGCCTGTGCACGAATCGCTGCGTCGCAACGTTTCCAACTGACGATTTTCGGAGTGATCGTCCTCAACGCGATCGTCCTCGGGGCATCCACCTACGACTCGATCGACAACACCCACGGCGACACCCTGTGGCTCCTCAACGAGATTTTCCTGGGGATCTTCATCGTCGAGATCCTGATCCGGCTGAGCGCCTACGGAAGCCGCCCCCAGGAGTATTTCAAGGACCGCTGGAACGTCTTTGATTTCGTCGTGGTCTTCGCGGTATTCATCCCCGGAGTCCGCGAGAACGCCACGATCCTCCGCTTGGTCCGGCTCCTTCGAGTGGTCCGCGTGATCAGCATCCTGCCGGATCTGCGAGTGCTGATCAGCGGCATGGGTCGTGCGCTCCGCCCGATCTCGGCTATGGCCGCAATGACGGTACTGCTGCTGTTCGTCTACGGCATGATCGGGGTCCAGCTCTTCGGGGACGAGTTGCCGGAACGCTGGGGCAACGTCGGCAGCGCCATGCTGACGCTCTTCACGGTCCTCACCCTCGAAGGGTGGAACGAGATCCTCTTCACTGCGCAGGAGGTGACCCAGTACGCCTGGATCTTCCTGGTCAGCTTCGTTCTGATGGCGTCATTCCTCGTGATCAACATCCTGATCGCAGTGATTATCACCTCGGTTGAGGAGGCCCGCGAAGCGGAACGGGAAGAAGAGGTCCGGCTGCGCTTCGCAATGAACCAGCTCGACGATTCACTCGAAGATCCGGTGGTGTCCCTGATCGACCGGATCGGTGACATGAAGCGTGGCCTTGCCGAGATCGAAAGCGAACTGGGAGCGCTCCGCCAGGCCGAGCGAAAGCGTTCCGAAACCTGAGCCGGCCCCGAGCCGGGTGCTGTTCAGCACCCTCGGCTCGGCTTGGCCGGCAGGCGCCTCTTATTCCTTGTCGTATTTGAAAGAAACTCCGAGCCGGACCCGGAATTCGGAGATCTTGCCATCGACGATGGTCACATCCTCGCGGGTGACCTCGGCGATCCGCAGGTCGCGGACGGTCTGGCTCACGGCCTCGACGGCGTTGCGCGCCGCCTGTTCCCATGAGTCCGAGCTGACTCCGACCACTTCGGTTACGCGGTAAACACTTTCTGCCATGTGACTGTCCTCCTCGGTAGTGACTGGAGATCCATCTCCCGCAACCGGTGAAATGCCACCGGCCGCAAAAAGAAGGTCCGCTTTGCACCTACCCCGGAGTTGCGATCCGCAAGCGAACCAGTTCGGATCAGTTCGATTCTCCGGTGGAGATCTCTTCGCGATCCGTCTTCGCCCAGCTGTCCATTCCGATCAGCTGGCGCCCGGTCGACCGGATCAGGACCGGCCACAGCAACCACGAATAGAAGGCGTAGACCTGGGCGGTGAGAAGTCCCTTGACCAGTCCGAGAGGCTTCTCGTCGATCCTCGCGGCGACGCAACCCATCAGGGTCCCGCCGAAGCCGAGCACGTAAATGAACAGAAGCCACCAGAAACTGCCGTTGACCACGTCGGTACCGGTGAGCGCAAGGGCAAATGCGGCAAGGAGTGAGGCGCCGACCACACCCTGAAGGATCGGCATCAACAGGTAGATCACCTGCTCGATCCTCGCCGGGAGGTGAATGTCAGACCTGGAGATCGGACCGATCAGCTGCATTGCCTGGAGATTCCCCTGTGACCACCTGGTCCGCTGCTTGAACAGCCGACCGAGCCCAGGCAGGCCCTGCTGGTCAACCCGGGCGCGGTTGTCCTGGTGGGAATGCCAGCCGGCGACCAGAAGCCTCAGCCCGAGATCCTGGTCCTCGGTGAGGCGATCGCGCCAGGGTCCGAGGCTCTTGACCGTCATGTCGTCATCGCCTTCGAACGAGGTGTCGATCGATTCGAGCGCAGAAAGACGGTTGTACTGGCCGTTCCCTCCCATGCCGGCGGTCCCCCACCGGTTACGTCCGACCTGAAAGAGGTGCCCGTAGATCGAGAACTCGATGTCCTGAAACCAGGTAAGGACGCCGCCACGGTTGTAGATCCGCACCAGTGACTGCACTCCGCCGACTTTTGGGTCGGCGAAGTGGCCGGCAACGAAGGCCGGACTCCCGGGGCTGATCCGGCCGTCGGCGTCGACGATGCAGATGATCGTCCGGTCCGGGTCCGGCGAAAACTCCTCACGGATTTGCGAATAGGCGAAGTTGAGGGCAGCGGCCTTACCCTGGCGCGCCTCCGGGGCGGTCCGCGTGATCACGGCGAGGTCCGGGCTTTCGAGGCTCTCGAGGATTCCGGCTGTCCCGTCATCGGAGCCGTCGTTGATCACGACGATTCGCTTGTGCTCGAGCTGGATCTGCTCGAGCCGTCCGATGCTGTCCCTGATCGTCACTTCCTCGTTCAGCGCGGGGATCATGAAAATCCATTCGAACTCGTTCTCCCCGCCGTCCTCGGTCATCGCGCGGTCAGTCCGCAGGCCGCGCACGAAGAGGAAGGTCGTCCAGACCAGCATCATCAGGATGATCAGGAACGCAACTGAAAACAGCACCTGGAAGAAGGCTGGCAGACCCTCAAACGGGAACCAGGCGTTGGCGATCGGGAGCAGAAAGGTCAAGTGACTGGTCTGGTCTCTCAGGCGCTGGACTCGGAGATGGTTCCCGAGTCCGGCCAGAGGACCTCGTGTTCGTGGTGGTCGCCTTCACCCCGGGCCGATTCGGGCACGGCACGCGGGTCGAGATCCGGACGGTCGAAGACATCCTTCTTGTAGCCGGCCGCAGCGATCACCGCGCTTCTCGAGAAGCTCGAACTGAACCCCGAAGGCGGGGGACCCCCGAGGTACAGGTTCTCGAGCGCCGCGACGATCCGCTCGGCCGCCCGGCCGTCGCCGTAGGGGTTTTCAGCCCTGGACATCGCCTGGTAGGCGGCTTCGTCGTTCAGGAGCCTGGTGGTCTCGTCGTAGATCAACCTGGGATCGGTTCCGACCAGTTTCAGTGTCCCGGCTTCGACTCCCTCCTCCCGCTCCGTCGAATCGCGGGCGACGAGGACCGGTTTGCCGAGCGAGGGCGCTTCCTCCTGAATTCCCCCGGAGTCAGTGATCACGAGGTAACAGCGGGTAAGGATCTTGGCGAACTCGGCGTACGGAGCCGGCTCCGTCAGGCAGACGTTGTCGATGTCGGCGAGCGTCGCCCACTGGGCACGGACGTCGGGATTGGGGTGCATTGGGACGACGAAAGAAACCTCGGGGTTTTCTACAGCAAGCGCCTTGACGCCTTCCGCGATTGCGTCGAGGCCGGCGCCCCAGTTCTCGCGGCGATGGGCCGTGACCACGACCATGCGGCGGTCCGAGTGATAGATCTCGCGCAATGCCGGGTCGCCGATTTCGACTTCGAGCCCGGCAGCCCACTTGAGGGCGTCGATGCCGGTGTTGCCGGTGACGAAGATCTGGTCGATCGGGACGTCTTCCCGCACGAGGTTCTGGAGGTTGTGCCAGGTCGGGGCGAGGTTGAAGCTGGCGATGCAGGTGATCAGCTGGCGGTTCAGCTCTTCGGGGAAAGGGGTCAGGGTCGAACCGGTGCGCAGTCCCGCCTCGACGTGGACCACGGGGATGCGCAGGTGGAACGAAGCCAGTGCCGCGGCAAAGGCCGAGCTGGTGTCGCCGTGGACCAGGACCGCCATCGGGTAGTCGCCGGCGATCACGCCGGGTCCGTGACCGATCGTGCCATCCGCCCCGAACTCCTCCCGGCAGAAGTCATCGAGTCTGCCCATGACCTCGCGGACCCGGTCGTTCAGCTGGTTGCGCGCACCACCGACCCAGAGTTCATAGTCGGGTTTGATTCCCGCCAGGGCGAACACCTCTTCGACCATCCGGTGGTGCTGACCGGTCGAGACGACCAACGGGCGAAAGACTTCGCTCGCCTTCAGGGCGAGGATCATCGGCACGAGCTTGATCGCCTCCGGGCGGGTGCCGACGACGATCAGGACACTCACTCTTTTTGGACTCATGCCTCCGACTCTAGTTGCCGGGCAGAGCGAGCGGCCGGAGAGCGTTGTCAATCGGGACCATCAGGCTTCTGTCGATGCCGCGAAACGCAACTCGCTTCATGACTGTGGGCACCGACTTCTCCTTGACGGCCCCACCCGCGTCCAGTCTGCGGACGACCTTCAAGTGATCAGAAAAGGAGCGTGATCAGCCCCACGACGAGCAGTGCGGCGAGGATCGCAGCACTCACCTTCAGCACAGGACCGGAGATGAAGAGGTCCGGTGAACCGGTGGCCTCGTTGTCGATCCCCAGTTCTTCCATCTCTTCCTTGATTTCTTCCGCCGTCTCGACGTGGTCATGTTCCATGCGGCCAGCCTATTCTCCCTCGCTGGAAAGCGGTGGCCTCAAATGCGTTCCTACCGGTGTTTCGCGCCGGCCGGAACGGGTTACGATCAGAACATGATTACCGGACTAGATTTCGTCGCCGTCCCTTCAACCGATGCCCAGCGCAGCCGGGATTTCTATGTCGAAACCCTCGGCCTGAGACCGGACAGTAAATCCGAGTCTGAGTTCTGGGTCGGGGAAACCTGTTTCGGTATCTGGGAACCGGCTTCGGCCGGGATGGAGTTCACCCCCTCGGCGATGGGTCACATCGCCCTCCACGTCGACGACTTTGAAGCCGCCCGGGCCGAGTTCGAAAGCAAAGGAATTCAGTTCCAGGGTGACAACTTCGACACGGGCGTCTGCCACATGGCCCTGTTCACGGATCCCGACGGCAACGGCGTCATGCTTCACCACCGCTACGCCGACTGAATTTCGTGGACTGACAAACAGCAAGTCTTTGATAAACCGGGGATGCCCCGGACACGTCGTTTTTAGGGGCATTTTATTGCTCGCCGTTCAATAAACGTCTGGTACTTGCCTTATACAGCGGGATAAACAGGTTCGTACGAAAATTTCGAAGGTGTACTTGCGAACATCCGTGTTTAGCTGATACGTTCCCTTTCAGGAACACTGCACGGCCCACAGTATTCGGGCTCGAGGGCAGCAGACAAGTCGGAGCTCTCGTCGGAGCCCAACCCTTAGGAGAGGCTGAACACCATGGAGACCAAGCGTTTTTCATCTCAGCAACGGGATCGCAGTGGAGTCGGTCAGCACCTGGCCGCTGAAAACAAGCTTTGGGCCGTCCGGGACACTGACCCGAGAGCTCGAGAAGAACTCATGGAGCGGTACCTGCCGTTTGCCCGCAGTCTCGCCTCCCGGTATCGCGGAGCCAACGAATCCTTTGACGACCTGGTCCAGGTCGCATCGGTCGGGCTGGTCAACGCGGTCAACCGGTTCGAGCCGGACAAGGGCACCCCTTTCGCCGCCTTTGCCTCCCCCACGATCCTCGGCGAGCTGAAGCGCTACTTCCGTGACCGGGTCTGGATGATCCGTGTCCCCCGGGGACTTCAGGAGAACATCCGCACCGTCGAATCCACCTCGACCGACCTCGGGGCGGAACTCCACCGCTCGCCGACGATCGATGAAATTGCCGAACACACCGGTATGGACCGGGCCGAAGTCAACGAGGTGCTGGTCGCAAAGCAGGAACGGACCCCCGTTTCCCTCGATCAGCCCGACGACGACGAAGGACACACCCCCGAAGAACGGGTCGGCGTCCAGGACCCGAACTTCGACCTGGTCGAGGACAAGGACGAGATCCGCGAAGCGATGGCCGATCTCACCTCGGTCGAGCGGCGCGTGCTCCGGCTGCGATTCATCGAAGACATGACCCAGTCCGAGATCGCGGAGCGCATCGGCTATTCGCAGATGCACGTGTCCCGCCTTCTGCGACGCAGCCTGGAACAGCTCGAAGCCAGCACCGCTGCCTGAAGTTCAGATCTCTGGCAGTTCCTGCCGGATGTCGAGCAGGTCCGCGAAAAGGTCGCCCTTCGAATCGATCCGCGCGAGCACGTCGTCCGGTCCGAACGTGAGTTGCATTCTGTCGTTCGCATCGACCGCCGCCTCGACCTCGTCCCAGGTGACCGGGGTCGACACCGACGGCACCGGCCGGGCCCGCATCGAATAGGCGCAGACCGTCGTCTTGTGGCGGACGTTCTGGCTCCAGTCGACGAAGATCTTTCCTTTACGAAGCGTTTTCTTCATCCGGGACACGACCTGATCGGGCATCTGCTTCTCGAGCATCCTCGCCACACGGTGGGCGAATGTCTTGGTCTGTTCGTACCCGGCTCCGGAATTGAGTGGCAGGTAGAGCTGCATGCCCTTGGAGCCCGAGGTCTTGAC
The DNA here is from genome assembly GCA_038256675.1 of Solirubrobacterales bacterium. GTDB lineage: Bacteria > Actinomycetota > Thermoleophilia > Solirubrobacterales > 70-9 > 67-14. Next base: position 63,441 of record JBBSKC010000002.1, on the reverse strand, counting down.
GAAGGTTTCGAGTCCGGCGCCCGCGAGCATGCCCCGGATGGTCAGAGCGAGTTCGGCGCAGTCCATGATGTCCGCGGGTTCGCCCGGGTCGAGGTCGAACACGACCGCCCTCGGTATCTCCCGTTCCCTGGCCGTGGCCAGCGACGTGTGCATCTCGATGTCGGCGAGGTTGGCCGCCCAGACCAGGGTCGCAACATCGCCGGCCACGCAATACTCGACGTGATCGTCGTTCGACTCGCTCCAGACCGACTCGGTCTTCACCCAGTCCGGACGGTGCGCCGGGCACCGCTTCTCCCAGAAGCTCTTTCCGTCGACTCCCCCGGGGAAGCGCCGCATGGTCAGCGGCCGGCCTCCCAGGTGGGGCAGGATCGCCGGCGCAACCGCCGCGTAATAGTCGATCAGGTCGCCTTTCGTGAAACCGGTCTCGGGGTAGAGCACGCGGTCAAGGTTGGACAGGCGGATCGACCTGCCGTCGACCTCGATCGTGAATTTCCCCTTGGCGACGGGCTCGGCACCGGCGGTGATGCCCACGATCAATCCGTTTCGATCGGCATCTCCCGACGCACCTCGCCGGGCGACTTGTCGCACCTCATGCCGATGTAGACGGGATGCCGGAGCCGGGAATCGTGTGTCCATTCGGAAAACTCGACTTCGACCACCCGCAACGGGTTGACGAAGCGCGCCCCGGGGGTGTTCGGCATGTCTTCGAAAGGCGAGGTGTCGCGACTGAACCCGGAGAGATCGTCCGCAATCGTCTCGAGGTCACCTTCGCTGAAACCGGAACCGACACGGCCTGCATACCTGAGGTGCTCGCCGCGGCCCTTGCGATGGCTCCAGTAGCCGAGCAGCAATGAACCGATCGAGTCTTCACGCGAGCCCTTTCCGGGCATCCAGCCACCGACCACGAACTCCTGCCGGAGGTGATTCTTGAGCTTGAGCCAGTCGTGATTGGCCCGGCCCCCGCGATAGGGGCTGTCGAGGCGCTTGATGACCAGACCTTCCAGACCCTGCTCGGCCGTGGCCTCGAGGGTCGACTCGATGTCGACGACCAGATACTCGGGCGTCTGCCAGCTTCGTCCGCTCAGGTCCAGGGCCTCGAGCCGCTCCCGCCGCTCTTTGTAGGGCAACGGCCTCAGGTCCTTGCCATCTGCCTGAAGCAGGTCGAAGATCACGAAGGTGGCGGCGTAGCTCCTGGCCGCGCTCTCCCGGCCACGGCCGCCGTTCGGCCTGAGCCGTTTCTGGATGCGCTGGAAATCGGGGGCCCCCTGCTCATCGAAGGCGACCAGCTCGCCGTCGAGGATCGTGCCCTCGGCACCGGGTACTCCGGCCAGTGGGCCGATCTCCGGAAACAGGTCCGTGATGTCATTCAGATTGCGGCCCTGAAGACGAAGCGCGCCGTTCTCGACGAAGGCGATCGCGCGGACCCCGTCCCACTTGATTTCAGTCGCCCAGTTCTCAGATGTCGAAGGAGCCTCACCGAGCTTGGCCTTCATTGGCTCGATCACGTCGGGCATGTTCTGGTGTGAGTCCTCTCGCTCGCCGGGGTCACTTCCATGTCCCCCGCCCGTCGGCTTGAACATGGGTATCTGAATGCGCTGTACCCGGTGGACGGCGAATTACTCCGAATGTGACAAATTCCTTTCACCAGTTGAAAAACTAGCGGGAACTGACAGATTCCCTGATCCGGTTGAGACACGACAAGAGGGGTACCCGGTTTTCATGGCACCCAGATCCATCTGGAACGGCACCATCAGGTTCGGCCTCGTAAAGGTCCCGATCAAGCTGTACTCGGCTACCGAGTCGCACACGATCCGCTTTCGCCAGGTCCACCTGAAGGACGGCGCACCGCTCGAACACCGGCGCATCTGTACGGCCGAGGACAAAGAGGTCGAGTACAAGGACGTCGTCAAGGGCTACGAAGTCGACGAAGACGAGTACGTGGTGCTCGAGCCGGATGAGGTGAAGGCGGCAGCCGGGGACCGCGGCAAGGTCGTGGAGATCGAAGAGTTCGTCGAGGCTGAGGACATTGATCCGATCTTCTTCGATCGGACTTATTACGCGGGGTTCCGGGACGACCCGGAACCGTACGCGCTCTTCGAGCGGGCCCTCGAAAAGAGCGGCAAGGCCGGCATCGGGCGTTTCAGCTTCCACAACCGCGAGTATCTGGTCGCGGTCAGGAGCCGGGAAGGCGCGCTGGCGATCCACACCCTTCGATTCCACGACGAAGTGGTCCGGGGCAAAGACCTGAAACTTCCGAAGGCGAAGAAAGACCCGACGAAGAAGGAAGTCGCTATGGCCGACGCGCTGATCGAAGGCCTCTACGAACCCTTCAAACCCGATGACCACCACGACGAATATCGCGACGCGGTGCAGAAGCTGATCGACGCCAAGGCAAAAGGAAAGAAGCCGAAAGCCTCGCGCAAGAAGACGAAGAAAGAGCCGGATGACCTGAGGTCCGCGCTGGAGGCAAGCCTCGAGGCACGGAAGGTGAAGGCCTGATGCCGCGTCCAATGTGGAAAGGCTCGATCGGGTTCGGCCTGGTCAACGTGCCGGTCGAACTCGTGACGGCGTCACGCGACCTCGACTACCACTTCCGCGAACTTCACGAGAAAGACGGAGCCCCGGTAAAGCACCGCCGGTTCTGCTCGAAGGACGGCAAAGAAGTCCCCTGGGACGAGATCGGCAAGGGCATCGAGGTCGAAGGGAAGATGGTGGTGCTGACCGAAAAGGACCTCGAAGGAGTCCAGCCGGACAAGAGCCAGACGATCGAGATCGAATCTTTCGCCGATCTCGACGAGATCGACCCGATCTTCTTCGACCACCCTTACTTCCTTAAGCCGGGCAACCGCAGCGCGGGTACGCTCCGGGCTTACAAGCTCCTGGTCGAAGCCATGCGTAAGAGCAATCGTGTCGCCCTCGGGCGGGTCGTGATGCGGACCAAGGAGTACTTGACAGCCGTCCGCGAACGCGACGGCGTCCTCGCGCTCAGCACGATGCGGTACCCCGACGAAGTCCGTTCGGTCGACCTCCTGCCCGAATTCGACTCGGAGGTGGAGCCCTCCGCGGTCGACGACGCGGTTGCGGTGATCTACGAACGAACCGTGAAATGGGATCCGGAGAAGTACGAGGATGCCTACCGCCTCCGCCTGAAGAAGGTGATCGACTCAAAGCTCAAGGGCGAGACCGTAAAGGCTCCCGATGTTCCCAGTGAAGATGATCTGAAACCCGCACCCGACCTGATGGCCGCCCTGAGAAAGACCCTGGACGAGCGTCGGGACACCCGGAAACGCTCGGCTGGTAAAGGCAGGAAGTCCGGCTCCGCCAAACCGGACCTGTCGCAGTTGTCGAGGGACGAGCTCTACGCAAGGGCCCAGAAACGAAAGGTCCCGGGCAGGTCAGGCATGAGCAAGCAGGACCTGATCAAGGCACTCGACCTGAGTTGATCTCTCCGGGTTGCCGAATGTCCGCCGGGGGTAACCCGAGCGCAGTGAAGCCTCCTCCACCACAACCACCCCTCCTGCCGTCCCCCCGCGGGCCCCTGAGCGAACTGGTTCTCGACTTGTTCTCCAAGCCGCCCCGGTCCGAAACAGCGGTCTCGCTGGACGCGATCACGCTAGCTGTCTCCGAAAGCCTCGCGGACGTCAGCGACCCGCTCACCGACGATGATCTGCACCTTGCCCTCTACCTCATCTACGGCCTGCATTACCGGTCTTTCGAGGGTGTGGACGCGTCCTGGGAATGGAACCTGGCGGCGGTTGCGCTTCAGGCCGGGTTCGAGCAGGCTTTCGAGGACGGCCTGAAGCGCGCCGTCGAGGTGGCCGTCGATGCCCGGGCGCACCGGATCGGAATGCATTTGTTCGAACTCGAAGCGGCCGATGAAGGACCGCCCCTCGCGCGCTTCCTCGAGCGGGAGAGCAGCCTCGAACAGTTCCGGGAGTTCGCCATCCACCGGTCGGCCTATCAGTTGAAAGAAGCAGATCCGCATAGTTGGGCGATCCCGCGGCTCACCGGGGCACCGAAAGCCGCACTGCTCGAGGTCCAGTTCGACGAATACGGATCGGGACGCCCGGAGCGAATGCATTCGCAGCTTTTCGCCCGGACGATGAACGCCCTCGATCTCGACTCGACCGAGGATGCGTACCTCGGCCGGCTGCCAGGGTCGACTCTCGCCACGGTCAACCTGATGACCTTCTTCGGCCTCCACCGCCGGAATCGCGGCGCGATCGTCGGGCACCTGGCAATGTTCGAGATGACGTCATCCAAACCGAACCGGGCTTATGGCAACGGTCTGCGCCGCCACGGATTCGACGAAAACGCCACCGACTTCTTTGATGAGCACGTCGAAGCCGACGCGGTCCACGAGAACATCGCCGCTTACGACATGGCCGGTGGGCTCGCGAAGGAGGAGCCCGGCCTGGCCGCCGACATCCTGTTCGGCGCGGCCGCACTGCTCCACGTCGAAAATACGTTCGCCGCCCACCTGATGGACAGCTGGGGAGCAGACCGTACCTCCCTCGGCAGCCGTCCGGTCACGGCCTGAATGAAACGAAGGAGACGCTCAGTCGGGCCCGGGCCGGCCGCGATTCTCGAGGGCGCCTTCGGCCTTGAAACCCGCCTGTTTGTGGGTGCCATCGCAGAACGGCCGGATCCGCGAGAGGCCGCAGCGGCAGAGGGCGATGACCGGTCGGTCCACCTTGATCTCGGTGCCATCCTCGCCCTGAAGATCGATCGGGCCGCGAACAAGCAGCGGTCCGTCAGGGTAGACGGTGATCCTGGTCTCCGATTCACTCATGCCATCCGGATACCCGGGGCCCTTAGGGCGAAAACCGGAGCGGCATCGGGATGAAACGCCTGAAGCGCTCGGACTGTTCGCGAACGGGGATCACCCGCCGCCGGGCGGGCAAGGGATTCATCTACCTCGATGCCGAAGGCGAGCGTGTGACCGACGAAGAAGTAGTCGACAGGATCAAGGCCCTCGCCATCCCCCCGGCCTGGCAGGAGGCCTGGATCTGCCCGTACGACAACGGCCACATTCAGGCAACCGGCATTGACGACGCCGGGCGAAAGCAGTACCTGTACCACGAGAAGTGGAGTCACCAGCGGTCGATGGCCAAGTTCGACCAGATGCTCGACTTCTCGCGCAAACTGCCGGCGATCAGGAATGCGGTGGCGCAGGATCTGAGCGGTGAAGATATCTCGCGTGAGCGGGTCATCGCCTGCGCCGTGCGTCTGATGGACCTCGGGTTTCTCCGGATCGGCAGCGAGCAGTACGCCGAGGAGAACAGCACTTATGGCGTCGCGACGATCCTGCGCAGTCACGTGACCCTGGTCGATGACGACGGCGTCCGGTTCGAGTACTCGGCCAAGGGGTCGCAGGACCGGATCCAGGACGTGCACGACCCCGAAGTGAGGCAGGTCTCCGAGGCGATGCTACGCCGCCGCTCCGGGCCGGATGACTTTCTCGCTTACAAGGATGGCCGCCGCTGGGTCGACGTGCTCTCCGGTGACATCAACGAGTACATCCAGGAACATGCCGGAGACCTTTCATCGGCGAAGGATTTCCGGACCTGGAACGGGACTGTTCTGGCCGCGGTCGAACTCGGCCTCGGTGGAATGCCGGATTCGAAACGGGGCCGGGAGAGGCGGATCCGCGAGGCCATCGAGGCGGTCTCCCAAAAGCTCGGCAACACCCCGGCGGTCTGCCGCGGCTCTTATATCGACCCTCGCCTGCTCGACCACTTCCGGAACGGCCACCGGATCGACGTCCCGAACGGATGGGAAGTCGGTTCGTCACCGCCAGTCCGGAGCCGGATCGAAAAGCGCGTCCGTGACTTGATCGAAGGCTGATCAGCCGTCGAGAACCTCGCCGGCAACGTCATCGATCGTTTCGACCACTGCCACCGCACCGGCTCCGGTGAGCTCGGCCTCCCCGAAGCCACCGCAGAGCACGGCGATCGTGTCGAGCCCGGCACGCTTTGCCGCTTCGATGTCCCAGACCGAGTCACCGACCATGACTGCACGCCCACTCCCCGCCTTTTCGAGTGCGACTTCGATCAGATCCGGCTCGGGCTTGGTCGAATCGACGTCATCGGCGCTGGTGTAACCGTCATTCAGATCAGCCGCGCCGAGTAACTCGATGTAGTGCTCGACCTCGTCCTCTTTGGCCGAACTCGCCAGGATGACGGTCAGGCCTTCGTCCTTGAATCGTCCGATCAGCTCGTGGGCACCGTCGAATGCCGCCACCTCGGGCATCAGCTCGGCGTAGCAGTCCCCCTCGGCCTCGCGGATCGATTCGCCATGTTCCTCGTCGGCTCCGTCACCGAGCAGATTCTTGACTATCTGGTCGCCACCCATGCCGATGCAGCGGTGGATCCGCCAGGCTGCGACCGTGAAACCGCACTTCCTGAACGCCCGCTGCCAGGCGATCGTGTGCTGGTAGTTCGAGTCGACGAGGGTGCCATCGATGTCAAGGATCACTGCGTCAGCTTTTGCTTTGTTCATTCCGGTCGGCGCTATTCCTCAGGCAACTTGCCCGGCGTGTTCGCCTTCGGCGATCTCCTCCACCATCTTCGAGCAGAAGGCGTCGAGGTCATCCGGATTGCGGCTGGTCACGAAGCCCTGGTCGACGACCACTTCTTCGTCGACCCAGTTGCCGCCGGCATTCTCGATGTCGGTCCGGAGGCTCGGCCATGAGGTGAGGGTCCGGTCGCGAACCACGTCGGCTTCGACGAGCGTCCAGGGGGCGTGACAGATCGCGGCCACCGGTTTGCTCTCTTCGAAGAAGGACCTGGCGAACGCGACGGCCTTCTCGTTCGTCCGCAGGTTGTCGGGGTTGGCGACGCCGCCCGGCAGGACCAGTCCGGCGTAGTCGGCGGCGCTGACTTCGGCCACGGTGTGGTCGACCGTGAAGGTGTCGCCCTTGTCGAGGTGGTTGAAGGCCTGGATCTCACCGGATTCGGGCGCGATCAGGTCGACTTCGGCGCCGGCAGCCTTCAGGGCTTCGACCGGGCGTGTCATCTCGATCTGCTCGACTCCTTCGTTGTCGACCATCACGGCCACACGCATGCCATTCAGTTCTTCACTCATCGGGGGAAACTCGCTTTCTTCGCTTCTGGGACTGCGCGAAATTACCCGAGGTGACTCGAGCCAAACCGTTGCCCGTTCAGACCAGCAGCAACAGAAGGAGGGAGATGACCAGCGCACCGATCGTGTAGAGCATCCCGAGACGGGCCATGAACCTCTCCCAGATGCCGGTGTAGTTGACGCTCTGGAAAAACAGCAGGCCGACGATGTGCGCGGCGTTGATCAGGAAGGCACCGATCGCCAGTAGAAGGATCGCAGCGGCGGCCCCGGAGATGTCGCCTTCGTCGTCGATCCCGGCCGCCACGGCGATCAGTCCGAGCGCGATCGTTCCGATGAATCCAACCAGAATTCCCGTGAGGTCGCGGCGGTTCATCGGCGGCACGTTTCGGGTGCGTTCGATCTCTTCCTCTTCAGTGACTTCGCGCCCGCCGTCGCGCTGCACGTCAAGAACCGCAGACGCGGTGCCATCAGCGCCGGGCGTGCCGACGACCAGTTCGACCAGCGGCTGGTGGAACTCGTGCTCGATCCGTTTCCAGAGATCCTTCTCGGCATACGCCCGGTCGTCCTCCCCGTGGGCGATGACGATGATCTCGTCGGCCTTGAATTCCCGCAGGCCGTCGCCGATCGCGACCACCGGGTCACCGTCGCCTACTTCGCCGACCGCTTCGATGCCGACCCCTTTCAGTTCGGTCAGCACCGTCTCCAGTCTCTCGTTCGCCTCTCGGATTGGTTCGTCGAAAGACGCAAGTTCGTGCTCCAGCCCCGAACTTGCGAGCGCCGGCGCAATCACGAAGACTTCTACCTCGGCCGATCGGCCTTCGATGTGCTGGCGCAGTTCATCCATGAAGTCGGACCCCCGAAACGTCTCGTCCGCGACGAGCAGGACCTTGAGCGAATCAGTCGTTTGGGCTTCGCCTGCGGCGGTGGAAGTCGATTCTTCTAGCATGCCCGACCAATACCCGGACCCGTCCGGTTAAAAACCGCAACCCGGCCCCCACAAACGGACGTACTGATGATGCGGAGACTCAGGGCTCGACCACAGGGAACCAGAGGCTGAAGTCGTCGAGCAGAGAAAAGATCTCGGTCAGGGGGGCCGGGTCGGGATCAATCTTTACCTCGCCGGACTTGATCGCATCTTCGATCGTCAGCTCATTGGTGACGATCCGGTTGATTGTTGCCCTGGTCGTGGTCACGTCGCCATCGGCATCAGCAGAACGGAGCTCGTAGGAGTGGCTCAGCGTTCCGTTCACCAGGCGCAGCACCAGTTCCTCGCGGGTGTCGTCGAGCGCCAGGTTAAGGGTGATCTCCTTGCCCGCCGCGTCGGGGCCGTTCAGCCGGATTCCCAGGTAGTTGATGATCATCGGCAGGGTGAGCGCACGGATCGAGTCGGCGCTTCCGGTGCCCTCGAAAGGCAGAGTGAAGGTTCCCAGCCGCAGCTCCTGGGCCCCGTTCAGGAAGGCGTTTCGCCAGGTCGAGGATTCGGTCTGGTAGCCCATCTGCTCGAGGGCGTCGGCGGCGAGGTTTCGCGCCTCCTGGTTCCCCGGGTCGTCGAAGACCACATGATTCATCACCTCGGCCACCCAGCGGTACTCGCCCGCCTCGAACGATTCACGCGCCTTGCGGATCACTTCATCCGCGCCGCCCATGAACTCGACGTACTTCCCGCCGGCCTCGACCGGTGGAAGTCCGTGGAGATGGGCCGGATTGCCGTCATATGCCCCGAGGTACTTGGCGTAGGTGGCCTTGACGTTGTGGTTGATCGTCCCGTAGTACTCGCGCAGTGCCCAGTGAGTCGCCAGTGATTCGGGCAGGGCGACCATCTCGCCGATCTCCTCGGGCACGTGGCCGTGGTTGGCCAGCCGCAGGGTCTCGTCGTTGATGTACCGGTACGCGTCACGCCCCTTGCTCAGCATTTCGACGATGCGCTCCCGACCCCAGACCGGCCAGTGGTGCATGCCGTACATCACCTCGGAATCGGCGGACCAGCGGTCGATCGTCTCGTTCAGGTAGTGGGACCAGGCCTGCGGGTCGCGGATCTGCGCGCCGCGGATCGCGTAGGTGTTGTGAAGGGTGTGGGTGCAGTTCTCGGCCGCGGTGACCGCCTTCAGCTCCTCGATGTACCAATGCATCTCGGCCGGGGCCTCGGTGTCCGGCGTCGGCATGAACTCGAACGTGAGCCCGTCGATGACCATGCGCTGACCCGATTCGGTGATGTGATCGGTCGGTGCGAGCAGGGTGACGGTGCCGAGCGAGACGCCGGTGCCGAGGCCGACCCCGACCGTTCCCCTGGGATCCGCGGCGAGCAGCCCGCCGAACTGAAACATCGCCCGGCGGGTCATCACGTTGCCGGCCATCACGTTTTCGGCGACGGCCGCCTCGAGGAAACCTTCCGGCGCGATGATCTTAGTGCGGCCCGCGAGAACGTCGGCTTCGTCGACGACGCCGCGCACGCCGCCAAAGTGGTCGACGTGGCTGTGCGAATGGATGACCGCGACGACGGGCTTCTTCGGCCGGTACTCGAAGTACAGGTCCATCGCCGCCGAAGCGGTCTCGGAAGAGATCAGGGGGTCGACCACGATGATTCCGGTGTCGCCTTCGATGATCGTCAGGTTGGAGACATCGAGGTTTCGCACCTGGTAGAGCCGGTCGACGACCTTGAAGAGGCCGCCCTTGGCGACCAGGGAGCCCTGGCGCCACAGACTGGGATTGACAGTGGCAGGGGCTTCTGAGCCCTCTTCGATGAAGTTCAGGCGGTGCGGGTCGAAGACCCAGTCGCCGTCCTCCTTGAGGACCGGGCCTTCAGCCAGGGGGGCGATGAACCCGCGGGTGGCTTCCTCGAAGTCCCTGGTGTCTTCGAACGGCAGCCGGTCCAGCACTGCCGCGTTGAGGTCCCTGGTGATTTCCGTCGCGTCTTTTCTCGGGTCGTCCATGGCTCCTCAGGTCCTCTTTCCACAGCCGGATTGCCGCAGCTCTATTGCCTTTCGCACAATAACGCTCGCAGACCATCCGGACCGGGAGCTTCCGTCCGCCGTGTCATCGTCGTTTCGCTGGTCTTCCTGGTCGTCTGGACCGGACTGATCCTCTTCATCTGACCTGGACCTGGACCGAACCGGAGACCTCCGAGCGTTCGGGCAGAGCGCCGACCAGGGCGTCCAGTTTTTCCTGATCGATCCGCCCCGCGCTGGGGCCCATGCCGATCAGGTCGCGCACCTCTTCGGGGGCCAGTTCCATCTTCCACTCGACGATCCTGGCCTCACTGCCGCCCCCCGAGTCACCGAGGCTCTTTTCCAGACGTTCAGTCTTGTCGGGATCGACCGAGATCATTTCGAAGGGTTCGATCAGTTCCTTCAAATGGTCTCCGGTCGGGATGACCACCACCAGGCGTCCGCCCTCCGCCCGGATCCGCTCGATCTCTTCGCCATTTCGCGGTGAGAAGACGTTGATGATCAGGGCGGCGGCGCCAGACCTGACCGGGATCTCGTCCCAGATGTCGGCGACGACCGCACCGGCGCGAGGATGTGCCTTCGCTGCCCGGCGGGCCGCGTACTTGGAGTTGTCGACACCGAGGCCGAAGCGCCCGGGCTGGTCCTCCAGAACCCCGGCCAGGTACCAGCCGGTCCCGGTGCCGAGGTCGACGACGGCGCCCTCGACGTCTTCCAGTCGGGCCGTGTCGATTGCCTCCCGGATCGCATTCGCCACCGGCTGGAACAGCCCCGCCCCCAGAATCCGGTCCCGGGCGCTCAGCATCTCGGCTGAATCAGCGGTGTGGGTGCCGGAGTGGCTGCCGAGCAGGCTGACGTAGCCCTGTCGCGCGATATTCGCCGTGTGACCCCTGCTGCAGATCAGGGATGCGCCGTTCTCGCGCAGGGCTCCGCCGCAGTGTGGACAGATCAGGATGTCGAGCACTTCGGCGAGCACAAGAGCACAATACTTCACTTTGTATAGTTAGTCCGATGCCCACCTTCCGTAGATTGCTCGGATTCCTGCGCCCGCACCGGCGTGCACTCTGGGGGTCGCTGATCTTCGCGTGGGCGGCGATGGGCATGACCGTGCTGATCCCCTGGCTGATCGGTGAGACGGTCAACGCGATCCAGGACGGCAACAAGCCGGACATCCTGCCACTCGTCGGCGTCATTCTTGGTGCAGCAGTCCTTCGTCTCGGTCTGACCATGGTCCGTCGGGTGATTGCCGGCAAGGTTTCGCTCGCGGTCGAATTCGACCTGCGCCAGAAGATCTACGGCCACCTGATGCGACTCGAGCTCGGCTTCTTCGACACCCAGCAGACCGGTCAGCTGATGTCCCGGGCGACGGTCGACCTTGGCGCGATCCGTTTCTTTCTCGGATACGGCCTGATCTTCTTCTCGCAGAGCTTGCTGACCGTGCTCCTGGCCGGGACGGTGATGTTCTTCATCAATCCCTGGCTCACCGTGATCGCTCTCCTCCCCGCGCCCCTGGTGGTGCTGACCGCGGTCCGGTACTCGAGGCAGTCGCGGCCGGCCATGCAGGAGGTCCAGCAGCGGATCGCCGAACTCACTGCCGAAGCAGAAGAAAACGTCACCGGCATCCGCGTGGTCAAGGCGTTCGGCCAGGAGGACTACCAGCTCCTGCGGTTTCAGGGCGCGGTTTCACGCCTCTTCGACCAAAGCATCAAGTCGACCCGGATCCAGGCTTTCTTCTCCCCCCTGATCGGTGCCCTGCCCCAGATCGGCACCGCCCTGGTCCTGCTGATCGGGGGAAACGCCGTACTGAACGGGACGATGAACATCGGCGAGTTCACCGCCTTCTACACCTACATGATCCTGCTTTCCTCACCGCTCCGGATGGTCGGCATGGCGCTCGGCATGGCCCAGCGGGCCGTGGCGGCCGGCAACCGCTACTTCGAGATCCTCGACCGCGACCCCGAGATCGTCTCGCCGGATGATGCGCCTCCCCTGCCGGCCGGCGGTGGCGCCGTCAGCATGAAATCGGTCAGCATGCGCTACTCGGCCGATACTCCCGAAGCATTGAGCAACCTGGACCTCGAAGTCGCCCCGGGCACGCGCCTCGGCATCGTCGGCCCTTCCGGGTCCGGCAAGACCAGCCTGGTGGCGCTGATCGCCCGTCTGTATGACCCGACCACCGGGTCGGTCTCAATTGACGGCGCCGACCTGCGCTCGCTCGACGTGACTTCATTGAGACAGCACACCGCGTACGTATCGGAGGACAGTTTCCTGTTTGGTGACACGGTCGCCAGCAACATCGCCTACGCCCGAGGCGAAGCGACTGATGAAGAAGTCCATCGTGCCGCCGAACTGGCCCAGGCGAACGGGTTCATCGAAGAGCTTCCCGACGGCTACGAAACCGTGGTCGGCGAACGCGGGCTGACCCTCTCGGGCGGCCAGCGCCAGCGGGTTGCGATCGCCCGGGCGCTGCTCGCCGATCCCCGCATCCTGATTCTCGACGACGCGACCTCCTCGCTCGACGCGACCACCGAACGGGCGATCCGAAGCGGCCTGGCTGAAGTGATGAAGGGCCGGACCACGTTCGTGATCGGTCATCGTCTCTCGACGATCTCGCTCGCCGACGAGATCATCCTCATGGAGGCCGGCCGGATCGCCGATCGCGGGACCCACACCGAACTGCTCGCCCGCTCGGCCCTCTACGGCTCGCTGATCACCGACGACCGCGAGGTCGAACCGGTCTTTATCGACGAAGAAGTCGAGGTCGCCCGGTGAGCGAGAACCCGGAGAACCCGAAGCGCTACCGCGGCGAGGACCGGCTGCGCAAGGTCCGCTGGGTCCTCGGCCTGCTCCGGCCCTACCGCAAGCGACTGGCCGTGATGCTCTTCGCGGTGGTGGTGGCCAGTGCAACCTCACTTGCTCCGCCGTACCTGGCCGGCCGGGCGATCGACGCGGGGATCCTGGCCGGCGACGAGCGGGCCCTGACCCTGATCGTGATCGCGTTTGTGATCTTGACCACCGCCTACGCGGCGACGAGCTACCTCCAGACCTACCTGGTCGGCTGGATCGGCGTGCGGGTGCTCCAGGACCTGCGCGAAGAGGTCTTCAAGCACATCCAGAAGATGTCGATCGGCTTCTTTACCCGGAACCGCCCCGGAGCCCTGATTTCGAGGATGACCAACGACATCGAAGCCCTGAACCAGTTGATCAGCGCCGGCATCGTGACCCTGTTCTCGAACATCCTCACCCTGGTCGGCGTCGTCGTCATCCTGGTGCTCCTCGACTGGCACCTGGCACTAATTACGTTCAGCGTCCTGCCGCTGCTTTTGATCACCAGCCTCGTCTTCCGGCGCTACTCGGCCGGCGCCTTCAAGGAGACCCGCGAACGGATCTCCGCGATCACCTCGCATCTTCAGGAAACCCTCAGTGGGGTGAGAGTGGTCCGCAGTTTCGGTCAGGAGGACCGGCACCTGACCCGCATGACGGAGCTGAACACGCTGAACCGCCAGGCCAACATGAAGACGGTCTATCTGAACGCGACTTACTTCCCCGCGACCGAGTTGATGACCGCCATCGGCACCGGCGCGATCCTGCTCTACGGCGGCTACCAGGTGATCAACGGCAACATCATGGTTGGCGTGGTCGTCTCCTTCATCGGCTACCTGCAGCTCTTCTTCGACCCGATCCAGCAGCTGGCTCAGCTCTACGCGACCTATCAGCAGGGCATGGCGGCGCTCGACAAGATCTTCGGCCTGCTCGACACCGACGTCGAAATTGTCGATCGGCCGTATGCCGTAGACCCCGACCGCATTGAAGGCGCCCTGTCGTTCGACGGGGTTTCCTTCAGCTACGCCACCGAAGCCGAGCGGATAGGCAGCGCCGACCAGTCGGTCCGCTGGGCGGTCAGAGACATCGACCTCGACATCGCCGCGGGTGAAACGGTCGCGCTGGTCGGCAGCACCGGCGCCGGCAAGTCGACCCTCGCAAAGCTGGTCACCCGTTTCTACGATCCCCAGCGCGGGGCAATTCTGATCGACGGCAAGCCGCTACCCCACTACACGCAGCGGCCGCTCCGGCGCCAGATGGGCATCGTCCCCCAGGAGGGTTTCCTCTTCTCCGGCACGATCGCCGAGAACATGAGTTTCGGCCGACCCGACGCGATGATCGACGAGATCGCGGCAGCGGCCGACGCGGTCGGTGCCACCCGCTTCATCGAAAGGCTGCCGGAGGGACTCGAAACGCAGGTCGGTGAGCGTGGGGTACAGCTTTCTTCGGGACAGCGCCAACTGGTCGCCTTCGCGCGCATCATGCTGACCCAACCGCGGATTCTGATCCTCGACGAAGCCACGTCATCGGTGGATACTCAGACCGAACGGACGATCGAGCTCGCTCTGGACCGCCTGATGGCCGGGCGTACGGCGATCGTGATCGCCCACCGGCTCTCGACTATCCGCCGAGCCGACCGCATCGTCGTGCTCGACAACGGCGAGATCGTCGAGACCGGCAACCACGCGGAGCTCATTTCAGCCGGCGGCTACTACGAAAAGCTCTATAACGCCTGGACTTCGTGACCAGGTTGATCCAATCAGCCGGGGCCGATTCCGCCACTCGACGAACCGCCCGATGAACCGCCACCGGTGCTCGGGGGTGCTGCCGGGGCGACGCCCCCGCCGGTGGCCGGCGGGGCCGTGGTCGGAGGCGGGGTCGTCGGGGCCGGAGTGGTGGGCGCCGGCGGGACGTAACCCGGGTCCGGCGTGGCTGGGGGCGCGGCGTTCGATGAACCGCTCGAAGACGACGGCGCGGTCGGGGCATCGCTGCATTCGGTGAAGCCATACTCAGTGGCCGCGGTCTGAAATTCGGTCAACGCCGCTGCGCCATCGGATTCCCCTGAATCGGCAAGGGCCTGCGCGGCATCGATCACTTCGGTCGGAGCGTCACCATCGGTCGGGGTGCCGAGCTCCTCGAGCCGCTGGGCCATGCCGGAGTAGATGTCGGCGACCTGGGTCTCCTGGATCGACGGGTCGGCCGTGGTCGAGGAGTCGATCGTGCCGACTGCCGCGTTCACCTCGGCGCAGATGTCATCGCCCTGCTGGATCAGCTCGTCCTGGGTGAGGTCGCTGGCGGTGTCGGTGGTGGTCGTCTCGACCGGAGCCGGGACCGGGGCCGGCTCGTCGCTGTCGTCACCGCCGCCGCAGCCGGCGGCGCCAATGGAAACGGCAGCGGAAAACATGAGCAATGCAGCTAGTTTCTTCAAATTGAACACCGCCTCAAGGTAACAGAAGGCCCGGTCGACCCTGGCAAATCTCTGCCCACGCAAGCTGCATAAAATGGGGCACGGCAGTATTCTTCGCCACTGTCCCTGCGGGATAGAATAATGGTAATTCGTGCGGTTCTGGTCCGTGAAATCGGGGTTCGAGTCCCTGTCCCGCAGTACATTCGGGATCCAAGTCGACTTCACTCAGCAGAAGTAGAGAATAGTTTCGCTGTGCGACTTGGATCGCTAGTACGCCGTATTCCGGTCAACTCCCTGTTGCCTAACGAGGCAAGCAGCGAGACTTGCTGAAACGCTCGCAGGTTCGGGAACGCACGAAAGCGCGCACCCTTTGGCGGCTTCGCTTTACTCCTTGCCAGCCGCGGCCCGGGACGTCCCTGAGCACCACCCGCTTGCGTACACCGGAAAGACCGAGTCTCGCCAGCCTCAGTGTTCCGGCTAGGCGCCGAGCACCCTCTTCAGTTCGTCTTCCTGGGCTGGGTCCAGAACCGCGAGGATGTCGTCTCCTACTTTCAGCTCCGATTCTGCTGTTGGTACGAATCCGGTGCCTTCGCGGAGGATCGAGATCAGCAGCGTCCGGTCGGGAGTCTCGATCTCCCCGACCGTCATGCCGGCGATCGGCGAGTTCTCGCGCAGACGAACTTCGATTATTTCGATCTTCTCGGCTTCTAGGTCGAGGAGGTGTACCAGGTTGTGGTGCGGAACTTCATGCTCAAGCAGTTTCAGGATCAGGTCGGTGGCCGACACCACCGGCTTGATGCCGAGCAGGTCGAAATGGGCGCGATTCCGCGGATTGTTGACCCGGGCGATGATCCGTTCGACGTTGTACTTCTCCTTGGCCACTTGACAGATCAGGATGTTGTCCTCGTCGTCACCGGTGACCGCAATCACCATCTCGGCCCGGGCGATGCCGGCGCGCTCCAGGACCCAGAGTTCGGATGCATCCCCGTACTGAATGTTGTGTTCGAGCTCCTGCTCGACCAGCAGGTACCGGTTGCGCGAGTTCTCGATCATCGTCACTTCGTGACCCTGGCCCAGTAGCTCCCGCGTGAGGTTGACTCCGACTTTGCCGGCACCGGCGACGATCAGATACATGGCTCAGCCACCCCCGCCGGCGGCCTGGCGCAGTTCATCTTCCAGCATGTCGACGGCAACCCGGGTCGGACAGACCGTTCGCAGGCCCTGGGTGCTGTACCACTCGGCCCGCAGGGGATCGAGGATCCGGGCGATTACCGTTTCGACCTCATAACGCCGCTGGGCGATCTGGGAAATCACGATGTTGGTGTTGTCGCCATTGGTGGCGGCCACGAAGGCGTCGGCCCGGCTGATCCCGGCCGCTTCGAGCGCGTCGACTTCGAGTGCTGTCCCGACCGCGAACATGCCACCGGCGACCTCCCAGCCGCCGTCGAGGCCGACTTCGAGCCGGGCGTGGGACTCCGGATCCCGGTCGAGGACCGAAACGGTGTGGCCGTCATCCAGCATCGCGCGGGCCAGCGACGAACCGACCCTTCCGCAACCAACGATCAAAACGAACATCGGATCATCCTAGGGTCTCGCCGCCTTGATCGCCGCGAAGCGTCGATCAAGACGTCAGGACCCGATCCTTATTCTTCTCGCCGCCTTGCATCCGCGCGAAGCGTGGATCAAGACGCCAGGACCCGTTTCTGCTCCGGCTCTGCCTCAGTTGGGTGGCGCCGTGAGAAGGACCCGGCAAGGGGAGCGCCTCAGCACGTACGCCGTGACCGGCCCGATCTCGTCGGGGCGCGAGTCCCCGGTGCCACCGAGCATCCAGCCACCCTTGATCGGGCTGGGTGGTTCGGAGCCGAGGACGATCGCGTCGGCGTCCCAGCGGCGGGCCGCGTCGATGATGCCACTGCCGATCTTGCGGGTCCGCACGATCTCGACTCCGACCTGGACATCTGCGTACTCCTCGGCGACCTCACGCGCCCGTTCTGCCGCCCGGATCGCCTCGGTCTCCAGTTGCTCGTTGATCGGTCCCTGAAGTTCAAGGGACATCGGCACTTCGATCAGGTAAAGGACGGTCAGCCGGACACTCTCCTCCGCCGCGTCGGCGTCTTTGTCGGCGGCCAGGCGGCCGGCGGTGGTGACGATGTCGTCGTCGAGTTTGGTCCCGAAGATCGGCACGATGATGTTGTGCAGGCCGACCGAGATTTTGGGACGGGTGAGAGCGTGGGCGTCGACCGTGACCTGTCTGGTCAGGCTGACCTGTTCGATCCCCTTGCGGTAGATCACGTATCCGACCAGGCCGACCAGCAACCAGCCGCCGCCAACCCAGCGGGCGGTGTCGTGAAGCAGCAGCACGGACGCAAATGCCAGACCGCTGAGGACGGTACCGGCGACGGCCGGAAGGGGGACCGTAACCCCTCGGAAATTCACATTGCCCGGCACCCGGTAAGGCCTGGGCCGATCGGGCTGGTCACGTCGCAGCTTGATCACGGAAACGTGGGCGATCGTGATCGCCAGAGTCGCGCCGAAGGCGTAGATTCCTGCCAGCAGCTCGAGGTCGCCGAGCATCGCGAGCCCGAAAACAACGACTGCACAGATCAGGATCGCCTTGTAGGGCACCTCGTAGCGGCGCCCCAGTTGGCCGAGCCAGCTGGGGATCTGGCGGTTCACCGCCAGCGAGTAGGTGTGGCGCGAAACGCCGAGCATCGCCGTGTTGGCCGCGAACACCAGCAGCGGCGCGGCGATCAGCGCCACCAGCCAGCGCATCCCGTCCGCCACCCATTGTGGATCGTAAGCCGAGACCACCCCCAGGACGGGCGCCTCGATGAACTCCCCGCCCAGTGCCGTTTCGGGGCCCCCCGGGCCAGAGACCACCGGCACCGCCATCAGCGCGACCACGGCCATGCCCGCGTATAGGAACGGCACCAGCCAGACGGACCGGACGACGACCCGGCTGAAGTCCTTCGGGTTGAGGTTCAGGTCGGGTGCGAGGTTGGACACGGCCTCGATCCCGGCATAGGCGAGCATCGCGAGAACGGTCGCGTAAACCGCGTCGGTGAAGCTCGGCGAAGTGAAAAGTTGGATGTTGTCGGTCAGGCGCTCCGGGTGGAAGACCACGATCAGGCCGACGACGATCACCAGGAGCTGGAGCAGCAGATCGCCGAGAGCGAGCCCGATCAGCGCCCGGGGACGGCGTCGTGCAGGGATATCGAGGACGTTGAGGGCCGTGATGTAGATCACGACTCCGGCCGTGATGGCGGTCGTCCAGTAGGTGCTCAACTCTCCGGTGATCGGTTCGAGGTAGTGCGGCACGGTGAGCACGGCCAGTGCGATGACGATCAAATAGTCGAGCAGGATCACCCAGCCGGCGACAAAGGCCACGAGTTCGTTGAAAGCGTGGCGGGCCAAAGCCGACGAGCCGCCACGTTCGCGCAACATTGCGCCGCCTTCGACGTAAGTCAGCATGGTCAGCACGAAGAGCAGTCCGGCGGCAAGAAAAATGACCGCGGTCAGCCCCAGGCCGCGCTTGG
The DNA here is from genome assembly GCA_038256675.1 of Solirubrobacterales bacterium. Lineage (GTDB taxonomy): Bacteria > Actinomycetota > Thermoleophilia > Solirubrobacterales > 70-9 > 67-14. Next base: position 44,650 of record JBBSKC010000002.1, on the reverse strand, counting down.
CGACCACCCCGAGCGCGAAGTAGATCGAGAAGCCGACCGAGGCGTAGGTGATCGCAATCAGCCAGACGGCGGCGGACTTGGGACTCCTGTCCTTCACGACTTGCTCCCGAAACTGTTCTGAAACCGGAATCGCAGCACGCCGATACCGATGAAGATTACTCCGAGGATCACGCCGGTAGACAACGGCCCGCCACCACGAGTGAGGGTCAGGACTAGGATCACCAGGCCGATCACCACGAAGACGAGCGACATGGCCTTGACGATGAAGTTGTAGGCCTGTTCCGACTTCACAGGATCGGGACCTCGGTCACGTCCGGGCCGTCGGACACGACGATCACGCGACAGGGACGTTCCCTGAGAACCGTCTCCAGCGTCTTGCCATAGAGCGGCGCCCCGCCCCGGAAATGGAGCCCGACGACCAGGGCCGCCGCATTGATCGCTTTGGCCTGCCGGGCGAGCGCGTAGCCCTCCTGCCCGGGTCGAACCCGCTCGACTTTGCCACTGACCCGGGTGCCGGCGACCAGTTTGGCCCTTTCGATCTTGCCCTGCGCGAGCGTCTCTTCTTCCCGCATCCCTTCATCGAGCGGCCGGCCGCTCGGCACGGTGAGCAGGGCAACTATGTGGATGCCGCGACGCCGTTTCGAAGCGAGTTTGACCGCCGTGGCCATCATCTCCTCGGAGAATGCTTCATCGGCCGGGAAGGCGATCATGACGCTTCTGTACTCGAGCTCCTCGACCCCGAGCGGTTCAGGCAGGAGTACCTTGACGGTTTCTGACAGCGGCAATTTGTGATGCCGGCGATAGAGGTAGTAGATCAACCCACCGACGATCAGCCAGCCGATGCCGACGGCGAGGGTCACCGGGTTGAGCGCCATCACCACGAGCCAGGCGGCGAACGTGCCCAGTCCGCCCAAAACCGCGGAGAAGGGGATCGAAGTACCGAACCAGTTGAAGTTGAGACGCGGCATCCATTGCCGCTCCTTGTCGGGAAGCTTGCGTCTCAGCTGGATGACCGCAGCGTGCGCGATCGTGAAAGAGAGCATCGCACCGAACGAGTACATCGTCGCCAGGAACTTGGCCTGACCGGGGATCAACGTGATGATCGCGAGGATCGCGAAGAGGATGATCGCGATGTACGGGGTCCGGTAGGTCGGGTGGATCTGACGCACCACCTCCGGCAGCTGCCGGTACTGACCCATCGAATAACTGAGCCTGGAGACGCCGATCAGGCCCGCGTTGGTGGCGATGATCAGGATTACCGCGGCCAGCACGCCCACATAAACCCGAAGGATGTCGGTCAGGCTCTGTCCGAGGCCGAGGTTCTCGACGATGCCGAGGATCGGGTCGTCGGCGAAAGTCGTGCCGAGCTCGGTGACGTAGTTGCCGGCCTGGTCCTGGAACACCGGCATCGCCGAGAGCGCGACGATCGGGATCAGCAGGTAGAGCGCCATCACCGCGATGACCACCAGAGCCACTCCCTGGGGCACCGACTTGGCGGCGTCGCGGGCCTCCTCGGACATGTTCGAGATCGTCTCGATACCGGTGTAGGCGATCATGCCGACCGCGATCCCGAGCGCGAAGTCGGGCCAGCTCGGGGCGACGCCGAGTTGGACGTTGGAAACCAGCAGGTCGGGATCGAGCACGAGGAACAGACCGATGCCGACCAGGATGATCTGGGTGGCCAGGTCGGCCACGGCGAGGACGATGTTGAGCCTGGCTGACTCCTGCCCCCCGCGGATGTTCAGCCAGGCGAGCAGGACGATCAGCACGGCGCCACCAATGATGTCCCCCGGAGCGTGACCGAGGGCGGGCCAGAAGACCGCCAGGTAGTGCGGCACGAAGTAGGCCGAAATCGCGACCGTGATCGTGTAGTTCAGCATCTGGCCCCAGGCCGCGATGAAGCTCACGACCTCGTTGAAGGCGTGGCGGGCGAAGCTCGACGAGCCTCCGGCCTCCGGATACATGACCGTCGCCTCGGCGTAAGTCGCCGCCGTGCAGACGAAGATCACACCGGCGATGAGGAAGGCGAGCGGAGTGAGACCGAGCGCAAAGGCCGCCGTGACCCCGAGGGCGTAGTAGATCGACGAGCCGACGTTGCCGTAGCCCGCCGAGAAAAGAGCGCCCGCCCCGTGGACGCGGCTGAGGCTCTGATCGCGTGGTATTCGTTCAGCCAAGTCGGCCCGATGAATTCCCGAATTGCACGGCGGCGACTCTACTCCGCCTGCAGACAGGAAGCGGCCGCGCCGGCTCCCCGCCGGTCAGCGACCGGGTGAGGAGGTGCTCAGGATGTTCCCCAGGCCCACTGCAGGGCCAGGGATATGGCGTCCGGGGTCGATTCTTCTACTTTGAACGCAACTGGCATCGCCGCTTTCATCTGGCTGACCAGATCGGTGCCGGGGTCGACCTCGAGGGTGAACTTTGCCCAGTCCCCCTCGCGTTCGACGCTTTTCACCTGGCGCACGCCGGGGAGGCCGCGAAGAGTAGTCTCGGCAACCGCGGCCATCGCAAGTTCGGGCAGTGGAGAAACGGTGACCTTCATCTCGGGGCCATCGTCCACAACCTCTGCCTGCGGAGCCGGTTCGGGAGCGGGTTTCACGACAGGAGCCGCCGGTGGCAGTGACGGTGGCGGACTGAGTAATTCGACCGCGGCCATCAGAGCAGCGACCTGATCGCCGAGGGCCTTGAGCTCACGACTGATCGCGGCCGTGGAAGCCCGCAGGCTCTCGACCTGCTCCTGGTTCATCGCGGTGCTTTCCCCTTCCTCCGACACGCTGGATACCTCCTCTGAACTGACGCTCTTCTCCATCACATACTAGTTGAGCCAGGGGTGATCGGAAAGACCGTTCGTAAAAGAATCAGGGGGAATAGATCTGTGCCGATACGACGCACCAGTTCTGGTCCGGGTCCGGATCGTTCACCTTCCAGCGCGACGACACCAGGATTCGCTCACCGGTGTTCAACTGGAGGAACAGCATGCCGTTGTTGGGCAGCCTCGCCGAAAGGGGCCCGGACGGCTGGTTCACGGCGAAATCGTCGGATCCTTCCCGGGTGATCAACTTGCCTCCGGTCGGATTGTCGATCGTAAGGCGTCTGACTCCGGTCGGTCCGGCTTCGCAGACCACCTGTACGTCGCCGAGGCCGGGGAACCTGGCAGTGCTCACGGTGTTCTTCTCGGTGGCGTTGCGCTCGCGGCGCCAGACGACCTGCGCCGAGCGGGCAACCGGCTTGGTCTCGAGGTCGGTCTCCGTACGGAAAGTCGCGTTGACGTGGCAGCGGGCTTTCTTGGGGTCGCTGAAGTCCCACTCCCAGTCCATGTCGAGCGTGGTCGGCGGAGCAAGGCTCGTGCCGCCCGGTCCTTCGATCGGACCGCGGTCGGAGATGATCCCCTGGAACGCGCCGGTCGAGTATTTCTCGGGCGGGCCGAACTTGTTCAGGCCTTCGCGGAAGTCGGGGCCCGTGCCACGGGCGTACTTGGCCTCGCGCAGGGCCTTTTCGCTGTAGGTGCCCCAGTTCTTGTAGGTCCAGTTCATCATCGCGGCCTCGCGCCCGCCGTTCGACGGGTAGAAACGGATCCACTGCTGGGCCTGGTTGCAGACGATTTCTCCGTAGCCGATGCCAGGCGCGACGAAGCCGCCGGCCGAACGGCCCTTCGAGGAGCCTCCGCTCCAGTCGACAGTCACCTTCTGAATCTGCTCGCCGGTCGTGCTGACGGGTTTCGCTCCGCCACCGCCGCGGGTGAAGCGGAATTTCTGGACGGTGCCGCGGAACTTGTCGTCGCTCAGATCCTTGCCGTAAAGGCGGACCCGGTACTCACCGGGGGAAAGGACGCCGTTGATCGGCAGCTCGGCGACGATCTGCTTGCCGGCGAGGTCCGGAATGACCTGTTCGGCGACCGTCGCGCCTCGGCTGTTGACCAGGGTGACTCGGACACGGCCGATCGGAGTGCGGCGGACCGGCTGAAGCGTGAAGCGCACGTTGCCGGCATTGTCACGGACCTTCGTGCTGTATGGCAGTGCCTTCAGCGGCAGGGATGGCTTCCTGAACCCCCAGGCGCTGCTCTTCGTCCGGGTGTTCCGGCACCCGCCCTTTCGTGCGGTCACTTCGATCCGGTACTTGCCGGCCTTGACCTGGCGCACCCGCCTGAGGCGGACGATCGAGGTGCGGCCGCCGGCGAGGCGGCCCGTGATCCGGCCCTTGAGGTACACGCTGCCGCCACGGATGACTTTGACCCGGGCCGAGCGGACCTTGCCGTTTGTGCGTACGTAGACCCAGGCCTGCGCCTTTTCGAGCAGGGCGGTCGGGTCGTGCGAACTCAGCTTGACCGAGAGCGGCAGCCGCTTGCATTGTTTGCCGGCCGAAGCGGGCGCGGCAAAGATCGCGACGCCGAGGAAGACGGCGACGATCGCTGAAAGGGAGAGACGAATCTTACGAGGCACGTTATTCATAATGGCAGCACCTCTTAAACCGCTAATCAGTGCGAAAGTAGCGGCTGGGCCTATTCGCCCTCGGCCTTCTCGTTTTTCTTCGATGGAATTGTGGATACGTCGTAGAAGATGATGTCCGGCTGCTCGGTGCCGTCGAGCCAGGCCTGCTCGGTGTCACGGACTTCGTCCGGCAGCGGGACCAGCGCGGCTTCTTCGGCCTGCTTCTGCGAGTTTCGAAGCGCGTCGGTGAGGAAATCGTTGATGTCCGAGTCGTTCATGTTCTTCAGGTTCACGGTGATCAGCAGCTGGCGTGAAAGCGGGTAAGTCGCATTGGTGACCGTGTTCTGCGACGGGAAGATGCATTCCGGTTTGCGGAAATCGTTGCTGGCGCTGACTTCCATCGGCCGAAGTTGCTCTTCGAAGGCTTCGTAGTAGGAAAAGCGGAAGAGTCCCATGGTGCCGCGGACCGATTCGATCCGGCGGGTCGCCGCGCGGTTCCGCCCCACGAAGAGTCGGGAATCCTTGGTGGCGGCCCTGAGGTCCTTGAGGGTCTGCTTCGCCCGGTCGAGAATGCGCTGGTCGCGGGCTTTGTCTTCTTTGTTCCGCTTGTCGCGGATGCCCTTGGCTTTCTCGTCCCTAGCGTCCCTGACCGCCTGCTTGGCGTCGGCGATCGAAGCGATGATCTGTTCGAGGACCCGCTGCGACGGCGCAAACTCCTGAGCCGCGAGAAAGTCGCGGTTGGTGCCGACCACGGCGCGCCTGACACCGGCATCTGTCGGGTAGGTCTGATAGTCGCCGCGCAACGAGAGCAGGGTCGGCTCGTCGTCACCGAGCACGTACTGGCCGAAGAAGCCGAACACGTTGGAGTCCTCGTCGGGGCCGGCCACCTTCATGCGCGGCGCGCTGTCGTCGAGCGTGACGGCATGGTCGTAACCGACCTGGGACCAGCTGTTGATTCCCGAACCGGCCTGGAATATGTTGCGGACCTCGTCGAAGCTCAGGCAGTCGACCCCGACGTCGGTTTCGTTCTTGATCGCGAGGACGGCGGCGTCGGACGCGATCTGGAACTGGACCGGCTGGATCCCCCGGTTGATGCATGCCCGGTACTCCCGGGGCGAGATCGGCCGAGCCGAGTCGACCAGGTCTACGTTCCCTGCGCAGAAAGCGTCGAAGGCGGCCGGCTCGTTGCCGCCTGTCGTTGTGACGGTGGCGGTTCCACCCTGAAGTTCGTATGCATCGACCAGGCGCTCCGTGAGCGAACCCTGCGCCTGGCCGGCGATCCGGATGGTGCCTTCGGTGCGAGGGGTTGCACGCTTCGCCGGCTCGCTGCTCTTGCTTTCGTCAGTCGGCTCCACGAAGTTGGCGTTACTGCCAGAAGCACCGGCACTCTCGGGTGCCTCGTCGGTGTCGACACCACAGCCGGCTACTATCACCAGTAAGGCAAATGCCGCGATCAGTGCGGTGATTTTCGTCTTGAGCGGCTCCATCATCCCTGTCCGTCCGCAGGGGCGCCGTCGGAAGTCTCGCCTTCAGAGGTTCCGGCCGGCCCATCGAGAGTGACATCGCCGAGCGGCGGGTCCTGGAAGAGTTCGGGTAGTTCGATCACTTCGAAGTCGTCGAGCGTGAGCCAGCTCAGCTCCGGACCGGCGATGATCGAAGGAGACGTGCCGCGGGGAGCGTAGAGCGTGGGCACGGCGGCGCGGTCGACCACGATCGCACCGTACTGGCGAAGGGCGACGAGGATCGACTCGGCGGAACGCCGGTTGGTGCCCTTCAGCGCGGCGTCGGGCCTGCCATCACGGTCGTTGTCCGCCATGTTTCGGTCGTCGGCCGTCACGTTGGCGCGGAGGCGGATGCGGGCACCGGCCGGCAGCGAACGGCCGTTGCCGACACCGTCGGTGACCGAGGCCGGCTGGACGAAGCTCCTGCGGGCAAGGCCGGGTACGGCGATCGCGAGCGCATGGTTGATGCGGCCCTGCGAAGCCTCTTCCGAACCGATCACGCCGGCGAAGAGCGGCAGTCCAGAACCGCGGGCACCGGGCGCGCGAATCGGGTCCTCGGCGATCGGCTTGCTGAAGCCGGGACCGTCGAGCGTCCAGGCCTTCGAGTACTGAAAGGAGATCGAATTGTCGGTCTGGCGGCGGGCACGCCAGAAGTCGTAACCCATGCCGGCTTCGATATCGATGACGCTGAGCCAGCCGTCATACCGTGGGTCCGGCGTCGTATTCGCAGGAATCGCCAGTTCGTCAGGCACGGTCGGGTCCGTCGAACCGCACTGCGACTGACGGCAGACCATTCTGGTCAGCTCGGAGCCGTCGCTGCCGGCTTCGACGATCAAGGGTGCCCAGGCTTCGGTATTGACGTAGAGGCCCTTCGTGACCTTGCGGACGAACGTTTCGACGCCCTCCTTGCCCTTGGCCTCACGGACCGCGCGGCGTTCGCTTGCGAGATCGAGCATCCGGGCCGAGGCGGGGTCGATCGGCAGGCCGTCGACTTCGGTATTCCAGGGGCTGTTGGCGGCGAAGAAGCGTCCGCCGGCCACGCCTTCGGAGCTGCTCGACTCATTGGCGGTGTTCGAACCGGCGCTGAGACTGGATCCGGTGGCTTCATTCGAGGACGAGTCGGAGTCGGCGTTCGGATTGCTCTGGGCGTTGCTGTCGGAGCCGTTGTTCTCCCTGCTGCTGTTGTTCGAGTTGTCCGAATTGCCGTTGTCGTCATCATCGCCGCAGGCGGCGATTCCGATCGAGAGTGCGGCGACCAGCGAGAAGACCACCAGCAAGCGGCTGGATTCACGGAACTGTTTCATCATTCGCCTTCCAGTTGCGGCGCCGACGAACCGGAGTTGCTCTGGGGCGTACCAGTGGAATTGCTCGGTGCCGTGTTCGTACTGGCGCCGGAGGAATCAGTGGTGCTGTCCGCGGTCGCCGAAGTCGATTCGGTCGGCCCGTCGTCTTCCGGGGTCGGCGGTCGGGTCGGGGTGATCGGACGCGGCGTGCTCTGGGGCTGGCCCTGGATACCCGAGGTGTCGCCGCTGCCCTGCTGCTCGTCATCGGTCTGCGGACGGGTGGGCGCCACCTCGATCAGGACGTAGCGGTCGGTCCTGAAGATCGGGGTCAGCCCGGCCTCGCCGCCGGCTACGGCCAACGGGAAGGTCTTACGCAGCTGGTCGCCGGCACGGCTGGTCGTGATCAGCATGTAGTCCACCCTGCCGAAGGGGTCGTCCCGGGCCTGCTCCCAGTCCCCTTCGCCTTTGTCGGCGCGGTCGAAAAAGATGTACGGCCGGCCACCGGTGAGCATCGGGCCGTAGCTGAAGTTCTCGTCGACGAGGATCGAATCGTCGACCTGCGGAAGTTCGTTGTTGATGTACTCGGCCATGCTGATCTCCGGGTCGATGCCGACCTGGTACTCACCCTTGGAGGTCGTGCCCTCCTGCGAGTCCTGGTCCTCGACCCATCGGGTGAAAGCCTGGGCCTGATCTTGATATTCGTAGTTCTTCATCGCGTCCCAGCCGAGCGGAATCGCGGCGACGAGACCGATGATCATGATAATTCCGACACCTATCCGCCAGCTCGGTTCGGCCGCATAGACCCAGGCGCAGCTGGCCAACGCGAGCAAAGCCAGCGGCAGCCCGACTGAAAGCGTCATCAGATCGGCCTGGTCGGCGATGAGTACTCGTGACATCGGGACCGCAAGCGCAAAGAGGATCAGCACGAACAGGCCCCATGACAGTCCGTCGCGCACCAGGATCCCAGAAAGCACGAGCAGGATCACGGCCGCGAAGCCCAGCGGCGCGACGCCGAGTACGACGCTGAACAGGTCGCCGAGGGCGTCCATCGGACTCGAAGTGATCGCCTGAAGGGCGCCTGTCGTGTTGACCTCGATCAAGCCGGTCTGAGCGGTGATCCAGCCGAAAGGACTGCTCAGGATGACCGCGTTAAGCAGGATCCAGACAAGGAGGCCGTAGACGATCGGGGCGAGAAAGAGGATCAGTGAGGACCGGCTACGATCTTCACCGTCCTTGTGCCCGCTGCCGATGGTCATGATCGCGAACATCAGGCCGACCGCCCAGAGGGCGTAACCGTAGTCGACCATGATCGCCAGGCTGATCGCCAGCCCGGCTGCCACGAGGTGCCGGGTTTCGTTAGTCAGCTGCCAGGAGATGACCGCCAGGAGGGCAATCGCGGCGAGAACCATGCCGAGCACCGTGACCTCGCCGTTGGCGGCGTAGTAGACGAACATCGGGTTGAGTCCGAAGAGCAGCAGCATGAGGATCCGGAAGACGCCGGGAACTTCGCAGCGACGGAGGATCGAGTTGACCATCGCCATCAGGAAGCCCGCCGCCAGCGCGGTCAGCACCGGGATCGCGGTCAACGAAGTCGCCAGAGGCTTGATGATCGCCAGCGGCATGTAGGCGATGGCTCCGAGCGGCGAGGAATTCAAGGTGAGGGCCGCCAGCTTGGGCGGGGAGTTCCACCAGGTCATGTAGGCCTCGTTGAGGCGGTGGAGCGAATCGAAGTTGACGATGCGCCCGTCGGTCAGCATGAAGTAGCCGACCAATCCGTAAACGATGGCGAAGAAGATTGCGACGATCCAGCCTTCGGCGCTGGCCCGCGGGGCACCGCGACGTTCGGTCCCTTCGTCGTAGACGATTACCGGAGCGTCGGGGTCCACGCCGGCGAAGTCCTGACGGGCGCGATCGAGTTCCTCGGCCCGCTGGGACTCGTCGACGTCCACCTCGGTGACGGTCGTGGTCCTGACCGTGCGTTCAGTGGCCATCAGACTTCAGCCCTTCTCGGCGTGCCGCCAGAGGAATTCGAGCCACTGGAGCCGACGTCGATGCCGTGTTCGGTCTTTTCCCAGTAGAAGGGGTTCGTGAAGAGCTGGATGAAGCCCTTCCAGGCTGCGATCGACATCAGGCCCCAGTAGAACGGCAGGAACAGCGCGTACGGCGCGAGAGAATCATCGCCGCGCCTGACCGAGGCCGCGAGGCCGAGGTACATGAAGACGAAGTTGCCAAGGAAGAGCTGTGCGGCTGCCAGGTAGTAGACCCAGCCAGGGAACAGCTCCTGGATGAACCCGGCCTGGGTCAGCGCGAAGAGCGTCGTCAGGAACCAGAAAATCGGGTTGATCAGGAAGATGAAGGTGCCGCCGATCAGGAGCTGGAAAGACATGAACCCCTTGAAGCCGAGGTTGCTCATCAGGCGGAACGGGTTGCGCATGTAGACGAGCCACGTCTGGAGGTAGCCCTTGATCCAGCGCGAACGCTGGCGGACCCAGCTGCCGATCTCGGTGTTCGCCTCTTCGTAAGTGGTCGAGTCCATCATCGTCGTGCGGAAGCCGGCCTGGTGCAACCGGACGCCGAGGTCGGCGTCTTCGGTGACGTTGTACGGGTCCCAGCCGCCGACTTCGACCAGCTGGTCCAGCTTGATGTGATTGGAGGTGCCGCCGAGCGGAATCGGGTCCTTGCGGGCATCGAGACCGGGCAGCACCAAGTCGAAGAGCATCGCATATTCAATCGAGAACCACCGGGTCAAAAGGTTGGTTTCCTGATTGAAGAAGTTGAGCTTGGACTGGATGCAGACGATCGAATCGTCCACGTTCTCGAACATGAGTACGGCCTTCTTCAGCTGGCTAGGGTCGGGCCGGTCCTCGGCGTCGTAGATCACGACGTACTCGCCCTTGGCGCCGAGCAGACCGTAATTGCAGGCCTTGGGCTTGGTCTGGGGCTGCGACGGTGGCACGACGATCGGCCGGAAGTGCGGCGGCAGGTCCATCTCGAGGATCGCGGTGATGGTTTCGTCGTCGTCTTCCTCGCAAAGCAGGCGCACGTCCAGCTTGGTCTTCGGGTAGTCCAGCGAGTTGATGCCTTCGACCAGGTACGGGATGACCGCGGCCTCGTTGAAGAGCGGGACCAGCACGGTGTAGACCGGCAGGTTGCGTTCGTCCATGGCCGCCAGGGCTTCCGGGGTCGTCTCCAGGAGGTAGCGATGCTCAAGCGCGGAGAATCCCGCAAGCAGCTTGTAGAGCGAAGTCAGGGTGTAGAAAATGCTGGCCAGGGCGAAAATCACGACCAGCGTTTCGACCGTCTGCCAGATCAGGAACCCGATCAGGACCAGCGCGGCAATTACGAGGAAAGCCTTCTGGGCTCCGCTCAGCACGAGGTGCGCCGAGCTGTCGGGGAACCGGTCCCGCAGGTTCGAGCGTGCGGTCTGGGTGTACGCGGCCCCGTGGATCCGGCGGAGCAACTCGTCGATGTCGTTGCGCGGCGCGAGGACCTGCTGGACCTCGAGGTCGGTGTAGTGCCCGATTTCACGGCGGGCTTCGTCGCTCAGCGCGTCCGGTACGGCGAGGAAGACGTTGCGACTGTCAGCGGCGATCGGCACCACGTGGAGCCGGCGGGCGACGGGCTCGGGCAGGATGTCGTGAGGGGCCTCGGTCGCGTCGAATTCGGAAAGGTCGATGGTGGGCAGTTTGAGCGTCTCGGCAAGGACCCTCAGCAGGGCCTTCTCTTCGAGCGCGCCACCGTGGACGAGCACTTCGCCGATGCGTCCGCCCGAGCGCTCCTGCTCGGCAACGGCCTGCCCGAGCTGCTCTTCCGTGACCAGACCGCGTCCGGCCAGCTGCTCGCCGAGCCGCGGCGGGATCGCAAGACCGTGGCTGACCAGGTCGCCGGCGGAAAACCTGGCGCCGGATTCGGTCTCGGCGAAACCGTTGGATGCGAAGAGCCGTTCGATGGATTCGTCGATCTCGGCCTGATCGGCAATCACCCAGCTGGGTTCGTATCCGGTCTCGGCCCGGATCGCGTCGGCTGCGCCGAAATTGGTGTCGGAAGTGGAAACGACGGTCAGGTGGCCGTCGCCGTACTCGACCGGGATCACGTGGTGCTCGCGACAGACTTCGACCGGCAGGAGGTGGGCGACTGCCGGGGACAGCGTGACCATGCGCTCGCTGACGCCATGCATGTCGTCGCGCACCAGCATCTTCTCTCCGGTGATCGACATCAGACGGAGCCCCTCCGGCGGGCCTGGTCGCGTTCGAGCAGCTCGGCCGCCCCGACCCGTTCGACCTCGGGCTCATCGGTCTTTTTCCGACTGCGCCTTCGATCGCTGACCATCATCGCAATGATGCCGGCCAGGAACAGGAAGAACGGGACGATCAGGAACACGCTGAACATGAGAGCGAACAGGATCAGCGCTCCGATAACGAAGAAAAGCGCTCCTATTGCTCCGCCGCCGTTCACGAAGCGTCTTGGCCGGCCACGCCGTCCATGCTCTCGCCCACTGGCTGGGCAAGTGCGATCGTGAACGATCCCTTGTCGGAATCGGTCACGTCAAAGGCCACTGGAAGCTTGCGTCGCAGCGAAGTGATGAGTGAAACGCCTTCATCAACTCGCGCGTCGATGGTCGCCGAATCACCTCGGAGTTCACGCAGATTGGAACTCTCGACACCCTCGGTTTCGGCCAGGGCCTGCTCGACGATGCGGGCCATGCTGAGATCGTGAAGTGGCTGGATCACGACCTTGATGTCGCGGTCGGTCGGCAACTGGAAGCCGGCCGTAGTGAGCGGTTCGGCGCTCGGTGCACTCGGCGGTCGGACCGGAAGGGACGGAGTCCTCGGCGTCGAATTATTACTCCGTGGAACAGACTGCTCCGAATCCGGGTAGAGACGCTCCTCGAGTTCATCGAGACGTCCCGACATTTCGCGCCGAAGCTCCCTGATCTCCCTGAGAATGTCTTTTTTTCTGGTTTTGGCCAAGTGTCAATTGATCGTAGCGCGGCGGTCCGCCGAATAAAGCACCCGTTGCAGAGTCTCCCGACGGTCTGCGTGACTCAAGGGCGTCACTATATGTGAAGTACCTGAGGATCGTCAAGCGACGTTTCTCAGAGCTCGACTGGAACAGGTTCGTCGAGGTAGAAACCCTGGGCGTAATCCACGCCCCACTCCTGGAGAAGTTCGAATCCGGGTTGGTCGGAAACAAATTCCGCGACGGTCTTCCTGCCCGCTACCCGGGCCGCATTGACGATCGAATGGACCACTGCCTGATCGACTTCGCTCTGGGCAAGCCGCTCGATGAAGGTACCGTCGATCTTGATCAGGTCGAAGGCGATCTCCTTGAGGTGCCGGAACCCGCCGTAGCCCGCGCCAAAGTCATCGAGGGCACATGAACACCCTGCCTCGCGAAGGCGGGCGACCAGCCGGCCGACGCCGCGGAAATCGGCGTGGCCCTCCCGCTCGGTCATCTCGAAGACGACGAGGGACGGGTCCGCCCCGGTCCGGTCGAGTTCATCCTCGATCAGTTCCGCGAGCCGCTCGTCAGCCAGCGACTGGGCCGACATGTTCATCCAGATCGATCCGCCGTCACCGCCGACCCCGCCCGCGGCCGCCAGCTCGATTCCGTGACGGACCACCCAGCGGTCGAGCCGGCGGATGAGACCGGTTTCCTCGGCGAGCGGAATGATCTGGTCGGGAAGTACCTCGGTGCCGTCGGCCAGCGAAGCCCGGAGGAGCAGTTCGTGCCCGATGGTCTTCCCGGTTGAGAAGTCGATGATCGGCTGGCCGTCGAATCGGAAGGTGCCTTCGTCGGTGATTCCTCTGGCAACCAGCTCGCGGATCTCGGAGAGCCCGGCCAGGGCCGCCGGAGCGCTCTGCATGTCGAGCGTCACGAGGCAGTCGCGCCCGCCCCGTTTCGCCTTGCCGAGAGCCTGGTCGGCCGCGGCGAGGACCTTGCTCGGTATCGCCGAATTCCGTGGCGAGACGATCGCGATGCCGGCGCTGGCGGTCACGTTGAGTCCCCGGACGAAGTCCCCGAGACCGGCCAGGAAACCACTGCTGCGGACCTTTTGGAGCAGCGAAGTGACCCGCAACACCACCTCGCCCGCGTTCACCTGGGGCCAGAAGAGCGCGAAACGGTTGCCGCCGACCCGTACCGCCAGGCCACCGTCGGCGGTCGCTTCCTCCATCAGACCGGCGACGGCCCGCAGAATCTGGTCGCCACCGTCGTATCCGAACCGGTCGTTGAGGTACGTGAATCCGTCGATGTCGACCACGGCAAGCGCGCGCGGCTCAGGGTTCTCCGGGATCTGACGGCTGAACCTGTACAGCTCGTCTTCCATGCGCTGGGCCCCCGGCAGCCCGGTCAGCGCATCGTGCCCGGCGAGGAACTCGAGCCGGCTTCTGGCCTCGCGATACTCGGTGACGTCTACGGTATGGGCCACCGCGACCAGCGAGTCGTCGGCCTCGAGGATCGACGAGATCGTCAGGTGGACCTGCCTGATTTCGCCGTCCTTGGTGAAGAGGTCGACGTCATCCGCCCAGTTCGAACGCTTGCCTTCGATCAGTTCGTTGCGCCAGTTGGCAGCCTGGTCCGAAACCTTCGGGATCAGCCGGTAGGCGGGCATGCCTTTGAGTTCGCCGCGGGAATATCCGGTGAGGACTTCGAGTGCCGGGTTGGCGAAGACGATCGAACCACCGATGTTCTGGTCATACTCGACGATTGCCATTCCACTTGGCGCAGCGTCAAATACCCAGTCCAGAAGCTCGATCTGCTCCGTTGTCGCACCCCGCCACATGTTCAGAGCGTACGCCCAAACCGAAGTCGGTGCCGGGGCAACGAAAAGCCCCGGCCGTTCGGCCGGGGCTTTTTCCGCGGATCGTGTTCCGCGGGCCGCTTATGCGTTTATCCGTTTCCCCTAGAAGTGGACGATCGGAATGATCAGGATGGCGACGATGTTCGCGACCTTGATCATCGGGTTGATCGCCGGTCCCGCGGTGTCCTTGTAGGGATCGCCGACCGTGTCGCCGGTGATGGACGCAGCGTGGGCATCCGAGCCCTTGCCGCCGTATTCACCGTCCTCGATCAGTTTCTTGGCGTTGTCCCAGGCACCACCACCGGCGGTCATCGAGATCGCCGCGAACAGTCCGACGATTATCACTCCGATCAGCAGGCCGCCCAATGCGTCCACACTGAGGAGGCCGACGATCACCGGAATGACGATCGGTATCAGCGAAGGCAGAATCATTTCCTTCTGCGCCGCAGCGGTCACCAGGGCGACTGCCTGGCGATAATCCGGCTTATCGGTGCCGTCCATGATTCCCGGCTTTTCCTTGAACTGTCGCCGGACTTCTTCGACGACCTGTCCGCCGGCACGGCCGACCGACTCGATCGCGAACGCCGAGAACAGGTAGACCATCATGCCGCCGATTATCAGCCCGACCAGAGCTTCGGGACTCGACATGTTGAACAACGTGTCAATCTGGAATCCGGCTGGCGCCTCTTCAGCCAGTTCTTCTTTGAAGGCTGCGAAGAGGACCAGAGCGGCCAGGGCGGCCGAACCGATCGCGTAGCCCTTGGTGACGGCCTTCGTCGTGTTGCCGACCGCATCCAGCGGGTCGGTCACGTTCCGCACGTCCTCTGGCAACTCTGCCATTTCGGCAATGCCGCCGGCGTTGTCGGTGATCGGACCGAATGCGTCGAGGGCCACGATCAGGCCGGTCAGCGAGAGCTGAGCCACCACGGCGATGCCGATGCCGTAGATCCCGGCCAGTTCATTCGCCGCGAGGATTGCGAGCGCGAGCACCACGGCCGGGGCCGCGGTCGCCTGCATCCCCTGGGCTAGGCCCTGGATGATGTTCGTCGCGTGGCCCGTTTCCGAGGCCTTGGCGATGTTCTTGACCGGCCGGAACCGGGTCGAGGTGTAGTAGTCCGTGATCACGAACAACATCGCGGTGACCGCGATTCCGATCACTGCGCAGAGCCAGAGGTCGGTCACGCTGACCACGCTGCCCGTCGCCTGCTCGAAGCCAACCCGAAGCGGTTCAGCCATGAGCCACTCCGTGATCGGGTAGAACGCCGCGATTGAAAGCACGCCGGAGACGATCAGTCCCCGGTACAGGGCACCTTCGACCCGGTCGGTTTTGGTCTTCACGATCAGCGCGCCGATGATCGAGGCGATGATCGCCACGCCACCGAGAACCAGCGGGTAGATCGCGACTTCGCGGCTGAACTCCGGCGCGAAGTAGAGGACTCCGAGGAGCATCACGGCAACCGATGTCACCGCGTAAGTCTCGAAGAGGTCGGCCGCCATGCCGGCGCAGTCGCCGACGTTGTCACCGACGTTGTCGGCGATCACTGCGGGATTCCGCGGGTCGTCCTCGGGGATACCGGCTTCAACTTTGCCGACCAGGTCGGCGCCGACGTCGGCCGCCTTGGTGAAGATGCCACCACCGAGCCGGGCGAAGACCGAGATCAGTGAACCACCGAAGCCGAGGCCGATCAGGGCGTCAACCGCCTCCTTGTCGTTGTCGACCGCACCAGTGGCGACCAGCAGGCCGAAGTAGCCGGCAACGCCGAGCAGGGCCAGTCCGACGACGAGCATGCCGGTGACCGACCCGCCCTTGAAGGCGACGTCGAGTGCCGGGGGCACTCCGCCGCGGGCGGCTTCAGCAACCCGGGTGTTGGCGCGAACGGAAACGTTCATGCCGATGAAGCCGGTTGCGCCGGAAAGCGTGCCACCGACGATGAAGCCGACGGCGGTCTGCCAGTTCTGAAGCAGCGCAAGCAGGATTATCAGGGGTACCGCGACCACCGTGATGATCAGGTATTGCCGCTTCAGGTAGGCGGATGCGCCTTCCTGGATGGCACCGGAAATCTCCTGCATCCGTTCGTTGCCGGCAGGCTTCGCCAGCAACCGCTGAGTGATGATGATGCCGTATAGAACCGCTACCGCCGCGCAGAAAAGCGCAAAGACGACGCCGTAGTCGATTAGAAAATCGGTCAAAGTGTGTTCTCCTCCACAGTTTTTGATCCCTCTTCTAGCGGCGTCAGCCTATTACGACCGACCGGCGTCACGACGGGACCTACCTGGTGGAGGGGTCGCTGTAGCGCTCAGCTACCGCGTGGAGTCCACAGCCCGGGGCCCTTCGGCGGTCCCGGATCGGCCTCCGGCGGAGCCGGCGGCGCATCGCCCGGGGCTGCGGATTCCGGGGGCGGCCCTTCGCCCGGAACATCACCACCGGCACGCTGCGCGTAAAGCATCTGCACCTGGCTGAGCGGCTCCTTCACGGCATCGGCGACCTCTTGCGGCAGCAGCGCGATCAGGGCACGCACGGCTTCGATCCCGATCCGGGCCTGGTCGAGGTCGACTTCGTCTTCCTTGACGATGCGACGGGCGCTCAGGTTGAGCACACTCGCCACGGTCTGGGTGAGCAGGTCCTCTACCCGGACCTCGCTCATCTGCTGCTCGAGCATCTCCTGCTCCTCAGAAGTCAGAGGCGGCGGGCCGTCCTGGGGGTCAGCGGCAGCAGGGTCCTGGGGAGTCTCTTCTTCGCTCATGGGTTGAGCTTAGTGGTCGGTCCCAAAAGACGCCGAGATACGGAAAGTTCGCGATTATCGACTACTTTTCCGATCTCGGCGCAGTTTTGGGGCACCGCTGAAGGTGCTTCGGGTCTCTTCGGCGGACTCGGCGTAGATCTCTTCGATGCTCATTCCCGCCTCGAACTTCTCGCGTGCCCTCTGCGCACCGTTCTTCTCCGGGAGGTCGACGTCGATTCCGAGCGACTCGCGGGCCGGGGCCGTCCACTCGAGCAGGTGCTCGAGGGCCTGACGGGCTTCGATTTCCCTGCCCTGGCGGAAGTCGACCATCTTGCCGTCCATGCCGTAACGGATCGCCCGCCAGAAGTTCTCTTCGATCTCGCGGTCGAGCAGGGGCTCCTCGTCACCCTTGGCCCCGGAATCGAGGTCGAGTGCCGTCTGTGCGACCACCGCGGTGATCAGGCCGGCCAGCGCCGTCGATTCGACGGCGCTGGACTGGGCGTCGCAGATGCGGACTTCCACCGTGCCGAAGGCATGGTGGGGCCGCACGCTCCACCAGAGCTGGGTCGACTCGACCACGGATCCGACCCGTTTCAAGGTCTCGATGAACTCTGCGTAACGGTCCCAGCTCCTGAACTGGCCGGGGATGCCGCACCGCGGAAACGTCCGGGTGAAGATCTCGGTCCGGATCGAGGCCAGCCCGCTGTCGTGGCGGTCGAGGAACGGAGAGTTGGCGGAGACGGCCAGCAGGATCGGGAGTTGTTCACGCAACCAGTCGCACACCTCGATCGCACGGTCGGCCCCCTGGATGCCGACGTGGGCGTGAAGGCTCCAGGTGTTGTTGCGCTGCGCGACCCAGCCCAGGTCCTTCTTCAGCCGCTGGTAGTGAGGGGTGTCGATGATCTCCTGGTCGAGGTAGCTCGCCCAGGGGTGGGTGCCCATCGAAGCGAGGCCGACCTCCCGGTCGGCGGCCAGGGCGAAGAGCTTCCGGCGGCGAATCACCTGTCGCTCGATAGCCTCGTCCATGGATTCCGCCCGCCCGGAGCGGATCTCGATCTCGGAGGCGATCAGCTCCCCGGCTGCGGAGTCGCCGAGAACCGGGTCGGCCTGGGCCGCCTCGTAGAGCTCGAGGAAACGGTCGGCCAGGTCGAGCGACTGCGGATCGAGGATCGCGAACTCTTCTTCGAGTCCGATCGTGAAGTCCTGGGACGCCTCGAAAATCTCCCGCGCGGCGCCGAGGTCAAGCAGGTCGGGGTCAGTCAAGGCAGGTCAAGACAGATAGAAGTAGAGGGCGTAGAGCAGGTCGACCGCGGGGCTCGACGTGTGGACCGTGACTTCGGGCGGGACCTGGAGCAGCTGTTCCGTGTAGTTGAAAATGACCGTGACCCCGGCCTCAACCAGGCCGTCGGCGACTTCCTGGGCGGCATCGGACGGCACCGCGAGGACCCCGACGACGATTGCTTTCTCCTCGACCGCCTTGCCGAGTTCGGAGAAGTCGCGGACGGTCAGGGGGCCGACCTTCTTGCCGATCCGGCTGGGGTCGACGTCGAAGAGCGAGACGATCTGGAATCCATGGTCGGCAAAGATGTCCGAGCCGGCGATCGCCTGACCCAGTTTACCGGCGCCGAATAGCGCGATGTTGTGGTGACCGGCGGTCCTCAGGATCTTCCGGATCTCGTCGACCAGGAACTCGATCCGGTACCCGACGCCGCGCTTGCCGAACTTCCCGAAGCCGGACAGGTCGCGTCGGATCTGGGTCGGGTTGATGTGCGTGTACTCGGAGAGTTCCTGCGATGAGATCGTCTCGCGACCCATCTTGCGGGCCTGCGTCAGGACCTGAAGGTAGCGGGAAAGCCGGGCCGCCACGCCGAGCGAAAGTCGCTCACCGTCCGGCACCAGGACGGATGCGGTGTCGCTGCGGTATTTCGGCGGAGGCGTCATCGGGACTTCAGGGTATCCATCCGGGGAGGGTCAGGCATTGAGTAACCGGGCCCTGACCGGCTCGGGATCGAAAACCAGCTCGCTGACGATTTCGCCGTCGATCGAAACCACGGGGATGCGCTCGAGATAGCGCCGGAGCAGGTCGTCGTCCCGGTCGATGTCAATCTCGCTGATTTCCAGCTCCGGAAACTCGGCGACGAGAACGGTCAGGGCCACGACCGCTTCATGGCACAAATGGCATTCCGGCCGGGAATAGACGACGGCCTTCACCGGCCCCCGCCGGTGGCGAAGGCGTCGAACGCCAGATATTCCGGATAGGCAAGGGCCGGGGTGTACCGGGCGGCCGAACCGATCATCGCGGCATTGTCGGTGCACAATTCGGTCGGCACCAGCTTCAACGCGATGTCACGCTCTTCGCAGAGGTCCGCGACCGCACGACGGAGCGGACCGTTCGCGGCGACACCGCCGCCGAGCGCGACCGCGGGCCAGGCGTCCCGGTCGAGCGCCCGCCGCAGCTTGCTGACCAGCTGTTCGACCACCGCTGCCTGGAAACCGGCCGCCAGATCGGCGCGGTGTTCCTCGATCGCCCCCTCGCCGAGGTCGCGGCAGCGGTAGACCAGGGCGGTCTTCAAACCGCTGAAGCTGAAAACGAGTCCGGGGTCCCGGCTCATGGCTATCGGGAAGTCGAAAGTGCCGGGGTCGCCGTCGGCCGCCAGCTTCTCGAGAGCGGGACCTCCCGGATAACCCAGGCCGAGCATCCGGGCGGCCTTGTCGACGGCTTCACCGGCGGCGTCGTCCAGGGTCTCCCCGAGAATCTCGAAACCGCCATATTCCCGGACTCCGGCGAGCAGGGTGTGGCCGCCGCTGGCGATCAGGCAGACGAACGGGGGCTCGATCGGGTCAGGTTCGAGGAAGTTGGCGGCCACGTGGCCCTGAAGGTGGTCGGTCGGGATCAGCGGCAGATGCCGCGGCGCGGCCATCGCCTTTGCCGTGCTCAACCCGATCAGCAGGGCACCGATCAGGCCGGGACCGGCGGTGACCGCGATCGAGTCGAGGTCGCCCACCTCGACCTCGGCCTGCTCCAGAGCCACCCTGATCACCGGGCCGGTCAGTTCGAGGTGATGCCGGGAGGCGACCTCGGGCACGACTCCTCCGTACTTGCCATGAACCGCCTGGGAGGAGATCACGTTGGAGAGGATGACCGGTCCCTCCAGGACGGCGGCACAGGTGTCGTCGCAGGACGTCTCGATCGCCAGGGAAGGCAAGTCGGTCAGCCCCCCATGGCGGCCTCGGCCGGAACGCCGGCGAGTGCCGGGTCCCCGCGCCACATGATCATCGCGTCTTCGCCGTTGGCGTAATAGCCCTTCCGAAATCCGAAGCTGCGGAACCCGAAAGTCTCGTAGAGGGCGATCGCCGACTCATTTGAAGGACGGACCTCGAGGGTCACCGGCGCATCCGGCTCGATCCGGACGAGGGCGCCGTTGATCAGAGCCGAAGCGACCCCGTGCCGGCGGTGCTCGGGGGCGACCGCGACGTTCATCATGTGCCACGCGGCGTCGTAGCGCGAGAAGACGGCGTAGGCGACCAGCCAGTCGTCATCCTGCACCGCAGCCAGGCTGATGGTCGAACCTTTCGACATCTCGAGCACGAACATGCCCGGCGACCAGGGACTGACGAAGGACCGGCGCTCGATCGAGACCACGACCGGCAGGTCGGCGTAGGTCAGCTGTCGCAGGCTGAGAGCCGGCGGTTCAGGGGCCGGCCTTTCGACCGTGTCGTTCAAGCCAGAGTTGCGCATCGGGGACTCTCAGATAAGTGGGTTCGAGGGGATTGGAAAGGCTTTCGGGGTCGGCGGTCGCACCAAGTTCGCAAATCGAGCCTGCACTCAGATGGTGGACGTCCGCCTCCGGGTCGGCAATCGAGACTCCGGCCCGGTCGAGATCTTCGCTGAATCGTACCGCCCCCGGTCCGCCGGCCAGGAGTTCTGGACCGAATTCCCCGATGTGGCTTGCCAGATCTTCCGGACCGCAGACGAACGGCTCCCTGAGTGATTCACCCGCCGGTCCGTAGAGCGCGGCAAAGACTTCGCCCCGGCGAGCATCGAGGAGGGCGAGGGTCGCGTGACCGGGGCCGAGCATCGGCAGCGCCAGGGCGGACAGGGTCGAGACTCCGGCAAGTCCGATACCCGTCGAAAGAGCGATCCCGTTGGCCGTGGCCAGTCCGATGCGGATACCGGTGAAGGTCCCGGGCCCGGTGCCGGCCGCGATCCGGTCGATTCGCGCCCAGCCGCCGGCCGCTTCCGCTGCCCCGGTCACCGCTTCGAGGAGACTCTCGCTGTGGACGGGCCGGCCTTCGGGTCCTGGCGGAATGACCAATTTGAAGACGGTCTCCCCGTCGACCGATGCGCCGACGACCGTGTCGTCCGTGGCCGTGTCGAAACCGATGATTCTCAAGGCTTACCACGGCAGTAGGCTGCGTACGACGAGCGGCATTCACCGTCCACCGAATATGACGAAGGGGAACTACCCATGATTGAAATGAATCGCTGGCGCACGGCAGTCGCCATTCTCGCAGTAGGAGCGACAGGGCTCTTCGCGGTCGGCTGCGGCGACAGCAACAGCGACGATGTCAACCAGGCCATCGACGACATCAACGAACAGGTCGACCAGGCTCAGGAGGATGCTGCAGATCAGGCCCAGCAGATTCAGGACGAGACTCAGAAGCAGATCGACGAGGCCCAGAAGAACGGTGACGTTCCGACGGACGCTGAGACCCAGGATCAGGTCGACAACGCCCAGGAACAGGTCGACAAGGCTCAGGATGAAATCCAGAAACAGATCGACGAAGCGCTGGAGCAGGCCGGACAGTAAAAGCCGCCTGCCGGGCGCTCAGCCGGGGCTGTTCGCCGCCCCGGGAAACATAAGGATCGGGTCCTGACGTCTTGATCCGCGCATCAAGGCGGCGAGACCACTATCCGGCGGCGATCGCCTCCGGCGTGAGACAGCCGGACCGACCAGATCCGCATCGCCGATGCGGACAGGTCGGCTTCGGACTCACCGGGCCACTCCACGAAAACGACTTTCTCCGGGCCGAAATACTCGTTCAGGAGCCCGGGGTCTTCCGCATCCATCGAACCGACCCGGTGAAGATCGAGGTGCGAGACCGGCGCCCTGCCCCGGTAGCTCCGTCCGATCGTGAAGGTGGGCGAAGGGATCGCACCTTCGACGCCGAGTTCCCGCATCGCCGCCCGGGCCAGGGTCGACTTGCCCGTACCGACCTCGCCCTTCAGCAGGACCAGGTCGCCGGGAGCGAGGTCCCGGGCCAGATCGCGCCCCAGTCTTTCCGTTTCCCCGGAAGAACCGGATTCGGTACTCGACTCGCCGGTGTTCATGGCCCGGGGTCTCCGGCTGCGGATTGCGTTGGTTCACGTTTCAGGAGGTCGGGCAGGGCGTTGATGTCCGCGGCCAGCAGCTCGGAAGTGCCGCGGGCCCTCAGCGCGGCGGCCGGGTGGAAAAGCGGCAGCAGGAACACGGTGCGGGCGCCCAGCTGCTTGACCTGGGGCTTGCCGTGGACCCGGGTGATGCCGGTCTGGTTGCCGGAGAGCAGTTTCGTCGCGAAGTTACCGAGCGTGGCAACCACCCTTGGTTCGATCAGCCTGATCTGCTCGAAGAGCCAGGGCTGACAGGTCTCGATCTCGATGGCGGTCGGATCGCGATTCTCCGGCGGCCGGCATTTCAGCGTGTTGGCGATGAAGACGTCTTCGCGGCTGATCCCGGCGTTCTCCAGCAACGAAGTGAGCAGTGCTCCCGAGCGGCCGACGAAAGGCAGGCCCTGACGGTCCTCCTCCGCCCCGGGTGCTTCACCGACGAACATCAGGTCCGCGTCAGCGTTTCCGGCCCCGAAAACGACCTGGGTACGCGACTCGCTGAGCGGACATTTGACGCAGGTTTGGGCCTCGCGGAAGACCTCGACCAGCTGACTGCGTCTCATGTCCGGGGAGTCGACCATGGGCGCAGCCTATAATCGTAGATGGTCGCCACCCGTGAAGGGGGTGGACCAGGCCCCGATCAGGGCCACGCAACACCAACATCAAGCATCTCATTCCGTCTGGTATCGCCGAAAGGGAACTGGAACGGCCGAATATGAATCAGGACACGACTGCGCCGAAGGCGCTGACCATCATCGGGCCCGGACGGGTCGGCAATTCGATCGCGAGGGCGGCCGCCGAGGCCGGCGTCGAGGTGGACCTCGTCGGCCGTGATTTCGGCGACCACGACCTGGCCTCGAAGACCGTCCTGATCTGCGTCCCGGACGGATCGATCGCTGAAGTCGCCGCAAGGATCGCCGCCGGGGGCGGACTGCCCCGGCTCACCGGCCACACCAGCGGCGCGACCACGCTCGAGTCGCTGGCGACCGCTCAGACCAGCGGCGCCTTTTCAATGCATCCACTCCAGACGGTGCCGGACGGCGAGTCCGACCTGAGCGGTGCCCCGTGCGCCATCGCCGCCACGACCCCCGAAGCCTCCGGGCTGGCTCGTGACCTCGGCACCGTCCTCGGCATGGCGCCCTTCGAGATCCGCGAAGCCGACCGGGCGCTGTACCACGCCGCCGCCAGCATCGCCGCCAACTTTTTAGTGACTCTCGAGCAGACCGCGTCAGGGCTGCTCGAAGACCTTGGAGTCGAACGCTCCCGCGAAGTCCTCTCCCCCCTCGTCCAGCGGTCGCTTGAAAACTGGCGGGAACTTGGCGCCGAAGCCCTGACCGGACCGATCTCCCGGGGAGACGAATCGACCGTCAGCCGTCACCGCTCGGCCCTGGAAGAAGCCCGGCCGGATCTGCTCGGGCTCTACGACACGATGGCCGAGCGCACCCGCGCCCTGGCCCGGGCGAACACGGGAGCAGCGGCGAGATGAAGGTCCTGCGCGATCCGGCCGAGCTACGCGAAGCCCGGGAAACGAACCGAGTCAGTGGCACGAAAGTCGGGCTGGTTCCAACCATGGGTTACCTCCATGAAGGTCACGACTCCCTGCTCAAGACCGCCCGCGAACAGTCTGACCTGGTCGTGATGAGTCTCTTCGTCAACCCGACCCAGTTCAAGGCGGGAGAGGACCTCAGCTCCTATCCGCGTGACGAGGTGCGGGACCTGGCGATCGCGGAGGCAGCCGGAGTCGACCTGGTCTACGCCCCCGACCCGGATGACGTCTATCCCTCCGGTTTCGCGACCAAGGTCGAGGTGACCGGGCTGACCGAGGTCCTCTGCGGCAGCGAGGACAGCCGCGGCCCCGGGCACTTCTCCGGGGTCACGACGATCGTGGCCAAGCTCCTGAACGCGGTCGACCCCGACTATGCGTACTTCGGGCAGAAGGATGCCCAGCAGGCTTCGGTCATCAAGCGCATGGCCGAGGACCTCGACTTCCGTACGGAGATCATCGTGCTACCCACCGTTCGCGAGCGCGACGGACTGGCAATGAGCTCCCGCAACGCCTACCTCTCGCCCGAGTCACGCGAGCGGGCCACCGCGATCTGGGCGGCTCTGCTCGAGGCCGAGCGGGCCTATCCGCAGGAAGGACTCGACGCGGCCCTCGACGCCGGCGTCCGGCACCTCCAGACGGCCGGCATCGAACCCGAATATTTCGAAGCGCGTTTTCCGGGAACCCTCGACCCGGCGATCGACGACAGCGAGGAAGCAATTCTCGTTGCGGTCGCCGCCCAGGTCGACGGGACCCGCCTCATCGACAACATTCTCATTGAGCCCAGAAAGAACAGGAGCACCCCATGAGTTCTGCAGCACGGAACGAACAGGGTCAGGACGATCGCAAACCGATGACGATAACCCGGCTGGCCGAAATGAAGGAAGACGGCCTGCCGATCACGATGGTCACGGCTTACGACTTTCCATCGGCCCAGGTGATCGAAGAGGTCGGCGTCGATGTCGTCCTGGTCGGTGATTCGGCGGCCAACTGCGTCCTCGGCTACGACAGCACCGTGCCGGTCGGCATGGACGAGATGACGATCCTCGCCAAGGCGGTCCGCCGCGGGCTGAAGACTCCGTTGCTCGTGGGTGACCTCCCGTTCGGCTCCTACGAAGCCTCGAATGAACTGGCGATCGCCAGTGCCCAGCGGCTGGTGAAAGAAGCCGGCTGTGATGCGGTGAAACTCGAGGGTGGCGGAGCTTCGGTCGAACGCGCGGCAGCGATCATCGGCGCCGGCATCCCGGTCATGGGCCACGTCGGGCTTACCCCGCAGACCGCGACCGCTCTCGGAGGCCTGCGTGCCCAGGGACGCACCGCGAGCCAGGCGATCAAGGTCGCCGAAGACGCAATCGCCCTCGACCAGGCAGGCTGTTTCGCGATCGTGATCGAAGCCGTGCCGCAGGCGGTGGCCGAGTTGATCGTCCAGAACCTCGAGGCACCGACGATCGGCATTGGAGCCGGTAACGCGACCGCCGGGCAGGTACTGGTCCTCCACGACCTGGCCGGCATCAACGATGGTCACATGGCGAAGTTCGTCAAGCGTTACGCCGACGTCCGTGGCGAAATGAAGAAAGGGGTCGCTGACTATGTCGCCGAAGTGCGCTCGGGCGCCTTTCCCGGGCCGGAACACGTCTACAGCGTTGAACCATCAGAGCTGGAACGGCTGCAGCAGCGGTTGAACCGCGAAGACCTCGAGTCGAACTACTCCTGGGACTGGGAACCGCTGCCCTAGGGTCTCGCCGCCTTTCCTCCGCGCGAAGCGTGGAGAAAGACGTCAGGACCCGATCCTTATTCTTTTCGCCGCCTTTCCTCCGCGCGAAGCGTGGAGAAAGACGTCAGGACCCGATCCTTATTCTTTTCGCCGCCTTTCCTCCGCGCGAAGCGTGGAGAAAGACGTCAGGACCCGATCCTTACTGCTTGAACTCGATTTCCCGGATGACCCTGGCGGGCGCCCCGGCGGCGATCACCCCGTCCGGCAGGTCCGAGGTGACCACCGAATTCGAGCCGACGACGCAACGGTCTCCGATCGTCACGCCTTCGGTAACTACGCAGTTGACCCCGAACCAGCAGTTCGACCCGATCCGGACCGGCCCCTTCGAGGTGAAACCCTGCCACGTGATCGGAATGTCGGGATCGTCGAAACGATGGCTGGCGTCACCGATGAAGCAGCCGTTGGCAAACATGACGTGGTCTCCGATCGTGACCTCGCAGTGGGCCGCGATCATCACGTTGCGGTTGAGGAAGCAGCCCTCGCCGATCCGAACCTGTGCCTCCGGGGCCATCGTGATCCAGCATCCGGGTTCGAGCATGGTCCCGGAGTCGAGTACCAGCCGCCCGGAGTCGAGGCCTTCGAGCACCTCCCCTTCGACCGGAAACCGAATGTAAGCGCCGGATTTCGCCATGTGGCGGTTGATCCGCAGGCGGTGTCCCAACCGGCGATTTCTTTCATACCAACGGCGTTTGCGCCACCAGGTTTTCCAGCCGGTTTGATCTTCCACGTGACTACCTTGCCAGAGGCGGGTAGGGTTCGACCATCAAAGGCCAACCGGGAGACAGAAATTGCTCAGGCGCAGGACTTCGAAGAAGAACAAGAAAACTCCGGTAACTCCGGAACCGATCGACCCCTCGTCAATTCCGGAGGCGAGGGCGCCTATGCCGAAGGAGCCGATCAGCGAAAAGGTCCGGGACCTGGTTCCGAATCTCCCCCTGCCTTCGGACGCTCCCGCACGAGACGAGCTAGCCGCCGGTGAAGGCGTGCCGATCCGGCCTGAACCGGCAGAAGTTCATGAGATTCCCGTGCCCGAGGCCGCCCCGGGGGACATCGAGACCCCCGAGGAGGTCAAGGAAGCCGAAGCCGCATCCCCCGATGCCAATGCTAATTCGGACACCCCTGGAGTCGTAGAGGACCCCGGAACCTCAGAGCCCGTCCCCGAATCCGAACCGGAAGCGCCGGCCGAAGTCGCACCGGCGACGGAAGTGCCGATCGCACCCGAAACCGCGACCCACCCCGAGACCGAAGCCCCAGGCGGGGTTCAGTGGTCGAGCGATTCGAAAACCGAAACCGAAATGCCGGAACGTCCGCCTGCCCCGGCGCCACCTGAAATTCCCGAACCGCAGATTCCCGACCCGCCCGAGATCGCTGAAGCGACTGGGGCCGTGCCCGCGCCCCCGCCGGCCAAGTTCGCCGTACCGCCGCCCCCGGACCCGCCGAAGCCACCTGTGGTTCCGACGGGAATCGCCGCGATTTCAACTCCGCTCGAATCGGGCGAGCCTGCCGCCCCGCCACCGCCGTCGGCGAGCCAGCTACAGGCCGAGTCACGGGCCGCCACCCTGGTCGGAGGCATTGACCTCGGCGGCACTAAGATTGCCGCCGCGATCATCGGCCCCAATCACGAAATCCTCGCCTACCGCCGCCGGCCGACGCCGTCGACGGGTGGCCCGACCGACGTAGTCAGGGCGATGACGATGACGATCCAGGAAGCCGCGCAGGACGCCGGCGTCCAGGCCCATCTGCTTCGGGCGGTCGGAGTCGGCTCCCCCGGTTCAGTCGACACCGCGACCGGTGCGGTCTCCGGCGCCGGCAACCTGCCGGGCTGGTCCGGTTCCTACCCCATGGCCAGCGCGCTGCGGGAGGCGATCGGCACATCGGTAGTGGTCGGCAACGACGTCCAGGTCGGCACCAACGCCGAGTACCTGCTCGGCGCCGGCGCTGGCTACCGGAGCATCCTCGGCGTCTTCTGGGGAACCGGTGTCGGTGGCGGGATCGTCCTCGAGGGCAAACCGTGGCGTGGCCGCGGACGAGCCGGCGAGATTGGTCACACCCTGGTCCGCCGGGGTGGCGCGCCGAACAGCAACGGGCTCAACGGCACCGTCGAGGCTTATGCCGGTCGCAAGGCGATGCAGGCCAAGGTCGAACGTGAGATGAAGAGGGGCAAGAGGACCGACCTCTTCAAGATCATGGAAAAGCACGGTAAGCCGAATCTGACCAGCGCGATCTGGGCGCACGCCCGAGATCACGGTGACGAAATGGCAATCGAGCTGCTCGACCGCGCGGTGAAAGCACTTTCCGCAGGCATCGCGTCGGCCGTCAACCTGCTCGACGTCGAAGCGGTCGTGATCGGTGGAGGAATGGGCGTCCGGTTCGCTGATTCGCTGGTCCTGGAGATCATTGACGGTATGCCTCAGTACCTGCTGAACAAGGACAACCCGCCGGCAGTCAAGGTCGCCGGACTCGGAGACGAAGGCGGCGTCATCGGCGCCTCGCTGCTGGTTTCGTAGCCGACGTTTCGAGTCAATAGCCCGTTCCAGACGGACTGGACGCACCCACCTTCATGGTTTAGATTCGCATCTCCGGATCGTCCACCAAGACAGGGGCTTCACCATGAAGAGACTTAAACAACAGATCACACCAAGTCTGTTGATCAGTTCACTGGCACTTTTCGTCGCGCTCGGCGGCGCTTCCTACGCCGCGCTCGCCAAGAACAGCGTTGGCAGCAAGCAACTCAAGAAGAACGCGGTCGTCACCAAGAAGATCAAGAACAAGGCGGTGTCCACCGCGAAACTCAAGGGCGGCGCGATCACTACCGGCAAAATCACTAACGACGCAGTGACTGGCGCCAAGGTCGATGAAAGCTCCCTCAGCACGGTGCCGAACGCCACCAACTCGGCCGCCGCCGAACTCGCGAACGTGGCCACCAACGCGCAGAGCCTAGACGGCTACCGGACGTACAAGCAGACCCGGATCATGGCGACTTCCGGACTGACCGAGGCCGCAGCGCGGTCGGCGGCTCCCGAGAACGTGATGTTCACCGCGGGTCCGATTACGATCTATTCGAAATGCTTCACCGATACGTCGGGACCTCCTGAGACCTTCGCGTACGTCTACATCAAGACGTCGGTAAACGGGGTGATTTTCGACTCCGACGACGATGACTTCAGTGGGGATTCGCAGTTCCTGAACACCGATACGGTGGAGACCAACCGCGAGATCCTGGGTACGAGCACCACCCCGAACTCGGCGACAATCGACGCCGATTCATCGTACGCGACCACTGCGTTTACGCCAGGCGGGCTGAGCTTCGAGATGGAGCCCGCTCTCGCGGTCAAGAATGGCACCCTCGCGGGTGGCAACGGCCTGTACGGCGAAGGCAACGCCTGCATCTTTAGCGGCTCGTTGAGCGAACTCAACGGCTGAGCAACTGATTCAAGTCAGAGCGGGCTCAGGGCGAGTTTGTGCCCTGGGCTCGCTTTCTGGCGCTCCCAGGCATCGGCCACGTCTGCCAGCTGGATGACCTCCACTTCGAGCACCAGATCCCCGGCGATCGAGAGGCGACACATCTCGAGGAAGGCTCCCTCGCGAGCTTCGCGCGGTGCCCAGAAGTTTCGGTGGCCGCGGATGTCGATCAGTCCGCCACGCAGGCGTCCCGCCATCAGCTCGGCGTTCGTTCCGGCCGAATTGCCCACCTGGACCAGACGGCCACGGGCATTCATCGCATCGATCGCCGCCGCGGCGGGGGCTCCCCAGAGATTGTCGAGGACGAGGTCGGCCCCTCCCCCGGTCGCTACTTTGATTTCTTCGGCCAGATGATCCGACTCGGTGCTGACAACGGCGTCGGCGCCGAGTTCTGTCACCTTGGCAAGACCTGAATCGCTGCGGGCCGTTCCGACGACTCGCCCGGCACCGAGCAGCCTTGCTGCCTGGATCGCGATTTGCCCGACCGAACCGCTCGCGCCGTTGATCAGCACCGTCTCGCCTGATACCAGTTCGCCGCGCCAGGTCAGCGCCAGCCAGGCGGCCATTCCGGCGATACCGAATGCAATCGCCTGCTCTGAAGCGATCCCCTCGGGTAGTTCGATGCCGCTGCCGGCATTGATCGCGACCATTTCGCCGAATGAGCCCGACGGGTACCGGGCTTCATCGGACCAGATCCGCCGTCCGTCGGCCGTGGTGCCAATCGCCTCCTTGCCGGTGACGTAGGGCAAAGACGGTGATCCGGAATCGAATTTGCCCGACGCGATCGCGATGTCGACCGGATTGAGGCCGGCCAGCTCGACCTGAATCGGTTCCGTGTCGTCCGCGGCTGCCGGGGGATCGATGTCCTGCAACGCCGGCGGCTCGCCGTAGGCGGTGATGACGGCGGCCTTCATCAGGCCGCGAGGGTCAGCGGAGCACCGAGCGGCTCTCGCAGAAAGTCTCCGGTGTACGAGCCGGGGGTTGCGGCGATCTGTTCGGGGGTGCCCGTCGCGATTACGTCGCCGCCGCCGTCGCCGCCTTCGGGGCCGAGGTCGATCACCCAGTCGGCACTCTTGATCACATCGAGGTCGTGCTCGATCACGACGACCGAGTTGCCGGCGTCGACCAGCCGGTCCAGCACCTCGAGCAGCCGGCGCACGTCGCCGAAATGGAGGCCGGTGGTCGGCTCGTCGAGGATGTAGAGCGTGCGGCCCGTGGCGATCTTGGAGAGCTCAGACGCCAGCTTGATCCGCTGCGCCTCGCCGCCGGAGAGGGTGGTCGCTGGCTGCCCCAGGCGAACGTAACCGAGGCCGACATCATTGAGGGTCTTGAGCCGCCGGGCGATCTTCGGGATGCTGTCGAAGAAGGGGTACGCCTCTTCGATCGACATCTCGAGCACGTCACTGATGCTCTTGCCCTTGAACTTGACTTCGAGTGTCTCGCGGTTGTACCGGTGACCGTGGCACTGCTCGCAGGGCACGTAGACGTCGGGCAGGAAGTGCATCTCGATCTTGATCTGGCCGTCACCCTTGCAGACCTCGCAGCGGCCGCCCTTGACGTTGAAGCTGAAGCGACCCGGCTTGTACCCGCGGGCGCGCGCTTCCTGCGTTGCCGTGAACAGCTGGCGGACGTGGTCGAAGACGCCGGTGTAGGTCGCCGGGTTCGACCGCGGCGTGCGGCCGATCGGCGACTGGTCGATGTTGATGATCTTGTCGATCTGCTCGATGCCGTCGATGCCGTCGTGCGGTCCGGGACGCAGCTTCGACTTGTGCAGCCGGTTGGCCACCGCCGGGTGGAGCGTCTCGTTGACCAGGGTCGACTTGCCCGAGCCGGACACACCGGTCACGCAAGTGAGGACCCCGAGCGGGAAGTCAACGTCGATCCCGGTGAGGTTGTGCTGCCGGGCGCCGCGGACGCTGAGCTGTCCGGTGGGCTCGCGCCGCACCTCGGGGATGCGGATCGTCTCCGACCCCGAGAGGTACCGGCCAGTGAGCGAAGAAGGGTTGGCTTCGACGTCGGCCGGCGTGCCGTCCGCCACGATGTAACCGCCGTGCTCGCCGGCGCCGGGACCGAGGTCGACCAGGTGGTCGGCCGCCTTCATCGTGCCTTCGTCGTGCTCGACCACGATCACCGTGTTGCCGAGGTCCCGCAGCCGCTGCAGGGTCGCGATCAGCTTCTCGTTGTCGCGCTGGTGAAGCCCGATCGAGGGCTCGTCCAGCACGTACATGACGCCAACGAGACTTGAGCCGATCTGGGTCGCCAGCCGGATCCGCTGGGCCTCGCCACCGGACAGGGTGCGGGCCGAGCGAGCCAGCGAGAGATACCCAATGCCGACGTTGATCAGGAACGACAGCCGTTCGGCGATCTCCTTGACGATCAGGCGGGCGATCGCCCGTTCAGTCTTGTTCAGGTCGAGGGCCTGGATCCATTCGTGTGCCGCATCGGCCGACATGTCGGTGAACTCCTGGATCGAGATGCCGCCGACCGTGACCCCGAGGCTCTCCGGGCGGAGCCGGGCACCTTTACACGTGGGGCAGGGTTGTTCGGCCATGTACTCCTCGATCTTGTCCCGCACCGATTCGGAGTCGGACTCGGAGTAGCGGCGTTCGAGGTTGTTGACCAGGCCTTCGAACTTGACCGAGTAGCTGCGGCGGCGGCCGGAACGGCTGTTGCTGTTGATTGAGTGTCGCTCGGTGCCGGTTCCATGGAGAAAAAGGTCCTGGTCCTCCTGGCTCAGCTTCTGCCAGGGCTTGTCGAGGTCGATCTTGTAGGTGCCTGCTACCGACTTGATCAGCCGTCGCCAGTAGCCGGAGTAGCCCATACGCCAGGGCTGAAGCGCGCCTTCGGAGAGCGAGAGCGTCGGATCCGGCACGACCAGCTGCGGATCGATCACCCGCTTGAACCCGAGGCCGGTGCATGTCGGGCAGGCACCATGCGGCGCGTTGAAAGAAAAGATCCGCGGTTCGAGTTCCGGCATTGAAGTACCGCATTCGAGGCAGGCGAAGTTTTCCGAGAAGAGCATGCGATCGCCGTCGATCACCTGGAACTCGACGAGGCCGTCAGCCATGTCGACCGCAGCCTCGACCGACTCCGAGAGCCGGCGGCGCAGGTCGCCTTTCATCACCAGACGGTCGATCACTACCGAGATGTCGTGCTTGTACTTCTTGTCGAGGATGATCTCCTCGTCCAGCATCCGCATCTCGCCGTTGACCTCGACCCGCGAGTAACCCTCGGCGCGCATCTGCTCGAAGAGCTTGCCGTACTCACCCTTGCGATCACGAATGACAGGTGCCATGACCATGAACCGGGTGCCTTCCTCGAAAGTCATGACCCGGTCGACGATCTGTTCCTGGGTCTGACCGGTGATCTCCGCCCCGCACTTCGGGCAGTGCGGCCGGCCGATCCGGGCCCACATCAGGCGCAGATAATCGTAGATCTCGGTGACCGTGCCCACGGTCGAACGCGGGTTGCGGGAGGTCGTCTTCTGGTCGATCGAGATCGCCGGTGAAAGCCCTTCTATCGAATCGACGTCGGGCTTCTCCATCAGGCCGAGGAACTGGCGCGCATAAGCCGAAAGCGATTCGACGTAACGGCGCTGGCCTTCGGCATAGATAGTGTCGAAAGCGAGGCTGGACTTGCCGGATCCGGACAGGCCGGTGACCACGATCAGCGCATCGCGCGGCAGGTCGAGATCGATGCCCTTGAGGTTGTGCTCTCGGGCACCAGAGATCACAATTCGTTCAGAACGAGTCACTCGACATACCTTACTGAACCGAACACACGTTCGTTTCAGTCAAAGGTGGTTCCCGGGAGGCAGCTTTCCAGTCAGCCGACCTTTTCGATCACATCGTCGAGCAGTGCGTCCGGGTCTTCGAGGTCGTAGGTGCCCAGCCGCAAGCGGATCGACTCCCGGTCGGCACCGTCGAGGGCCATCTTGGTCGCAATCAGACGGGCCGAAACTTCGTCCTTGTCCGCGGTGTCCTCGACGATCTTGTGCTCCGCTGTGTCGTGGGGCCGATCCGGCATCGCTTCGGCGGCCCGCTTCGAGATCACTTCGACGTCGGCCGGGCGTGAGGCGGCGGCAGCCTGTCGCCGCAGGGCGTCCCGTTCGACTTCGAAGCCGGAGATCTGAACTTCCAGCGCGGCCATCGCCGCGGCCACCGCGGCGAGGTGGGCATCCACCGAGGCCCGGTCGTAACCGTCCTCGGCTGCTGGAAAGTCAGACCTGGTGACCTGCTCCCGGTTCATCCTCCGTTGTGCGCCGCGTCGTATGTCCGGCTGGGCTGTGCCCTGAGGGCGGTCGGCTCGGGAAGCGGTGTTCCCTGGGCGGTTTCCCCTTTGAGCACCGGCAGGATCAGATTCGAGGGCTTCTTGCCACCGAGCAGGATCGAGTTGTTGGTGTCGCCCTCATCGATCGTGTCGAACTCCCACTCCGAACGATCCCCGCCGGGGGCCATGATCGTGACCCTGATCCTGGAACCAGCCCGGAAGGCATGGGTGACCGGGAAGATCGGTACCCGGACCTTTACGAAGCGCCCCCTCGGGAGACTCTTGCCATCCCGCTCGAGCTGGGTCGGCACAGGATCGAAGACGGTCGAACGCCGGGGATCGAGTTTGCGGTGACTGGCCCGCAGCCACCCGGACTGGACGTAGGTCTCGTTGCCGTCGGGCCTGACTTCGGAGATGGTGGCCTGCAGGTCGGTGTCGCCTCGCCATGACTTGAGGAACAGGTTGAGGCTGGAGGGTCCGGCAATCAACACGTCCTTGCCCAGCGTTCCACTCGTGTAGCCGAGCCCTCTGCCGTTGGCGACCGGAGCCCATTCGTACTTCGGCTGAGCGGCGTTGACCGAGCCTTTTGGCAGATTGGTAAGCGGCCGGGCCCCGGGGTCGGCGATGTAGTGGTCCTTGCTCCTGCGGCCGGGCTTGCGGGCCCCCATCTTGCCGCCCTCGCCGAGGAAGAAGCGCCGTGCCTTGGCCCGGTTCGGCGGCCAGGAAGTGGACTTCGTCTCCCAGGTCGCACCCTGGGCACCGAGGCCCCAGGGTCCGGCACCGTTGTCCATCAGCAGCCGGAAGCGCGGGTTGTCCTTCTTGAACGCCTCGCGGGCGGCGTCTACGTCGGTCATGTCGGCGTACCTCGACTGCTCGACCGGAGCCGCGGCGCCAGCGAGTGTGCTGTAGATCGGACCGGCGATGAGCGACGGCACCACGGGGATGCGATCGGCCACGAACAGGTTGATGAACTCGATCCAGCGGGTCATCTGCAGTGGGCCGAGCGAGTCGGTGTGGACCCCGTTCTGCATCGTCACCCAGACGTTGGGGTTTCCGTCCAGCTTCGGCAGGCTCTGGGGAAAGTGGCCCCCGGTCTGTTCGTCCTGATACTGACCGGTGAGAAAGACCGGCACGTCGATGTTCTTCATCCACGCGCCGGGTGCCCTTTCGTTGAAGAGCCTGGGCGTGCGGAACGGATTCTCCTCGATCAGTTCCAGGGCATCGAGCGACTGCAGCCGCAACCTCTGGTTTTCGATGCAGTGTTGGTCGCCGGCCTCGACCAGAGTTTTGGCATACCCCTGTCCACCCTCCGGGGCGGGTTCCGCGTTCTCAACCCGCTCGGTAATCCAGGAAAGGGCGAAACCCGAGTTGAAGATGCCGCCCGGATAACCAGTGGCGTCGAACATGTCATCGGTGATTGACATCGGCGCGATCGCCGCCAGGTGGGGCGGCTGGGTTCCGGCCGCGAAGAGTTGCGTGATCCCGGAGAAAGAGATCCCGACCATTCCCACGTCGCCCTTGACCCAGGGCTGGTTGGCCACGGTCTCGACCATGTCGTAGCCGTCGAATGTCGTGGGTAGGCCGAACAGGTCGAAAGCGCCGCCCGAGCAGCCGCTGCCGCGCATCTGGACGCTGACCACGGCGAACCCGAGCTGCGGAGCAAGCAGCGAGCCGACGACGGTCGAGGTAGCCGGAGCGAGCGGATCATTGCCCCCGGCGAGAATCGAATTCAGAAGATCGTTCGGAGCCGCAGTCTGGTACCCGGAGTGCTCGATCACGGTCGGGAACGGGCCGTCGGCGAGGGTCTTGCCGGGGGGCAGACGCAGCGCCACCGCCAACTCGACACCGTCGCGCATCTTGATGTAGTTCAAACCGGGCTGAAGTTCGGGCTGCCTCTCGTAGAAGGCCTGTTTCGGATTGGCTCCCGCCTCCAGCACCCTGAACCGGGACGTGCCAAAGACCTGGCCTGGCCGACGCACCCTGACCGTCCATCCCGGACCGGAGTCGAGATAGCGGAATATCTTGCTGCCGAAATGGTCGGCGACACCCTTGCGGGCAATCCGCCCGTTGGGGTCGACCAGGAGCAGCCTGGTACCGGGGTTGGCATCGCGCACCAGTACCTGGCCGATGCTTCCGCGGGCATTGAACGAGGCGGGATCGGTGGTGGCGGGCGCCTTCTGGCCGGCCCCGGCGCCGGGAGCCGAGGCTCCGGCGATCAGCAAGACCGCCGCGATCGTCAAACCTGTAAACGAGACGAGCCGTACCAGACGCGCTCCCGTTTCTACTGAAGCCTGTCGGCCCACGGCCTTAGCACCCATCATTTCTCGCAAACCCCTCCGAACCTCTAGATGACGTCGTTGGATGGTACCGACTCGGGAGATCGGTGGAAAACAACCGGCCGGTCAGGCGCCGGCCTGCATTCCTTCGAGATCCCGCTTCAATTCGCGCAATTCATCGCGGATCCGTGCCGCCTGTTCGAACCGCAGGTCCTCGGCCGCTTCGTTCATCTCCTCTTCGAGCGAGACGATCGTCTTCTCGAGCTCTTCGGGGCCGTCGAAGTCTTCGTCGTCGCCCCGCCGGCGCCGTTTGGCCGGGGCCCGGTCCTCGATCGCCAGGAGACTGCCGGACTCGGCGATCGCCTTGCGGATCGTGGTCGGCGTGATGTCGTGGCGCTCGTTGTACGCGACCTGGATCGCCCGGCGACGGTCGGTCTCGGAGATCGCCGCCTTCATCGAGTCGGTCTCGCGGTCGGCGTACATCAGGACCCGGCCTTCGGTGTTCCGCGCGGCGCGGCCGATCGTCTGGATCAGGCTGGTCTCGCCGCGGAGGAAGCCTTCCTTGTCGGCATCGAGGATCGCCACGAGAGAGACCTCCGGCATGTCGAGGCCCTCGCGCAGCAGATTGACTCCGACCAGGACGTCGTACTCCCCCAGTCTCAGTTCACGGATGATCTGGATTCGTTCGAGCGTGTCGATGTCGGAGTGCAGGTACCTGACGCGGACCCCGTGCTCGAGCAGGTAGTTGGTCAGATCCTCGGCCATCTTCTTGGTCAGGGTCGTGACCAGGGTCCGCTCCTGGACGTCGGAGCGTTTGCTGATCTCGTTCATCAGGTCATCGATCTGGTTGCGGGTCCCGCGAACCTCGATCTCGGGATCGACGACCCCGGTCGGGCGCACGATCTGCTCGACGACCTTCGTCGCTTCAGTCCGCTCGTACTCGCCGGGCGTCGCTGAGACCAGGATCAACTGGTTGGTCCGCTCGAGGAACTCGTCGAAGCGCAACGGCCGGTTGTCGATCGCCGAAGGCAGGCGGAAGCCATAGTCGACCAGCGTCGTCTTGCGTGACTTGTCGCCGAGGTACATGCCGCCGATCTGGGGGATCGTCTGATGGGACTCGTCGATGAAAGTGATGAAGTCGTCCGGGAAATAGTCGATCAGCGTGTGTGGCGGCGTGCCCGCGGCCCGGCCTTCGAACACGCGGGAATAGTTCTCGATGCCGGAAGTGAACCCGGTCTCCTTGAGCATCTCGAGGTCGTAGAGCGTGCGCTGCCGAAGGCGGTGGGCCTCCAGTTCCTTGCCTTCCGATTCGAGCTCTTCGAGCCGTTGGTCGAGTTCGGTCCGGATGTCGGCAAGGGTCCGGTCCATCGAGTCCTCTTCGGTCACGTAATGCGTCGCCGGCCAGATCGAGGCGTGGTCGAGTACGTCGAGCACTTCGCCGGTCAGCACGTCGAAGTGCTGGATACCTTCGATCTCGTCGCCAAAGAGTGTGATCCGGAAGGCCGTCTCGGCCCAGGACGGCATGATCTCGAGTACCTCGCCCCGCACCCGGAAGGAGCCGCGGGTCAGGGTGTTGTCATTGCGCTCGTACTGCAGACGGACCAGCTTCCGCAGGACGGCGTCGCGGTCGATCGTCTCCCCCACCTTGAAGAGCTCCATCTTGTTCCGGTACAGCGCCGGTGAGCCGATCCCGTAGATGCAGGAGACCGAGGCGACGATGATCACGTCGCGCCGCGCGATCAGCGAGGCGGTCGCAGCGTGGCGCAGCCGGTCGATCTCGTCGTTGATCGACGAGTCCTTCTCGATATAGAGGTCCTGCGCCGGAACGTAGGCCTCCGGCTGGTAATAGTCGTAGTACGAGACGAAGTACTCGACCACGTTGTTCGGGAAGTACGCCCGGAATTCGTTGCAGAGCTGTGCCGCGAGGGTCTTGTTGTGCGCGATCACCAGCGCCGGGCGCTGGGACTCGGCGATCACGCCGGCCATGGTGAAGGTCTTGCCGGTACCGGTGGCGCCGAGCAGGGTCTGGATGCGTTCGCCGGACTGGACGCCATCGGTCAATGCGGCGATCGCCGCCGGCTGGTCGGCCATCGGCGAGTAGGTCGAGTTCAATTCGAATTCAGGCACCCGGTCACCTTAACAAGCGCGCTACGCGGGTTCACGGGCATGGCCTACGCTCAGCCCATGAGAGTTCTCCGCTACGTCATCGGCGCCTTTTTCATCTTCGCGGGAGTCATGCACTTCATCAAGCCGCATTCGTACGCGGCGACCATTCCCGGCTGGATCCCGATGCACGATGAAGCCGTGGCGGTGAGCGGGGTAGCCGAGATCGCCGGTGGCGCAGCGCTCTTTTCCGACCGCACCGCACGTTTCGGTGGCTGGTGGCTGATCGCCCTGATGGTCGCGGTCTTTCCGGCCAACATCCACATGGCGCTCAACCCCGACCAAGTCAAGGGCGTCGACGTGCCGCAGTGGCTCCTGTGGCTGCGCCTCCCGCTCCAGCCGCTGGCCATCTGGCTGACCTGGCTCGCGACCAAGCCGAAGCCGGCAGCGGGTGACTAGGGATTGACCAGGCTGTCGAGCGCCTGCTCGGCTTGCTGCTGAAGGTCGTCCGGCAGGTTACGGTTGATCTCGTCCGGCAGCTGATCCCGCAGCCCCTGCTCGATCTGAGCACCAAGGCCGTCGGGGATCAGGTCCTGGGTCTCGCCCGTTACGCCAGTGTCCCCGGTCGTGCCGGAGTCACCTGGTTCCCCTCCGAGTGAGCCGATCACTCCTTCGATCAGCCCGCCGAGGTCATTGACGTCCTGTCCATCGAAGATCACTGAGGCGTTTTCGATCAGATTGATCAACTGGTCGACCGGCAAGACCCGGACCGCCGCCCGGAGGCCGGTGACCGCCAGGCCGTTGATCACACCGGCGTTCTCGGCGTCGTCGATCGCGCGGTTGAGTCCGGCCCGGAGCGCCTCGTCGACTTCCTCGTCGGAAAGGTCGTTGTCTTCCATGAAGGCCTGGCGGCTGGCGTCGTCCGGGAGCGCGCGGATCACCTCCTCCCGGCTCACCCCGAGCTTGCATGCCACCCCGTCAACCGCTGATAGTGCGAACTCCTGCGCAGATTCTTCGAGGTTGCCGGGGTCGGTCCACTCACGGGCATCGCAGGGATCGGTTGCCGCCGAGGGCTTGTAGTCGGTGCCGCCGGCTGCGATGTAAACCCCGACCAGAATCAGGGCGGCCAGGGTCGACGCCACCAGTACGGCGAGGCCGCGCTGGCGCGATTCGTCGACGGGCGGCGGCTCGTCCGGCGGCAGGGGCGGAGGAGTCCCGGCGGCCAGGCGGCGCGTCCGCATCTCCTCGGTCTCGCCCGTGTCGCCTTCGAGGTGGCCGGTCGGCTCTTCGTCGTCCCCGCCGAGGACTTCGGTCGGATCGTCCGTCCCGCGGGTCAAAGCTCGAGCCTCCGGGTCAGGCCGATCGGGATCAGGGCAAGCAGGGCGAACAGCGCCGAGAGCAGGAAGGAGGCCGAGAAGGCGTGGGTCGCAGCGCGGTCGAGCTGGTCCTCGAGCGCGGAGAGTACGTCTTCGTAGGCACTCCGTTCTTCCGGATCCGTGGGCAGGGGTTCGAAGGCCGGGCGGACGTCGGGCACCCGGTCTCCCTGGCTGTCGACCTCCTCCGAGATGCGCACGGCGAGGGCAATCTTGTCGGTCGGGTCGATCGGGGCGTCCAGCACGATCGCGGTGCCGGTGTTGAGCGCGTCCTCTCGTTGGTTCTCGAGCTGGCTGGTGAAGATCGGGGTCAGGATGAGTAGCCCGACGACGACGCCCGCGTGACGCGCGGCGATCGTCCAGCCGCCGTGCACCGCGGCCGCCGACCGCCCGCTGAGGGCCGCTTCGGTCAGCGCCGAAAGCACGAGTGAGAGTCCGATGCCGGCCAGGATCTGCGGCGGGATGACCCAGATGATCTCGGCCTTCGGCAGCAGTCCCAGGGCGGCGAGTCCGCCGCCGAGGAGGATCGCACCGGAGGACGCCCGCAACCGGACCGACTCGATCGACCCGCCGATCCGCGAGCCGAACAGGGCCGCGATCGGCAGCACCGTCACCACCGCCGCCGCCGCGATCGGGGTCAGCCGCCAGCCT
The DNA here is from genome assembly GCA_038256675.1 of Solirubrobacterales bacterium. Classification (GTDB taxonomy): domain Bacteria; phylum Actinomycetota; class Thermoleophilia; order Solirubrobacterales; family 70-9; genus 67-14. The sequence goes on along the minus strand of JBBSKC010000002.1, from coordinate 5,097 downwards.
TCGATCAGGAGCAGCACGATCAGGAAGAGCGTCGCGGCTATCGCCGCGGAGACCAGAGCGAGCGCGATGTTGGCCGGCAGGTGCGGCCGGTCGGTCACCGCCTTCGGGATCTGCGGGATCTTCCACTCGCGGGTCTCCTCGATGATGATTTCGCGCAGCGGGACCCCGGCGATGATCGCGATCGGCACCTGGATCAGGAAGATCGACTGCCAGGAGACCAGTTCGGTCAGCAGGCCGCCGAGACCGGGACCGATCGCCGCGCCGACCGCTCCGGCTCCGACCCACGTGGCGACCGCCTTCCTGTCACTGCCCAGCGTGGTGCCGAGCAATTCGAGAGCCGCCGTCACCGCGACGGCACCACCGGCCGCCTGGACACCGCGCCCGGTGAGCAGCGGGCCCAGCCCGGTCGAGAGTCCGCAGACCAGGCTGCCGCCGGCGAACACTGCCAGGCCGATCGCAGCCGAGCGGCCAGGACCGAAATGACGGGCCAGCCGGGCCCCGGGTACGGCTAGGACGGCCAGCACGAGGTTGAAGACGATCAGCACCCACGAAACGCCGGCGATGGTCGTGTCGAACTCACGGAAGATCTCCGGCAGGGCGAGGACGACGATCGAGGAATCAGCCAGTACCAGCCCGACCGCGCCGGCGAGCGCGACGGTGCGCAGGCGCATCAGTAACCCAGCTCGAGATCGTAGGTGTGGCGGTATTCCCGTTGTTTCTCGAGCACCGTCTTGACGTAGGCCTTCGTCTCCGGGAACTCGATGTCGTCGATCGTCAGGTTCGAGCCGCCCCAGGCCTCGGCGTTCCCGGGGCCGGCGTTGTAAGCGGCGAGCGCCGCCACCGGATCGTCGTCGTAGATGTTGAGCAGATGCCGCAGATAGAACGTGCCGTAACGGATGTTGAGATCAGGGTCGCTGAGGTCATCCGTCTCGAAGGTGGTTCCCCCGCTGAGTTTCTCGATCTCGTCGGCGGTCTCTGGGGTGATCTGCATCAAACCCCGCGCGCCGGCCGTGGAAGTGGCGTCCGAGAATTTCGACTCGGCGAAGATGACCGCGGCGATCAGGGCAGCGTCGACGTCCTTCTCCTCGGCCTGCTGGCGGATCACGTTCTCGTGGCGGAGCGGCAGGGTCACCTCCTGGATGCCGCGCTGGAACAGGTCGGAGAGCAGCAGGACCGCGACCACGCCGACCACCAGGATCCCGAACAGGATCAGCAGCGCCTTGCCGGCTCCGCTGCCCTTTTCGCTCGCGGGACCGCCCGGGGCAGACCGGCGCCGTGCTGCGGCTGAAGTTCGATTACTGGCCATACGCGTAGGCCTTACAGGCTATTCAGGCCAGTCGGTCGGCACCAGTGTCCCTAAGGCCCGAGTTCGCCGAGCAATGCGGAGAGCCGCTCGGAGAGCTCCTCCGGAGTTCCATCGTTGGCGATGACGTGGTCGGCTCGCGCCGCCTTGTCGGCCTGGCTGAGCTGGCGCCCCTCCCGGCCCTCGATTCCGACGTGACCCCGTGAGCGGGCCCGCTCGCTGCGAGTGGCTTCTTCGGCCACGATCGCGACGGTGACGTCGAATCGGTCCGCCATCTCTCCTTCGAAGAGCAGGGGGACCTCGACCACGGCGAACTTCGTCTCCGGCGGGACGCTGCCAAACCAGCCGGCGATCTCTGTCTGGACCAGCGGATGAACCTGGGCTTCGAGCCAGGACAGCTCGTCCGGGTCGTTGAACACGCGGGCACCGATCGCGCTTCGATCGGCGATTCCACCGGTCTCGATCCCATCGCCCCAGCGATCGCGCAGGTGACTGAGCATGGGTTCGCGATCGAGCAGGTCATGCACGATCGCGTCGGATGAGACTGTTGCCGCACCCAGGCGGCTGAAGGCCTGAAGTGCCTCCGACTTCCCGGCAGCTACGCCCCCGGTCAGCCCGATCGTCAGGACTTTTCGTCCCCGTCAGCAGGCTCTTCGGCGGCAGCTTCGGCTTCGATTTCCTCCGCCTCGGCGACGACTTCTTCTTCCTCACCGGCTTCTGCGGCGGCCTCTTCGTCCGAGGCCTCTTCGACGGCTTCTTCGGCTACGGCTTCTTCGATTGCCTCTTCAAGCACCGCTTCCTCGGCGGCCTCTTCCACGTCCTGTTCGGCGTCTTCCTGGGCCACGGCTTCGGAGATGATCTCTTCGACAGCTTCCTCGGCTACGGCTTCATCGGCTGCCTCCTCGGCGGCGTCGGCGACGTCGACTTCGGCGATCGCCTCGTCAACTTCGGCTTCGACTTCGGGGGCCGCATCGGGAGCTACCTCGGTGTTTTCGGCCGGGGTGTCTTCTACCGGAGCGTCTTCGCTGAACACTTCTTCAGAGAGCTCGAGGTCCGGGGCGCTTTCGGTTCCGGCTTCTCCGTCGGCCGGTCCGGAAGCGGCCGCGAGGGCGGCACCCAGACCGCCGAGCAGCATGTTCTGGCCTTCGACCCGCTTGATGGAAAGTGAGAGGCGGCGGCGCTCTTCGTCGATCTCGAGGATCTTGACGTTGAGCGCAGCACCCAGTTCGACCACTTCGGACGGATTCTCGACGTGATGGTCAGCGAGTTCCGAAATGTGGACAAGGCCTTCGACGCCATCGAGGATCTCGACGAACGCACCGAAGGAGACGACCTTGGTGACGGTGCCTTCGAGCACGTCGCCGGAGCGGTAGGTGCTGACCACACGCTGCCACGGATCTTCCTGCGTCTGCTTGAGGCCGAGTGAGATGCGCTGACGGTCACGATCGATGTCGAGCACCTTGATCTTGACCGTGTCGCCGATCGCCACCACCTCGGACGGGTGGTTGACGTGGCTCCAGGAAAGCTCGGAGATGTGGATGAGTCCGTCGATGCCTTCAAGGTCCACGAACGCGCCGAAGTCGACGATGTTCGAAATCTTGCCTTCGACGACTTCGCCCGGCTGCAGGCGGTCGAGGATCTGGTCGCGGACTTCCTTGCGCTCCTCTTCGAGCACGGCGCGACGGGAAAGGACGACGTTGTTGCGGCTGCGGTTGAGTTCGATGACCTTGCATTCCAGGGTCTGGCTCATGAACTCGTCAAGGTTGTGGACGCGGCGGATGTCGACGAGCGAGGCGGGCAGGAAGCCACGGATACCGAGGTCGATGATGAGTCCGCCCTTGACCACTTCGATCACGAGGCCTTCGACCGGCTCGCCGTTCTCGGCGGCAGCTTCGATCTTGCGCCATGCCTTCTCGAAGCGCGCACGCTTCTTCGAAAGGATGAGACGCCCTTCGGCGTCTTCCTTCGTTACGACCAGGGCATCGATCTCTTCGCCGAGTTCGACCTCTTCCGAGGTGTCGACGTTCTTTCGGATCGATAGCTCGCCGGCGGGGATTACCCCCTCCGACTTGTACCCGATGTCGAGCAGCACTTCGTCGCGATCGATGCGGACGACTTTGCCGTTGACGACGTCGCCTTCCTCGAAAGAGACCAATGTGGCCGCGTAGTTTGGAACGATCCGGCCGTCGACCTCAATCAAGAGACCGTTGGAACCTTCGACCGGTACCCCCTCTGGGGCGAGTAGGAGAGTGTTTTCAGTAGTCACAGTCGCGGGATGATCGCAGAACCTGAGCCAAGCCGCGTTGTAGCTTGGAATCAGCCGCGGTTTAAGTCCCAAAACCAGCCCAAACCGAACGAACTGGCAATGAAAGTCAGTGATAATCACCGACTTTCATTGCCAGTTGGTCGGAGTTCGGATTCATTACGCTGCTTTCGATGGCTAAACGGGTTACCACACCGGCTTCTGAGCGGACCGACCTTTCCGGCTCCCGGGATTTGCTGATCTGTGGCTCCAGCTTCGCCGGGCTGATGGTCGCGCGGCAGATGGCCGGCTCCGGCGCCGACGTCCTGCTGCTCGACCGCTACGAGATCGGCGAACGCCAGACCTCGGCCTGCGCGATCCCCACGGCCTGGCTGGAAAGCCTCGGATTGATGGAGTCCGAGAAGCAGCGTTTCGACGAAGTGCTTGTCCACACCGCCCACGGTTCGACTCGGATCAAGGTCCCCCAGACTTTCTCCACCTTCGATTACCGCACCCTCTGCGACCTGCTCTGGCGGGACTGCGACGCCACCTTCGAGACCGCCAAGGTCAACGGACGGGCGGAGACGAACGGTGACGGGGCAATCGCCGTCGACACCGACCGCGGCGTGATCAAAGCGCCGCTGGTGGTCGACGCGTTGGGCTGGAAGCGCGTTCTGGCCCGAGGCGCGGCCTACCAGCCGCCCGAGGGACCGTTCTCGCGCGGACTGGAGGTCCACCCCGCCGGCTCCAGTGATGAATTCGAAGTCTGGATCAGTCGACGCTACATACCGGCGGGTTACGGCTGGTCGTTCCCGGCCGGCGACGAGGTCCGAGTCGGAATAGGTTCGTTCGACCCGAAGCATCCGGTCCGTACACCTACCGACCTGCTGGCCGATGACATTCCGGTCCCGAAGGAGGGATACCAGGGCAACTGGATCCCGCACAAACTGCGCCCGGCCACCGGTGGCAACGTGTTTTTCGTCGGCGACTCAGCCGGCCACTGCCTGCCGGTCACCGCTGAGGGGATCCGTCCCGCCCTCTATTTCGGGCTTGCCCTCGGACTCGAACTGCGAGCCGTCCACGAAGGCCTCCAGACCCGCGAAAAAGCCCTCGAGACCTACGGGGCCTTCAGCGCCGCCCACCGGCCCCAGTTCGAAATCCTGCTCAAGATCCAGCAGACCGTGCCAAAAGTCCACCCCCGACTGGTCAAGCCGATCCTCAAAGCGATACTCGGCAAAGCGGCCTTCACGAAGTACTTCGAATTCATGCCAGCCGAGTACGCAGTGACTGCGGCAACCGGGCTGGTGCTTCCTGGTGGTCAGTGCTCTACGAAGTAGCTGCCGCTGGTTGCTCCGCCCGAGAAGTACCGGCTCGTGATCGTCTTTTTCCTGGTGAAGAACTCGACCGCATCGGGTCCGTGAGCGTGGAGGTCGCCCAGGAATGAGGCTTTCCAGCCGGAGAACGGGAAGAAAGCGACCGGGGCGGCGACGCCGATGTTGACGCCGACCATGCCGACCTCGACGTCGTGGCGGAACTTGCGCACGGCCGAGGC
>JBBSKC010000001.1:0-79870 GCA_038256675.1 Solirubrobacterales bacterium | reverse complement strand
CAGCGTGTCGGCATCGATAGCTCCACTGTCGAGCGCCGCGGCGGCAGTCACCAGCTTGAAGGTGGACCCGGGCGGATACTGTCCCTGCACGGCCCGGTCGACGATCGGCGATCCCGGGTCGGTGTTGATTTCCTTGAAACTGTCCGGGATCAGGTTCGGGTCGTACGGTGGCTCGCTGACCATCGCCTTCACCTTGCCGGTCGATGGTTCGATCGCGACCACGGCCCCCGGCCTTCCAGCGAGCAGGTCGACCGCGGTCTGCTGGGCGGTTGGATCGAGGCTGGTGGTCACGTCGTGGCCGACCTGCTTGCGCCCGCGGATTTCGTCGAGGATCGTCGTGAACTCCGAGTTTTCGCCGATCAACTCCGAGTTGTGGAACTTCTCGAACTCGGCGTTGCCGAACTGCGCGAAGTTGTAACCGATCGGGTGGCCCCACAGCGGACCGTTCGGATACTCCCGTACGAACTGCCTGGAGGCGCCCTGGCCGACCGGCTTTGACTCGGCGATCACCGTACCGTCGGCCGCGAGGATCTGGCCGCGCCTGATCTGCTGGGCTTCGAAGAAGGGCCGCTTGTTGACCGACTGCTCCTTCAGGTTCTGGGCATCGATCACCGACCAGTACGACGTGAAGCCGACCAGCGCCGCGAAGCAGACCGTGATGAAGACGAAGAGCTTGATGATCTGCGCGTTCATCTCACCAGTCCCCGCCGGCGTTGATGCCTTCGCGCGCTTCGCGCCGGGCCTTGTCGGAAATGAGAAGCAGTAGCGCGAGCAGGATGAAGTTCGCCAGGATCGAACTTCCTCCGTACGAAATCAGTGGCAGGGTGACGCCCGTCAGGGGAATCACCCTGGTGACCCCTCCGATGATCACGAAGGCCTGGAAAGCGAAGACCGCGGTCAGGCCGGTGGCCAGGAGCTTCGAGAATCCGTCGTTCGTCATCAGGGCGACCTTGAAGCCGCGGGCAGCGAACAGCAGGTAGATCGCGATCACCGCGCATCCGCCGAACAGCCCGAGTTCGGAGACGATCAGGCTGTAGATCAGGTCCGTCTGGGCGGCCGGGAGCAGGGGCTGATCGCTCCCCGGGATCGCGACCATCGCTTCGGCAAACCCCCTGCCGAACAGACCACCGTCCGCCTGGGCGAACATCGACTGCAGGACCTGGTAACCGGCACCGGAAGCGTCCTGGTACGGGTCGAGCCAGATGTCAACGCGATCGGTGACGTGCGGCACCGTGCTGTAGATGATCCAGGCGCCGACCAGGAACATCGCCATGCCGATGAATACGAACGAAATCCGGCCCGTGGCCACATAGAGCAGGGACAGGAACGCGGCGAAGAACATCAGCGAGCTGCCGAGGTCGCGGATGAAGATCAGCATGAACATCGCGGCGCCCCAGACGACCAGCAACGGCCCCAGATGCTTCAGCGGGGGCAGCGTCACGCCGAGCACACGGCGTGCGCCGACCACCAGGAGTTCCCGGTGCTCACGCAGGTAACTGGCGAGGAAGACGACGATGCAGATCTTGGCGAGCTCGGCTGGCTGGAAACCGATCGGGCCGACCCGCACCCCGAGGTAGGCACCGTTGACCTGCTCGCCGATCAGGGGAAGGCGCGGGGCGAGCAGCAGGGCGATCCCGGCGGCGGCGATCGTGTAGCGGTACCGCTCGAGCACCGAATAGTCCTTGAGGAAGGAGACAACCACGGCAAAGAGGATCAGGCCGACTACGAACCAGTTGGCCTGGTCCCGGGCCAGTTCCCTGGCGAATTCTGCGTCAAGGCGGTAGAGCATCACCAGGCCGAAGGCGGTCAGTAGCGCCATCAACGGGAACAGGTACGGGTCGGCGTCGGGCAGACGGATGCGGATGAAGATGTGGGTCGCCAGGCAGACCGCGAGGAAGTACAGGCCGTACGAAAGGCTGAGGCTGCCGAGCTGTTCGTCGTTCTGGCCGAAAACTGCCGCGAACCCGATCGTCAGGAGCAGGGCGATCGGCACCAGCGCGAGCAGTTCCCGGTTCCTGGCCGAGTACCTCGAAAGACGCGCGCCCACCCTGGTCAGATCCCCTCGCGGCTCTCGATGTCCTCGATCAGGGAGGTCGCGTCATCTTTCGAGCGGAGCGAGTGGCCCGTCACCGAATCCTGCCGCTGCGGCGAGAGCTCGCCGGTCTGGACGGCGGTCGAGTACTTCTCCTCGTACATCGACATGCCGAACGGCAGTTCGTAAGGCAGGCCCTGGTAGAGCGCCACCCGGCCGGCCGAGTCGGTGCCGAGGAACCAGACCTGCCGCGAGGCAAAGAAGAGTCCTCCGGCGATCACTGCGAGAACCGCCAGGCCGATCGCGAGCCGGGCGGCGATCGCCCCGGTCCGCCGCTGGTGGGGGACGCCGGTCACAACACCGTCGCCGACCCTCGCGCGACCCGAAGGGGGAGCGATCAGGGTCGGCTGCTCGCCGGGAGCCGCGAGCGGGTTCTCGGGATCCTCGACCTGGAACAGGACGACCGTGATGTTGTCCCGGCCGCCGGCCCGGTTCGCTTCGTCGACCAGCGCAGTGGTCGCGGCATCGAGTGTGGTCGAGCCCATCAGCAGCTCCTTGATGCGCTCATCGCCGAGCATCGTGGTCAGGCCGTCGGAGCAGAGCATGAAGATGTCGCCCGGGGCCGAAGGCACGCTCTGAATGTCGGCCTCGACTTCGGCCTCGGGACCGAGGGCGCGTGTGATGATCGAGCGCTGGGGGTGATCCTCGGCCTGCGCTTCGGTGATCTGGCCGCGGCGGCGCATCTCCTCGACCAGGGAATGGTCGCGGGTCAGGCGCTGAAGGATGCCGTCGCGGAGGCGGTAGGCCCGGGAATCACCGACGTGCCCGATGACGATCGTCTCCGCTTCCGGGTTGACCGCGGCCGCGGTGATTGTGGTTCCCATGCCGGCCAGCGACGCGTCGGCGTGCGCCTGGTTGTGGATGGTCCGGTTGGCCAGGCCGATCGAAGCCTGAAGGGCCTCCTCGGGATCGCCCGGCGGCAGCCCACCCTCGAAAGCCTGAACTGCGGTCATCGAAGCGACCTCGCCCGCCTGGGCGCCGCCCATGCCATCGGCGACCACGAAGAGCGGGTCGTGCACCATGAACGAATCCTCGTTCGCCTGTCTCTGGCGACCGGTGTCAGTGCGCTCGGAGTGCTGGGATACGCGGAGCATCTAGATGTCTGTCGGCTCTTCGGTCAAAGGTATCCGTCCATCTCGAAGCGAAAAGTCGTGTCGCCGATCGAGATCGTATATCCGTCTGACAGTTCGTTTTCCCCGACCAGCGACGCCCCGTTCAGCAGGGTCCCATTGGTCGAATTCATGTCTTCCACGAAATATCGATCACCGCGAGGGTAGACCCTGGCGTGGAGGCCCGACGCGTAGCGGTCCTCGAAGCTGATGTCGGCCTGCGCGGAACGGCCCAGGGTCGCGCCACCGAACAGGTCGAAACGGGTGTCGGCCGCGAGGCCGTCGCTTTGCTCGACGACCAGCCACGCGTCCTGCGTTCCACCCCCGCCGGCACTGATCTGGCTGCCCGTCTGTCCGGACCCCGCCACACCCTGATTGCGCTTGAGGTCCTTGCGGGCGCTGCTCACGACCCAGACCAGGAACAGGTAGAGGATCGCGAGGAAAGCGAACTTGAGCGCAACTGAAATCGGATCGTAATCCACGGTGTGACTGGCCTTACCGTTCCACGCTGAACCGGAAGGTGGTCGTGCCGACGGTGACCTGGTCACCGTCCCGCAGCCGGGCCGAGGTGGTCCGGCGGCCGTTGACCTTGATCCCGTTGGTCGAGTTCCGGTCGACGATCTCCCACTCCCCGCCCTGGCGCTGTTGCAGTTCGGCGTGGATCCGGGAGATGTTCGGGTCGCGTAAAACGCAGTCGGCGTCGTCGGAGCGACCGATCGTCGCTCGTGGGCCGTCGAGCACCTGACGGGTGCCGCCGGAGTCGACCACGGCTCTCGACAGGACCGGCGCCGGGCGTGGTGCCGGTTCAGCGGACGGTTCCGGTGGCGGCGCCGCCTTGTAGACCATCGTGCGGCCCTCCTCGGCCGGGGCCGGCTTCTCCGAGCCCTGGCTCTGCGCCTTGACCAGGCGGGCCTGGATACCGAACTCGCCGAGCCGCAGGCGATCGTCGGTGTTGAACTTGACCTCGGGCCGGGTCAGCAGGTCGTAACCGCGCCTGCGCGCGTGCTCCAGCAGGTAGCCGGAAAGCTCCTGCTCCAGCGACCGCTCGTATCCTTCGAGCTTCTCGCGGTCCGATTCGGAGAGGTGCACCGTGTATTCGTTCGGCACGTACACCCGTGAAACCGAGGCGGTCTTGTGGGAGTCCATCTCCTTGGCCAGCTTGCGGGCGAGCTCGACCGGCTGCACCTCGGAGCTGAAGGCACGGCTGAATACCCCTTCTACAAGGCCTTCGATTCTCGCTTCAAGGTTTCGAAAGACGCTCACGTCGCATCAGTGGGGGTTTGGAACACGGCTTGATCCTACGGGAGAAAAGGTCAGGGCCCCACCCGATCGCGACCCACGACGCAGCCTCGCCCGCTTGATGATCGCACCGAGAAACACCGCCACGAGCACCCAGACCGCCGCCGCCACGAGAAAGGTCCCGTTGGTCAGGGCGGGAAGCAACAGCCCGGAGACCGCCGATCCGACGGAATCCTGCCAGCCGTCGGCGGCGGCAGGCATCTTTCCGAAGAGCAGGCCCTGGCCGGTGATCGACTCGGCGAGGCCCGTGAACGAGACCCCGATCAGCGCGACGATCAGTCGGTCCCGCCAGTCGCCGACCAGGGCCGCGAGAACCGGCATGAACGGGGCGAGTCCGAGCGTTCCGAGCAGGGGGCCGGCCGGGCCGAAGACAAGGGGTCGACCCGTGCCGCGCACGAAGATCGCCGGCAGCACGCCGATCAGGACGACCACCAGGGCCGCGCCGGCCATGCCCGCGACCACGGTGAGCCACGCGGCCAGTCCGGCCGCGCCGACGAGGAAGCCGAGCCTGGTGTTGATCACGGCAAGGAGCGCCGAAACCAGGCTGATCAGCGTGACCGAACCGAAGTCTCCTTCCCCGCTCACGATCATGCCCGTCGCGACGAGTCCGCCGACCGCGGCGGCCGCGGCGACGCTGAGCGGGTCGAACTCGGAGTCGGCGAACGCGAAGGGCGAACTCTGGCGGTGTGGTTCGGCCGGAATGCTGTCGTCGAGCTCGTCGAACGAGTCTTCGAGCTGGAGGCCCAGGGTTTCGAGATCCGGGCGAAATTCCGGTTCGCGGTCGAGGCAGGCGTCGAGTACGTCGGTCATCGCGGCCGGAAGGTCGGGACGGCAGTCGGCGAGCGGAGGCAGGTCCCGGTCCAGCGCCCGGAGAGTGGCTCCAGGAGTGGGTTTTCGCCTCGGGTTCTCCCCGGTCCAGGCCTCGTAGAGGGTCAGCGCGAGTGAGTAGACGTCGCCGGGCGGGCCGACCGGTTCGCCTTCTGCCTGCTCGGGTGCCATGTAGGAAAGCGTGCCGAGTACGTCACCGGTGTTGGTCAGGTCGTCGCCATCGGTCAGCCGGGCTACGCCGAAGTCCATCAACTTGGCCCCGCCGTCCCGGAATGGGGAAATCAGGTTCGCCGGCTTGAGGTCCCGATGGACGACGCCGCGGGAATGGGCGTGGTCGAGCGCTTCACACACATCGGCGCCGATCTCGGCGACCTCGCGGTCGCTGAGCAGATTGCCATCGATCAGCTCACGAACTGTTTCGCCTTCGACCAGTTCCGAAACGAGGAAGGCTCGGCCGCCTTCGCGGCCGAACTCATGGTGAGCGAACTCGAAGAGAGTTACGATTCCCGGATGGTTCAGGCGGGCGGCAGCCTGGGCTTCTCGCTGGATCCGGGGGCCGGATTCCGGGCCGGTTTCGATCACCTTGACGGCGACGTCGCGCTCCAGGCGGTTGTCCCAGGCGCGGTAGACCGTGCCGAATCCGCCCGCACCGAGGCGGTCATTGATTTCGAAGCGCTGTAGTACGGTAGAGCCGATCATCTGCCCTTCTGCGTTCGGCACCGATCGGCCCGGCCCTTTGATTGGGCAGTAAATGGCACCAGAACTGCCGAAACCCCCCTATTGCAGGGGAAGGGAATAGATTGGCCCTGCCGAAAGAATTACCGCACGGCCCTTTTCCATGGATTTTCCCGACCCAAACACAGATCCCGATGAACCCCTGCCGCCCCTCGAGCGGGAAGATGGCCCTCGTCCCCGGCGGACACGCCGCTCGGGACGTTCCCGTGGTGGTTCCGGCGGTGAAGGCCCTCGCCAGCAGCTGATGGCCCGCCGCGCGGCGGCTCTCGGCGTCGGCCTGGTCGTCCTCATCCTTCTCGTATTCGGTGCCAAGGGCTGTCTCGACGCCCGCAAGAACCGGTCGCTCGACGAGTATTCCGGCAACGTGACCCAGATCGTCGACGAAACGAACTCCCTGGGCAAAGCCTTCTTCGGCCGAATCGAGGATCCACAGGACCTGAGCGTGCCCGACTTCGTCAGCGAGATCGAGTCCGACCGGAGCGCCATGGACGGATTCCTCAGCCGGGTCGAGAAGCTGAACACACCCGGCGACATGAAGTCCGCCCAGTCGACCCTGCTTCTCGGCTACCAGCTCCGCGCCAGTGCCATGAACACGATTGCCGATCGCATGCCCACCGCGCTCGGGGACGAAGGTAAAGAAAGGGCGATCAAGACGATCGCCGGCCAGATGGAAGTACTTGCGGCAGCCGACGTGCTTTACAACCAGGTGACCCGCCACCAGATCGACAATACGATCGCGAACAACGGCGCCTCCGCGCCCGAGTTGCCGAAGAGCACCTACGTTCCCGATTCGAGCTGGGTCGACCCGGCCACCGTCGAATCCGCACTGGGCTCGGTCAGTGGTGCGACCGACGACGCGAATGTCAGCGGCGTCCACGGCACCCAGCTCGAGTCGGCAGCGATCGGCGGTACGACGCTCGACGCTTCGATCTCCAACACGATCCCCGCCGGCACCGATACAGCCGTCGACGTCTCGGTACTGAACCAGGGCGAGAGCGAGGAGACCGGTGTCGAGGTCACGATTTCGGTTGATGGCGGCCCGCCGATCACCGGATCGATCGACACACTGGCAATCGGCGAGACCGGCGTCGCTACCATCCAGCTGACGCCGACGCCCAAGGGCGAAGTCACCCTCGACATCACCGTCGAACCGGTTCCCGGCGAAAAAGTGGCTGAGAACAACGAAGCCTCTTTCACCGTCAACTTCGAGTAGCACCGTGCGGATCGCCTACCTCGGGCCGGCCGGCACCTTCAGTGAAGATGCGCTCCGCCAGAGCGGTTTCGGTGGCGAGGAGTTCGATCCCGCGCCCTGCGACACGATCCGCGATGTGGTCGAGGCGATCGGTGGCGGGCGGGCCGACCGCGCACTGTCGCCGATCGAGAACTCGATCGAAGGCTCCATCCGCGGAACCCTTGACGGCCTGGTCGACCAGGCTGACCACGTTGCCATCCTCGGTGAGTACGTCCACCAGATCCGCTCAGCCCTGATCGCCCGGACCACGTTGGAACTGAGCGGGATCAAATCGGTCATCTCACACCCCCAGCCCCTGGCCCAATGCGCCCGGTTCCTGCGTGACGAGTTGCCTGGCGCCCGACTCGAGGTCGCCGACAGCACCAGTTCCGCGGTCCGAAAGGTCAGCCGGAGCGACGGTCCGGTAGCCGCGCTCGCGCCGGCTTCGGCCGCCGCCCTATACGGCTGCCAGATCCTCCAGGAGGGCATCGAAGATGAGCCCGGCAACGTAACCCGCTTCGTGTGGCTCGGTCCGCGCGGCACCGAACCAGTCGAGCGGCCGACGCCGGTCTGGAAGACAACGCTCGTCTTCTCCGAGCTCGGCGCCGACCACCCCGGCGCCCTGGTCGACGCACTCCTCGAATTCTCGGGTCGCGAGATCAACCTCGTCCGGATCGAGTCCCGCCCCCGTCGCCGGCGTCTCGGCAGCTACCTCTTCTTCATCGACGTCGAAGGTCGCGACAGCGACCCCGGTGTCGCCGCCGCGATCACCGGCCTGGAAAGCAAGGCCGAATCGGTGATGATCCTCGGGTCCTACCCGGGATCACCCACCGACTCCGCCTGAGCTCACCCTTCTTCGGATTCTTCCGGCAGCTCGGGGACCTCTTCGGCCGGTTCTTCGCCCGACGTCGCCTCCCCGGCTTCCGCCTCGAGCTCGTCGGCCACTTCAGCCGTCGTGTCGTCAGCCGTCGGATCGATCGGTGTCAGCTCGTCCTGCTGAAGGTCCTCTTCGCCGGGCACCGGGGTGGCCGACTCGACGACCAGGGCGACCGCGCTGATGTGATCGCCTTCGCGCACGTTCATCGCCTTGACCCCCTGGGTCGCGCGGCCGGTCTTCCGGATCCCGGAGACCGTGGTCCGCTGGACCATGCCGTTCGAGGTGATGAAAAGCAGCTCCTGGTGCTCACGCACGATGAGTGCTCCGGCGAGACCGCCCTTGACTTCGGTCAGCTTCGCGGTGAGCACCCCCTTGGTGCCACGGTTCTTCACCGGGTACTCGGAGATGTCGGTCCGCTTGCCGAATCCGTTCTCGGTCACGACCAGCAGTTCGGCTTCATCGCGGGCGACGGCCAGGGCGAGGACACGGTTGTCCTTCTGACTGACGTTCATGCCCTTGACTCCACTGGTGCCGCGGCCCATCGGACGTGTCTGATCCTCGTTGAAGCGGGAGGCGTGCCCCGACTTGGAGACCATCAGCAGATCGTCTTCGCCTGAGGTCAGCTGGACGCCGACCAGCTCGTCGCCTTCCCGGATCTTGATCGCGATGATGCCGTCGGCTTCGATCCGCGTGTTGTAGTCGATGAACTCGGTCTTCTTGATTTGACCGTCGGCCGTCGCGAAGACCAGGTACTTGTTCTCCTTGAAGTCGCGCGTCGGGATGACATCCATGACCTGCTCGCCTTCACGCAGCGGCAGCAAGTTGACCAGGGCGCTTCCGCGGGCGGTGCGCAGACCTTCTGGAAGTTCGTAGACCTTCTTGCGGTAGACCTTGCCGAAGTTGCTGAAGAAAAGCAGGTAATCGTGCGTCGAGCAGATGCGCAGGTGCTCGATGTAGTCGCCTTCCTTCAGGTTCATACCGGTCACACCGACGCCGCCGCGATGCTGCTGGCGGTACGAGTCGGGTGAGATCCGCTTGACGTAACCCGACTTCGTCAACGAAACGACCATCTGCTGTTCGGCGATCGTGTCTTCGATGTTGATGTCGCCACCGAAGGGCTGGATCTCGGTGCGGCGGTCGTCACCGTACTTCTCGGTGATCCCCAGCAGCTCTTCCTTGACGATCGCGTAGACCCGATTCTCGTCGCCGAGGATCGCGCGCAGCTCAGTGATGAGTTCCATCAGCTCAGCGTGTTCTTCGCGAATCTTGTCCGACTCGAGTGCAGTCAGGCGCTGGAGACGCATGTCAAGGATCGCCTGGGCCTGCTCACGGCTCAGATCGAACTCGTCGATCAGTCCCTGGCGAGCGATGTCGGCGTCGGCCGATCCTCGGATCAGGGCGATCACCGCATCGAGGTTGTCGAGCGCGATCAGCAGGCCTTCCAGAATGTGGGCCCGTGCTTCCGCCCGGCGCAGCTTGAACTGGGTCCGGCGGGTGACTACTTCGCGCTGGTGCTCGACGTAGTACTTGATCATGTCGCGGAGGCCGAGCGTCCTCGGAACGCCTTCGACCAGCGAGACCATGTTCATGCCGAAAGAAGTCTGCAGCTGGGTCTTCTTGTAGAGGTTGCTGAGCACGATGTTCGGCACCGCGCCACGCTTGAGTTCGATGACCACCCGCATACCTGTCCGGTCGGTCTCGTCACGCAGATCGGAGATCCCTTCGAGCTTCTTGTCGCGGACCAGCGTGGCGATCTTGACGATGAAGCCGGCCTCGCCGCCCTTCTTGACCGTGTACGGCAGCTCGGTGACGATCAGCGCGTCCTTGCCGCCCTTGAGCGGCTCCGAATGCACCTTGCCGCGGACCCGGACGCTGCCACGGCCGGTGGCGTAGGCGTCGCGAATGTTGCTCGGATCCATGATGCCGCCGCCCGGGAAGTCCGGGCCCTTGACGTGCTCCATCAGGGCCTCGAGACCGATCTCGCGATCGTCTATATATGCGGCCACGGCCCCCGCGACCTCGGGCAGGTTGTGCGGCGGGATGTTGGTCGCCATGCCGACCGCGATGCCGGAGGCACCGTTGACGAGCAGGTTGGGAAAACGCGCCGGCAGCACCAAAGGCTCACGCTGCGACTCATCGTAGTTCGGTCCGAACTCGACCGTGTCCGAGTCGATGTCCCGCAGCATTTCGGTGGCGAGCCGCGTCAGACGCGCCTCGGTGTACCTCATGGCGGCGGCCGAATCGTCGTCAATCGAGCCGAAGTTGCCCTGTCCGTCGACCAGCGGGTAGCGCAGGGAAAACTCCTGCGACATGCGGACCAGGGTGTCGTAGATCGACGCGTCGCCGTGGGGGTGATACTTGCCCATGACTTCGCCGACGATCGTCGCGCTCTTCCGGTACGGGCGGTTCGGCTGGAGGCCGAGGTCGTGCATGCCGAAGAGCACGCGGCGGTGGACCGGCTTGAGTCCGTCACGTACGTCGGGCAGGGCGCGGCCGACGATCACGCTCATCGCATAATCGATGTAGGACGAGCGCATCTCCAGTTCGAGCTCGCGCTCCTCGATGTGACCAGTCAGGGCTTCGAGTGCCATCAGGCGCCGTTCCCGGTCGGCCGGTTCATTGCTTCAGGCGAATCAGACATCAATGTTGCTTGCCTCCTTGGCGTACGTCTCGATGAAGTCGCGGCGCGGCGAAACCTGGTCGCCCATCAGCATCGAGAAGATCTGATCGGCGGCGGTCGCGTCTTCGAGCGTCACGCGCTGGAGCGTGCGGCTCGCCGGGTCCATGGTCGTTTCACGAAGTTGATCTGCGTTCATCTCGCCGAGGCCCTTGAACCGGGTCAGCTGGACGCCGTGCTTGGCCAGGTCGAGCACCGCCCGGTGCAGGTCGGCAAAGCCGTGGGCTTCCTCCGTGCGGTCCTTCAGGGCCACCCGGAACGGTGGTCGGCCGAAGCTCGAAAGGAGCTGGGCGTGGACCTCGGCAAAGCGCCGGTACTCGTTGCCCTCGAAGAGGCGTGCCGGTAAGGTGTGATTGCGGGCGAGTCCCGACTTCTGGTGGACCGCCTTGACGACCGTGTCCTCCCCGGCCTTGGAGAGAATCTCCGTGCGGAACACGTCAGCGTCTGTGTCCGGGGCTTCCAGGATCTTGCGCACGGCGTCGATGTCGGTCACGGATTCGTCCAGGATTCTCGACTCGGCGACGAAGCGGATTACGTCGTTGCCGAACTCGGCCTGGAGTGCGGTCGACCAGCCTTCGTACTCCTTCGAATGGCGGACGTAACTCTGCCAGCGGCTCTTGTTCAGACTGAGGCTCTTGCCGTCGGAGTCGGTGATTTCGAAGTCTTCGAGCCGGTCCCGGAGCAGCAGTTCTTCGAGCTCGGACTCCTTGTCGAGGTACGTCTCCTGATTGCCCCGTTTCACCTTGTAGAGCGGCGGTTTGGCGATATACACGAACCCGGCATCGATCAGTGGCTGCATCTGGCGGTAGAGGAAGGTGAGGATCAGGGTGCGGATGTGTGCGCCGTCGACGTCGGCGTCGGTCGCCATGATGATCTTGTGGTACCTGGCCTCCTCGAGGTTGAACTCGTCGTGGATGCCGGTGCCGATCGCCGTGATCAGTGCCTGGATCTCGTTGTTGGCGAGGACCTTGTCGATGCGGCTCTTCTCGACGTTGAGGATCTTGCCGCGCAGCGGTAGAACGGCCTGGGTCGAACGGTCGCGCGCCTGCTTGGCGGAACCACCGGCCGAGTCGCCCTCGACCACGAACATCTCGGCGTGCTCGGGATCGCGGACCGTGCAGTCGGCCAGCTTGCCCGGGAGGGTCGAGTTCTCCAGGGCGGACTTCCGCCGGGTGAGGTCGCGGGCCTTGCGGGCGGCCATCCGGGCCCGTGACGCCTCGACTGCCTTGGTGATGATGCGGCGAGCCTCACCGGGGTTCTCTTCGAGGAACTCGGCGAGCTTCCGGTTGACCGTCTCTTCGACCAGTCCGCGAATTTCCTGGTTGCCGAGCTTGGTCTTGGTCTGGCCCTCGAACTGCGGATCGTGGAGCTTGACCGAGATCACCGCAGTCAGTCCTTCGCGGACGTCCTCGCCGGCGAGGTTGTCGTCCTTCTCGCGGAGGATGCCCTTGCCGCGGGCGTAGGCGTTGAGGGTTCTGGTGAGTGCGGAGCGGAACCCGGACATGTGGGTACCGCCCTCGTGGGTGTTGATGTTGTTGGCGAAGCTGAAGATCGACTCCTGGTAAGAGCCATTCCACTGCATCGCGACCTCGACCGAACCTTCGTCCTCATCGCCCTCGAAATACACGACCTTCTCGTGCATCTCTTCTTTGTTCTCGTTGAGGTAACGCACGAAGTCCTCGATGCCGCCGTCGTACTTGAAACTGATGCTTTCGCCATCGGCCCGCTGGTCGTCGAGATCGATCTTCAGTCCGCGGGTGAGGAATGCGGTCTCGCGCAGGCGGTCGACCAGGGTCGTGAAGTCGAAGTCGACGACCTCGAAGATCTCGTTGTCCGCGAGGAAGGAGATCTGGGTGCCGTGCTCCTTGGTCTTCTCGCCCTTGGTCAGGTCGCCCTGGGGATGGCCGCGCACGTAATCCTGGTCCCAGACGAAACCGTCGCGCTTGATCTGAAGGTGGAGTTCTTCCGAGAGGGCGTTGACCACGGAAACGCCGACGCCGTGCAGCCCGCCGGAAACTTTGTAGCCACCGCCGTCGCCGAACTTGCCACCCGCATGGAGGACGGTCAGGACGACCTCGGCCGCCGGCCGCTGCTCCTTTTCCATGATGTCCACCGGGATGCCGCGGCCGTTGTCGGTCACGGTGACGCGGTTGTCCGGTTCGATCACCGCCCGGACTTCGTCGCAGTGCCCGGCAAGGGCTTCGTCGACCGAGTTGTCCACCACTTCGTAGACGAGGTGATGCAGCCCGCGAGGGCCGGTCGAGCCGATGTACATGCCAGGACGCTTGCGCACGGCCTCGAGGCCTTCGAGGACCGTGATGTCCTTGGCGCCGTATGAGGCGTCTGACCTGCTCTTGTTATCAGCCAATTACTACCTTTCAGGAATTCTGCTCTGCGGCCACCATGCGGCACGGCTCGGCGCCTTCGAATTGCGAGCCGGGGTGTCCCGCGAATCAATGCCAATTATATCAGTCACCGCCGGATCGACTCCCCTCCCTTCTCTTAAAAAGCCCTGCAAAATCACGCTTTCTGTAGAGTTACGGAAACCGCTGTGCGGTATCCGGGCCGGGTCAGGCCCGAAAACGCAGATTTTCGGGGGTCCGGTCACCCATCAGCGGGCGCAGTTTTTCCCTTAACTGGGGTCCCATCATCTCCAACTCATGCGCCCAGACGGTGCTCTCGCACTCGATCGTCACGGTTCCGTCGCGCTCTTTGGACACCGTTGTCACTTCCGCGATGCCCGGACCGACCACCGACGGCCAGATTCGCTGGAGTTCAGCCAGCGGCGTCATCGGCGCTACCGGGTCGAGGGCCCGGCCCAGGGTGTCTCCAATCAGTTTCGGCGACCGGCTCCGTCCGCGTTCGTCCCTCACGGCTCCACCGCTTCTTCGGCGCCCGGGTCTCCGCCCGGTCCAGGGTCACCCGCGCCCACCACTTCCGAGAAATCGATCTTCCGCAAGTCGTCGCGCGCCGGGATCAATTCACCCTCGGCGGCAGTGATCACGCTCTGGCCGCCCTCCAGCAGCCGGGATACCAGGCGATCCCGGCGCTCGCCGTCGAGTTCGGACATCACGTCGTCGAGCAGCATCAGGGGGGCCGGCGCGCCGCCGGCGAGCAGGGCGTTCCGCTCGGCGAAAAGCAGGGTGAGCAGGCCGAGTCGCTGTTGCCCCTGCGAACCGAAGCGGCGAAGCTGGCGGCCGTTGAAGTCGAGCCTGATCTCGTCGTGGTGTGGGCCCCAGGAGGTCCGGCCGAGGCGGATGTCGTTCTCGATCCGTTCCTCGAGACCGGCCCGGATCTCGGCGGCGTCGGTAGAGGACCCCGCCCGGTACTCGATCGAGCTCTCCCCCACCAGGCCGAGTTCGGTGGCCAGCTCGGGGAAGAATCCGGCCAGCTCGGTGACCGCCTCGGCCCTTACGGCGCTCAGGTCCGCCCCTGATTCAGCCACTTGCTGGTCCCAGGCCGGCACCTGTTCGCGACCTGCCGCCCCGGACTGGATCCGGCTGATCAGGGCGTTCCTCTGGGCGAGCGCACGGCCGAATTTCTTGCGTAGTTCGCCACGTGACGGCCAGCGCGCGGTGATATACGAGTCGAGGTGTGCCCGGCGCAGCGCCGGCGGTCCTTTGACCAGCTCGAGGCGATCCGGGGAGAAAACCGTGACCATCGGCCGGAATCCAGCGGCATCGGCCCGTTCGATCGCAGCACCGTCCATGGTGAACCGGGAGCCTTCGGCCCGGCTCGTCGAAGACATGAACTCATGCTCGATCCCCCGGTCGTCACTGACCGAGATCCGGCAGCGGGCGTATGCCGACCCGAACGGGATCAGGTCGCGCTTGTCCGCGGTCCGGAACGACCTGCCGGTCAGCCCGAAGTAGATCGCTTCGACCAGGTTGGTCTTGCCGGCTCCGTTCGGACCGACGATCGCGGTCAGGTGCGGGTCGAGCGTAAGCTCAGCCGCTCGCAACGACCGCAGGCTGTCGGCCGCGACCGAAGCCACGCGCATGGCGTTACTCGTTCAGCCGGATCGGCATGACGAGGTAACGGTAGTCGTCACCGTCGACCGGCTGGAGCAGGCCGGGCCGGAGCGGGGAAATGAGCCGGAGAAGGACTTCATCGCCCTGGATCGCTTCGATCCCATCACGGAAGAACTCGTGGTTGAAGCCGATGCTGAGCTCCTCGCCATCGAAGTTGGCCGGCAGCTTCTCTTCGGCGTCCCCGAGGTCGGGTGTATCGGCGGAGATGGTGATCTCTCCCGGCGACAGGGTGACTTTCAGCGGCCGGTTCTTCTGGGCCATCTGACTGACCCGCTTGACCGACTCGAGCAGTTCGGTCCGCGGCAGGCGTACGTCGTGCTCATAGGTCTCGGGGAAAAGCTGCTGGTACTTCGGGAACTGCCCGTCGACCGTCGTCGTCGAGAGCACCGATCCGTCGACCACGAAGATGACCACGCGGTCGGTGACGGTCAGCTTGATCGATTCGGTCTCGCTCGAAGCGAGCAGTCGCGATAGTTCTTTCAGCGCCTGGGCTGGAATGTTCTTGTCGAGGTTGGCCGCGACCGGATCCTTCAGTTTGGTCTGCTTGACCGCCAGCCGGTACGAGTCGGTCGCGACCATGGTCATCTCGTCACCCGACGCCAGCACCTGGACGCTGGTCAGGACGGGGCGCATGTCGTCACGCGAAGCGGCACGAGCAACCAGGTCGATGGTCGACAGGAGCGAGTCGCGGGCCAGGGAGATCGTGTGCTCGCCAGCCTGGGGCAGCGGGGGGAAGTCGTCGCTGGCGAGGGTGCGGATGTGAAAGTTCGAGTTGCCCGACGTGACGGCGACGTCACGTTCGGCTTGCCGGTACTCGATCTCGGACTGACCTGAACCGAGCAGACGGGAGATGTCGGAGAAAAGCCGGCCGGGCAGAAGGATCTTGCCGTCACCTTCGATCGCACCTTCGACGTGAACCGGTACCCGCAGACTCAGGTTGCCGTCGGTCGAGCTGAAGGACAGGCGTCCCTCCTCGGACTCCATGAGGATTCCGCCGAGCGCAGGAGTGCCTCCACCGGTAGCGACGGTTCTGGCGACGAGGGCGAGCTTGGCGGAAAGCTCCGAGTTCTTGATTGAGAACTTCAAATCTTCTTACCTCTATTGATTAGGTAGGTCTGTGGAAGGTATGGGAAAGCGTGGCAAACCGCATGGCGGTCGGGTTTGCGCTGTGGAGAGGGGTCTGGTGACCTTTGATTGTCGCAACTGCTTCGGCGGCTCATCAGGCGTTACCTGCCCGGTTGTGGATAGTTGCCCGCAAGGTGTCCACAGCGGTGGTGACTTCGGGATCGACGGAAAGCCCGGCTTCGATGCGGTCGATCGAGTTGAGAACGGTCGAATGGTCGCGGCCACCGTAGAGCTCACCGATCTGGGGCAGGGAAAGACCGGTCATCTCCCGGGTCAGATAGATGGCGATGTGGCGGGCGTTCGAGGTGCGCTGGTCGCGTTTGCGGGAGATCAGGGTGTCGGCGTCGGTCAAGAAGTGACGGGCGGTGATCTCGCGGATGGCTTCAGGCGTGACCGGCGCGGAGTCGGTCACGCGAGAAGGGAAGATGCGGGTGATCAGGTCGGAGCTGAGTGGGGTCGAGCTGAGCGACGCTTCGGCGATCGTGCGGGTGAGAGCCCCGTGGAGCTGCCGGAGGTTGGTCTCGACCCGGCGGGCGAGCATGGTCAGCGCTTCTTGGTCGGTGATCTCGAGGCCGGCTTCGGTGACCAGGTGACGCAATACCGTGAGGCGGGTTGCGAGATTCGGCGAATCGAGGGGGACGGTCAGGCCCCACTCGAAGCGGTCGCTGAGGCGGTCGGCGAGCGTCGAGATCTCAGCAGGGGTGCGGTCGGCGGAGAGGACGATCTGGCTGCCCGATTCGTGGAGAGCGTTGAAGGTGTGGAAGAACTCCTCTTCGGTGGCCTGCTTGCCGGCGATGAACTGGATGTCATCGATCAGGAGGACATCGATGTCACGGTAGCGGCGTTTGAAGGCGCTGATGCCGTCAGCTTTGAGTGAACCGACGAACTCGGCGGTAAACGCTTCGGCATTTGTATAGAGGACGCGGAGTTCAGGCACGTTCTGTTCCAGGTAGTTGGCGATAGCACCGAGCAGGTGAGTTTTGCCGAGCCCGGGAGGTCCGTGGAGGAAGAGGGGGTTGTAGGCCTCGGACGGGGCTTCGGCAACGGCCAGGGAGGCGGCGTGCGCGAGATGGTTGCCGGGGCCGATGACGAAGCGGTCAAAGGTGTGGGTCGGGTTGGGCCCGGGAGTCTCGACCAGAGCGGGACCGGATTGCCTTGCAGCCGTGAGGGCCTTGAACGTGATGGCTGTGACCGAAGGGTCGACGTCGGCGATCGCGGTGATGATCATTGCCGAGTACCGGCGTTCGACCCAGGTCGAAACGGAGGCTGGTGCTTCGAGGTGCAGGGTGCTGCCGCGCAGACCAGCGGGTTTGACCGGAGCGAGCCACATTCGGTAGGTGGCCTCCGGGAGGCTGGCCGAGAGTTGCCGGCGAACTTCGGCCCAGATCAATTCGAGCGTCCTGGTCTGATCGGCAGGAGACGGCGTGGTATCTGGGTTCTGAGGCTTTAGCGCGGCGTTCATGTCCGGTCCTGATCAGGTTCCTGGAAGGGACCGCCGACCATACATCCGGACGCTGTGGGAAGGGGCGAGGCCCCCGCAAATCGCGGAGAAAAGATCTTCGGTCTTCCGGTTGCCGCAAAGACCCGTATACTGCCCGATCCGATGAAGCGTACTTACCAACCAAAGAAGCGCAAGCGGGCGAAGACCCACGGATTTCGCGTCCGGATGAGCACCAAGGGTGGCCGCGATGTCATCCGTCGCCGCCGGCGCAAGGGCCGCAAGCGTCTCGCCGTCTGACGATGTCGGGCTCCGGCGCTGGGTCCCCCAGGCGCCGACGACTCTCCCGCAGCGGAGACTTCAAACGGGTTTACAAGGAGGGGTCGTCAAAGGCGACCCGCCACCTCGTGCTGTACAGCTTTGAACGGGCTGAGGGTGGTCCGGAGGAGACCCGGCTCGGCGTCTCCGTCTCGAAGAAGCTGGGTGATGCGGTGGCCAGGAATCGGGTCAAACGGGTGCTGAAGGAAGCGTTCTGGAGCCGGGTCGACCGAGATGCGGCGGAACACGATTTCGTGCTGGTCGCGCGGCCGAGTGTGGGCGAAGTGATCGACGAGCGTGGGCTCGACGGAGCGCTTGAATGCGTCGATGAGGTCCTCGAGCTGAGCCGGGGCAAGCGTTCCACGTGAAACGCATCTGGCTAGCGCCGGTCTTCGCTTACCGCCGCTGGCTTTCCCCGCTGCTGCCCCGCCGGTGCAAGTATGAACCGAGTTGTTCGACCTATACCGTGCAGGCGGTAGAACGTTTCGGTGTCCTACGGGGTACAGTTCTCGCCTGCTGGCGCATCCTGCGCTGCAATCCTTTCAGCCACGGAGGCTTCGACCCCGTGCGGGAAACTTTTACTTTGAAGGTCGGGCCAATGGATCCGGCTGATTACCACGGAGAGACCACACAGCGTTGATTCCAATCGCCGTAAACACAGTCGCAAACATCCTTCAGCCGCTGATCGATGTTGCAAACAGTGTCCTGTCGTACTTCCACGACAGCCTCGGCCTCGAGTGGGGCTACGCGATCATCCTGCTCACCATCATCACCCGTGCCCTGCTGATCCCGCTCACTTACAAGCAGTTGAAGGGCATGCGGGCGCTCCAGGCGTTCCAGCCACAGATCAAGGCTCTCCAGGAGAAGTACAAGAACGATCGTCAGCGCCTCTCGCAGGAGATGATGAACTTCTACAAGGAGAACAAGATCAACCCGCTGGCCTCCTGTATCCCGCTGCTGGCCCAGTTGCCGATCTTCATTACGCTCTTCTACACACTCAAGGGTCCGCTCCGGGACGACATGTGCGGCCAGGAAGTCATGTCCTGCGGCGACATCCCCCTGGATGTCGTTCAGAACTCGGCAACAGCCGAGATCGCCGGCGAGAAGATGACGGCGCTCGGCTATTCCAGCACCAACGTCGACGCGATCGTCGGCAACTTTCAGAACGTCGTTGACCTGATCCCGTACGGCGAGTCCTTCTTTTTCATTCCCGACCTCACGGCCAAGGCGACCGGAGCCGTTCTGATCACATTGATGGTCCTCTACGTCGGCACTCAGCTGATCTCGGGCCTCATCACCGCGACGACCGGCGACCGCAACCAGAAGATCCTGATGCTGGTCCTGCCTTTCATCTTCATCCCGTTCATCATTTCCTTCCCGGCCGGTCTGGTCCTGTACTGGATCACGACCAACGTCTGGACGATCGGCCAGCAGGCGGCGGTCAACAAGTTCATACCCGTACCGGTCATGTCGACTCCCGAAGCCGTCGCGGCAGCCAAACCACCACCCCAACCGCCGAAGAAGAAGAAACGCCGGCGGTAGCCGGTCCTTCCGATGGACGTGCAAGCTCAAGAAGCAGACGACTGGCCGGAAGATCCGGCCGAGCGGGTCCGCCTCGTGGTTGAACGGGTTCTCGAACAACTGGAACTCGAAGGCACTGTCAATGTGGTTGAGGACGACGAAGTCATCACGGCCTCGGTCGAAGGTGACGACGACTTCGGCCTGCTGATCGGCCGGCGCGGCCAGACGATCGACGCCCTTCAGCTTCTCTGCTTCCAGGCTGCCTTTCAGGGGATCCGGGAACGCAAGCGGGTGGTCCTCGATGCCGCCGGATACCGCGCCCGTCGTGAAGAAGTCATTTCCGAACGGGCCGACCGCGCGGCGGAGAAGGCGATCAGCACCGGGGAGGAGATCGAACTCGATCCGATGACCGCCCGTGAGCGCCGGATCGTCCACGAGCACCTGAAGGAACGCACCGAAGTCGAGACATTCAGCGCCGGCGATGAGCCTCAGCGCCGCGTGGTTGTCGCGCCCCTCGTCTCCGAGTGAAGCCCGACGAGCGCCCCTGGCTGGCCGGGGACCTGCAGCAGCGTCTGCAGCCGATGCTCGAGATGCTCGCTGCGGCTCCCGCTTCGCTCTCGTCGATCACCAATCCCGACGAAGCGCGCCGGGTTCACCTGTCCGACAGCCTCTCGGGTCTGGCCATCGATGAGGTGAATAGCGCGCAGCGGGTTGCCGACATCGGCTCTGGCGCGGGCTTTCCCGGCATCCCTTTAGCTCTGGCGAGGCCAAAGGCCCAGTTCACCCTGCTCGACTCCGTCGGCCGGAAGGTCAGGTTCATGCAGGAGGTGATCGAACGGCTCGGACTCGAGAACGCGGTCGCCGTCAACCTGCGGTCGGAGGTTTGGGCAGCGGCGGATGGAGCGGACGCGTCGGACCTGGTCACGGTCCGTGCCGTGGCGCCGCTCGAAGCTCTGGCTGAGCTCGCCTCACCGCTGCTCGAGACCGGCGGCTCATTGATCGCCTGGAAGGGTGAACGCGAGGCGGACGGTGAGGCCAGGCTGGCCAGGCTGGAGGCGAAACTGGCGATGACCCTCGACCGTGTGGTAGCGGTGAAGCCCTACAGCGGCAGTCGTGAGCGTCACATCTACGTGGTCAGAAAGACGGCCGATACCCCCACGAACCTGCCGCGGAGACCGGGAATGGTGCGAAAAAGGCCGCTATCTCCGTGAAAACCCGCGCCGCAGACTCCACTCGGCGTGCCAGCCACTAAGCTCAGGCGTCGGATGACCCTCAAATGGAAAGTGATTTAGGCACGTGGGACTTATCTACTCGATCGCCAACCAGAAGGGCGGAGTCGGCAAAACGACCACCGCGGTGAACCTCGGGGCAGGATTCGCCCGGCTGGGCAAGAAGGTGCTAGTAGTCGATTTGGACCAGCAGTGCAACGCTACCGTCGCCCTCGGCGGCGACAAGCACGAGCGACCATCCAGCTACGACGTGCTTTCCGGTGTGAACACACTCGAAGAGGCGGCCAAGCCGGCGGGGCCCGACAATCTCTGGCTGGTGCCCGCGAGTCGTGACCTCGCCGGAGCCGTTGTCGAACTCCCGCGCCTCGAGAAGCCCAACTACCGCCTCAAGGAGCAACTCGGCAACGTCGGCGACGATTTCGACGTCGTCCTGATCGACTGCCCCCCGGCTCTCGGCCCGATTACCGTCAACGCACTGGTCGCTTCCGACCGCGTGATCGTGCCGGTCCAGGCCGAGTATCTGGCTCTGGAAGGCCTGGTTGAGTTTCTCGACACACTTTCCACGGTCCGGCGGGAGATGAACCCGACCCTGGAGCTGGCCGGCGTCGTCGTGACCATGCACGATGAGCGCACCCGCCTCGCCCAGGACGTCGAGCGCGAGCTGCGTGACCATTTCTCCGAAACGGTGTTCCGCAACGTAATCCCCCGGACGGTTCGGATCGCCGAGGCGCCGAGCTACGGTATTCCGGTGACCGACTACGCGCCCAGCTCCCGCGGCTCGGGGGCCTATCTGGCTCTCGCCGACGAGGTGGTCGCACGTGGCTGAACGCCGGGGAATGGGCCGCGGGATCGGCGCGATCTTGCCCGAGGCCGCATCAGGCCCGGACATGCGGGAGCTTCCGATCGAAGTCATCAAGCCGAATCCGGGCCAGCCCCGCACCCGATTCAACGAAGACTCATTGAAGTCTCTGAGCGATTCGATCGAAGCAAGCGGAGTGGTCCAGCCGCTCCTGGTTCGGCCACTTAGTGGCGGAAGTTACGAGATCATCGCCGGCGAACGACGCTGGCGCGCCGCCCGGATCGCCGGCGTCTCAAAGATCCCCGTGGTCATCCGCGACTCCGACGAAGCCGACCGCCTCGAAGTCGCCTTGATCGAGAACATGGTTCGCGAGAACCTGAATCCGGTGGAAGAGGCCAAAGCCTGCGCCGCACTGGTTGAGGACCTCGGGCTGAGCAAGGAGGACCTCGGCAAGCGGGTTGGTCGCAGTCGTCCGCAGATCTCGAACCTGATCCGCCTGCTCGACCTGCCCGACGAAGTGCTGGCCATGCTCGAGCAGGGGGACCTGAGCGAAGGTCACGGCCGGGCTCTGCTCCAGGTCAGCGACCATTCCTTCCGGCGGAAGCTCGCGAAGCAGGCGTGCAAAGAAGGCTGGTCGGTCCGGCAGACCGAAGCCCAGGCCCGCGCCGCCGGCGAAAGCAAGGCGAAGACGACCAGGCGCACCAACCTCTCGGCGGAAGAACTGGACGCCATAAGCGACGTCTCGGACAAACTCGAAGCAAAGCTGAAGCACGAAGTCAGGATCAAGCCCCGAGGAAACGGCATCTCAGTGGAGATCCAGCTCGAATCACTGGACCAGGCGCTCGATCTGGCAAAGCGCCTCAAGTAGGCGACATCCAAGTCGCACAGCGAAACCATTCTCTTTTTCTAATGAGCGGAGTGACTTGGATGCCTTGTACTATCCCCGGGCGTCATGCGGGCGATTAGCTCAGTTGGTTAGAGCGCGTCTCTGATAAGGACGAGGTCCGTGGTTCGAATCCACGATCGCCCATAGAACCGCCAAAACCTATAATCGGGGGCCATGCGTGAGATGCAGATCTACGGGGTCTCCTTTGACATGGTCGGCAAGCAGCCGATCGTGCTGCTGAAGACGGTTGATGACAACCGTTTCCTGCCGATATGGATCGGCCACCCGGAGGCCGCCGCCATTTTGATGAAGCTTCAGGGAGCGGACACCCCGCGGCCGATGACCCACGACCTGATCGTCGACATCCTCGACCAGGTAGAGACCAAGGTTGAACGCATCTCGATCACCGAACTTCGCGACAACACCTTCTACGCGACGATCACGATTTCGGTCGCCGGCTCCGAGGTCGAGATCGACTCGAGGCCGTCTGACGCACTGGCCCTGGCCGTCCGGGTGACCGCCCCGATTTTCGTCGCTGAAGACGTCATCGAAGAATCCTCGATCGAGTTCGAGCAAGGGGTGGAGGACAACGAGCAGGTGGTCGAGAAGTTCAAGGACTTTCTCGACGATGTTTCTCCCGAGGATTTCCTCCAAGGTTCTTAGGCAGCAACTCTCGGCGGCGTCAGACGTTGCCACCATCCAAGGCGCACAGCGAAACCATTCTTGACTTCGAATGAGCGAAGTGACTTGGATGTCTTATTCGAGGGCCAGTCCCAGGATCTGTTCGATCATTTCGTTGAAGTCGATGCCCGCAGCTTCTGCTGCCTGGGGGAGGAGTGAGGTTTCGGTCAGCCCGGGAATCGCGTTGACTTCGAGCACCTGCGGTCCGGTCTCGCCGAGAATCAGGTCGACCCTCGAGAAGCCCGAGCAGCCGAGGGCGTTGAACGCGGAAAGGGCGACGCGGCTGACTTCTCCAGCCTTATCGCCCCCGAGGTCTGCCGGACAGACGAAGTCGGCTCCGCCGATCTCGTACCTGGCCTCGAAATCATAGGAGTTGCTGTCGGTGGGAATTGCCTCGACGATCGGCAGCACCTGGTCGCCGAGGACCGAGACCGCGAGTTCACGACCGCTCACCCAGGTTTCGAGAAGCGCCCGGCTGTCGTAGCTCAGCGCCGTGATCAGGGCATCGGGGATTTCCTCCGGCCGGGTGACCACCTTGACCCCGAGGGCCGAGCCCTGGGATGCCGGCTTCGCGACAAGTGGCATGCCCACCGCTTCGACGGCCTGGGGGAAACTCGAGGCGGCACCGAAGTCACGGATCGCCGCCTCTGAATAGGTGACCCAGTCCGGAGTCGGCAGATCATGCTCGCGCAGGATGTATTTGGCGAGGCTCTTGTCGATGCACCTCTGGCAGGCGGCGACGCCCGGCCCGGTGTAAGGGATGCCAAGCAGTTCGAGCAGCGCCTGGATGGTCCCGTCTTCGCCTTCGGTTCCGTGCAGCGCGATGAAAGCGATGTCAGGCCGGGTCGATTCGAGTCGTGAAACGAGGTCTGGTCCCAGGTCCATCGTTTCAACGTGGTGGCCGAGGTCCAGCAGGGCCTCGGCGACTCGCGCGCCTGAACGAAGAGACACACCTCGTTCCAGCGAACGGCCGCCCTGGAGCAGAGCGACTTTCATGCTTCGCCTTCCGGGGGTGGCAGTCGCATCTCGTCCGTACTGGTCATCGTCTCGTAGAGCTTCAGCTGCTCGCGGGCGACCGCGCCGATCCGGCGGATGCCTTCGATGATCCGGTCTTCCCTGACTCCGGAGAAGTTCAGTCGCATCGAACTGGCGCCGCGGCCGTCGACGTAAGCCGAGCTCCCCGGGACGAACGCGACGTTCTGGCTGAGGGCTTTCGCCAGCAGGTCCTCCGTGTTCAGCACATCCGGCATCGTCGCCCAGATGAAGAGGCCTCCCTGGGGTTTGGTCCAGAAGGCCCCGTGGGGGAAGTACTCGGACATGGCACCGATCATCGCGTCGCGGCGGTTCCTGTAGATCGCGATCAGCTCGGCGATGTACTCCTGCCACTGCCCTTCGGCGAAGTACCGGGCGGCGAACTCCTGGGTCAAAGTCGAAGTGCAGAGGTCGGCCGCGCCTTTCCCGAGCACGATCTTCTCGCGGATCGGGGTGGGGGAAACCAGCCAGCCGATACGCAGGCCGGCCGAGAGGACTTTCGAGAACGTCCCGATGTATACGACATAATCCCCGCCGTCGAGGCTCAAGAGCGTTGGAAGCGGCTCGCCTTCGTAGCGGAGGAGGCCGTAGGGGTTGTCCTCGACCACGAGAATCTCCTCGCGCCGCGCGATCTCGACCAACCGGCGCCGCCGCTCGAGCGAGAGGGTGGACCCGCCAGGGTTCTGAAAGGTCGGGATCGAGTAGATGAACTTCGGCTTGCGGCCTTCCGCCGCCAGTGAAACGAGGGTCTCTTCGAGGACGTCGATCTTCATGCCGTCCTGGTCACACTCGATTTGGACGATCTCGGCCTCGTACGAGCAGAAGGTCGGGATCGCGCCCGGATAGGTCGGCGCGTCGCAGATCAGCACGTCGCCAGGGTCGATCAGGACCTTGGTGATCAGGTCGATCGCCTGCTGGCCGCCGGTGGTTGGCGTGACGTCGGCGGGATCGACCACGGCACCTTCGGCCGCCATCACCTTCGAGATCTGCTCGCGCACGCTGTCGAGGCCTTCGGTCGGGCCGTATTGAAGCGCTTCAGCAAGCGAGGTCTTCGCGATGTGATCCATCTCGCGGGAAAAGACCCCGGCCGGGAAGGTCGAGGTGTCGGGCAGGCCGCCGGCCAGCGAGATCACTTCCGGTCGGGCCGTGATTGCCATCATGTCCCGCATCGCCGAGGAACGCATGACCCGGGTCCGCTTCGCGAAGAGCGAGGCGTACCGCTCCAGGTCGCGGGACCTGGTCTGCGACCGCCGGGGGGGTGGGGATGACGCCATCGTTCTATTCTCCATCTATCAGCGCATTCACCACAATCTGCCTCGCCGCCGGGATCGGCATTGCCATCGGCATGATTGCCGGTACCACCGGACTCGAAGGCTCGGCCAGGGGACGGATGACCGTCCTCGCCGGGATCATCGGCCTTGCCCTTGGCTACATCGTAAGCGCCGCCTTTGACGGATCGTCGATCCTTGGCGCGATCTCCTGCGGGCTGTTCGCCGGATTCGCCTGCGTCGTGGTGAGTGGAGTGATCGCGGGGGCCACCAGGCGGGGCGGAACGACGGCACTTTCCTTTCTCACGGTCTTCGCGGCGGTGATCATCGTCGCGATCTCGATCGTCTTCCCGCCGTTCGCAATCCTGCCTGCGGCCGGACTGGTCTGGCTCGCGATCGGTCGCCGTCGGCGTGCAGATCGCAAGCACGCCGGTTTGCGCGTCCTCCGGTAACGCCGATGGAGCGAAAGCTCGTACTTGCCTACGTCGATTCGCTGAGGACCGACATGCTCAGGCAGACGATCTCCGAGGGGCGGGCGCCGACCTTCGGCCGCCTGATCAAGCGAGGGGTCCTGGTCGAGGACTGCGTCTCCTCCTTCCCCTCCGTGACCCCGGTCGCTTCGGCCGAGATGGTTACGGGCGTCGCCGCCGACCAGCACTGGATCAGCGGCATGAACTGGTTCCACCGGGTCGAGCGGCGCTACGTCGAGTACGGGTCCTCGCTCGAAGCCTCACGGGCCTTCGGCATCTTCCGTTCGCTCCACGACCTCGTCTACAACATGAACATGGCCCACCTCAACCCGGGTATCGAGACGATCTTCGAGACGCTCGACGACCGGGATCTGCGGACCGCGGCCACGCCGTTCCTGATCTACCGGGGCCGCCACCGTCACCAGGTGACCCTGCAGGGACTGACCGGCAAGGCGATCGAATCCGGACTGATCAAGATGGATTACGGGACCTGGGGGCCGAAAGAGCTCTTCTACGGGGATCTCTATTCCTCGATGCAGGTTCCCTGCAAGCCGAGCTCGGTGCCAGGCCGGCGCGACGGCTACTCCGCCTGCTGCGCCGCTGAACTCGTTTCACGGAACCGCTTCGACTTCCTGCTGCTCTCGTTCCCAGACAATGACAACTACTCCCACCGGCACGGACCATCTGCTTCGGTGAACTCGATTGAACAGGCCGACCTCTGCATGGCCGAAGTGATCCGGGCGGCGGGCGGCATGGACGGGTTCCTCACCGATTACGCGCTGATCCTATTGGCCGACCACGCCCACACCGACGTCGAAAAGCCGCTCTCCCTGATCGAAGGCATGGCCGAGAAGTGGCATGTGCTGCGGCCTTCCGAGGACCACCCCGAGGACGCCGAGCTGGCGGTCAGCCCGACTTCGCGCGCCGCGCACATTTACCTGCTTGACGAGCAGGACAACCCGGTGCGCCACCGACGAGTCCGCGAACACGCGGCGACGATCGACGGCGTCGAACTGCTCTGCTGGCTCGAACACGAGGATGGCTCCCCGGTGATTCGCACCGGCCCGGGGCTGGGCGGCCGGGGGGAGCTTGTTGCGGTGGTCGAAAAGGGCGGTGAGCGCTTCAGCTTCCGCCCGGCCGGCGAGGGCCCCGACATCGGCGAAACGGTCACTGACCTGCGCGGCAACAGCTGGTCGGTCAGTGGCAACACCGAAGCTCTCTCGGCTTCGGTCGAAGGAGGCAGAATCGAAACCCCCGAATACCCCGACGGCCTCGGCCGCCTCCATTCCGCCCTTCACGCCCCACACGCCGGAGACCTGATGGTCAGCGCCACTCTCGGATACGAATGCCTCGACTGGGGAGGGACCGCGCATGTTGGTGGGGGGAGCCACGGCTCGCTGCGAAAAGAAGACTCAGAGGGTCCGCTCCTCTTCGTGAACTGCGGGCCCGAGAGCGCCGACGAAAGGGAGCAGTGGGCACTGAAAGACGTAGTCCCGGTGATCCAAGAGTTCTACGAAGCACAGGTCGTAAGGGATCAAGGTACGGAAAGTTCGTGATTATCGACTACTTTCCGTATCTCGGTGCTGTTTTCCCGCCTCCCCGCTAGGGTCGGGGCGGTGAACATCCTCTTTATCGGAGACGTTGTGGGTTCTCCCGGTCGCAAAGGTCTGGCTGCGACCATGCCTTCGCTGAAGGAGAAATATTCGCCGGACCTGACCATCGTCAACGGGGAGAACGCGGCCGGGGGGATGGGCATCACCGAGAAGACTGCGCGCAACATCTTCGACAACGGCGCCGACGTGATCACCCTCGGCAACCACACGTACCGTCACCGTGACGCTTACGAATTTCTCGACCAGGCCGAGCGGGTGGTTCGCCCGTCGAACTACCGCAAGGGAAATCCCGGCAAGGGTCACCTGGTCGTCGAAGCCGGCGGCATGAACGTGGCCGTGATCAACCTGAGCGGCACGGTCGGGCTGCGCGCGGCGCACTCGCCCTTCGACGAGGCCGACAACCTGCTGACCGCACTTGAAGGCAAGGCCGACGTGATCTTCGTCGACTTCCACGCCGAGGTGACCAGCGAGAAGGTCGCGCTCGGCTGGTATCTCGACGGCCGGGTTGCCGCGGTTTGCGGAACCCACACCCATGTGCCCACCGCCGACGGCCGGGTGCTGCCGGGCGGCACCGCTTTCATCTCCGACGTTGGCATGACCGGTGCCCGCGACAGCGTGCTCGGAGTCAAGAAAGAACAGGCGATCGAACGCATGCGGACCGAGATGCCGGTCCGGTTCGATTCCGCTACCGAAGACGTCTGGGTGATGGGCGCGGCGATCACCATCAACACTTCGGGACTCGCCGATTCGATCGAGCCGTTCATGGTGCCCGCCGGTTGATGGCTGAACCTCCGAACCAGGCACTGGCGGCGTCCGGCATCGTCAAGCGCTTCGGCGAACGCGAAGCACTTAGCGGCATCGGCTTCAAGGTCGGTCCCGGTGAAGTCGTCGCCGTGATCGGCCCGAACGGAGCCGGCAAGACGACTCTGCTTTCCATCCTCGCCGGCATCACCGAGCCCGACGAAGGCTCGGTTGCGAGTGAGGGCGGGGGAGTCGGCTGGGTGCCGCAGCAGGCGGCGATCTACCGGCGGCTCACCGTCGCCGAGAACCTGCTGCTCTTCGCGCGGCTCCAGGGCCACGCCGACCCGGCGGCAAGGGTCGAGCAGATGATCGAGCTGACCGGCCTGAGCGACCGGCGGGGAGACCAGGCCGGCACGCTGTCCGGCGGTAACCAGCAGCGCATCAACATCGCGGTCGGACTGATGGCCGACCCGTCGGTGCTGCTGCTCGACGAACCGAGCGTCGGCCTCGATCCGGCGCAGCGGGCACGACTCTGGCAGTTCATCCTCGGACTGGTCTCCTCCGGAACCGCCGTCGTCTTCTCGACCCACGACATCCAGGAGGCCGAGCGTTACGCCGAGCGCATCTTTGTTGTCGCCGACGGCAGCGGAGTCTTTGACGGCACCGCGGTCGAGCTCAGGGACGCGGTCGTCACCCCGAACGGTTCCGACTTGGACCTGGAGACTTCCTTCCTCGCCTTCCTCGAGAAAGCCGGCCACTGATGCGCTGGCTGCTGCTCAAGGACCTTCAGATCCTCCGCCGGTCGCCGCTCCAGCTGGCTCTGCTCGTGATCTACCCGATCGCGATCGCGCTTTTGGTCGGATTTGCTCTGACCCGCGGGCCGGAGCAGTCGAAAGTCGCGCTTTTCAACTCGCTGCCGGCCGGAACCGAGCTCGGATTCGGCGGGGACGAGATCAACGGCGACGAGATCCGCGACCGGTTGTGCGACCGGGTCGACTGCCTCGAAGCCGACAGCCGGGACGAGGCGCTGGACCTGGTCGAATCAGGGGAGGCGACGGCCGCGGTGATCGTGCCGGAGGACCTCAGCGACAAGATCGCATCACTCGCATCACTCGCTCCCCAGACCCCCGAGATCGAGGTGGTCGTCAACGGCTCGAGTGCGGTCGAGAACCAGATCGTCGACGACCAGATTGAAGCCCTGCGGGCCGAGGCTAACCAGCTGATCGCCCAGCGGCTGGCCGAAGGCGGCCGTGAATACATCCAGCTGATCCGCGACGGGGGTAGCTTCAGCGTTCTCGGCCAGGACCTTGAGGTGCTCGGCCTCAGGAACAGCGAAGAGACTCTGAGGAAAGTTCGACAGCAGGTGAAGGACCCGGCCGACCGGGAGGAACTCGAGCGGGTGATCAAGTTCGCCGGGCTCGCGACCGAGAACCTCGACCTGGCCGACCCGCTCCTAGGCGCGATCGCCCAACCGATCGAGGTCAGGAAGACCGAAGTCGGGAACGACGCGCCGAGCCTCGACACGTTCGCCGTCGCCGTGACCGCGACCTTCGCGCTGATGTTCGTGACCCTCCTCCTGGTCGCCGGCTCGCTCGCCCTCGAGAAAGAAGAGAACGCCTTCACCCGTCTGACCGCCGGCCTGGTCACCCGCGCCCAGATCCTGCTGGGAAAGCTCGGGCTCGGTGTCGTGGTCGGGACGGTAGTCGTCCTGATCCTCCTGACGGCCCTGTCGCTGTTCGTGACGATTCAATGGAGCCGGGCGCCGATCTGGATCCTTGCTGCGATCTTCGGGTCGACAGCTTTCGCTGCGGTCGGTGCCGCCCTGGGGGCCGCAACTCGCGAGGTGCGTGCCGCGACCCTGGCCGCGGTGATGATCAGCCTGCCGTTCGCCCTGCTTTCCCTGGTCCCCGACGACGCGGTCGGCCCGGCGATCGAGACCGTGATCTCGGTGGTGACCGCGGTCTTCCCGTTCAAGCCCTCGCTTGATGCGCTCACTGGGGGATTGGAGCTGGCCGGACCTTCCGTCTGGCTGCCGATGGTGCATCTGGTGATTCTCACGGTCGCGTACGGCGCCCTGGCCCGGTTGGCGCTGCGCCGCTTCTGAGCGCCTCATCACAGCCCCTGACGGTGCCACCCCCCTAAACTGGACCGGTATGAGTTTTCCTGCAACTCGCCTGCGGCGACTTCGTCGGACGCCCGCCCTTCGTGGCCTGGTCCGCGAGACCCACCTTTCGCCAGACGACCTGATCCAGCCTCTCTTCGTGACTGCCGGCGCCGGCGTCCGGGAGGAGATCTCCGCGATGCCGGGCATCTCCCGGTTCTCGATCTCCGAGCTGGTGGAAGAAGCCGGAACCATTCATGAGGCCGGCGTGGCCGCGGTACTGCTCTTCGGCATCCCCGGTGACAAGGACGAAGCCGGATCGGGCGCCTACGACGACGAAGGCATCATCCAGATGGCGGTGCGTGCCTTGAAGGAGGCCCACCCGGACCTGACGGTGATCACCGACGTCTGCCTCTGCGAGTACACCTCGCACGGCCAGTGCGGCTTCATCCGTAGCGGCGAAGTCGACAACGACGTGACCGTTGAACTGCTCTCGAAGACCGCGATCTCGCACGCCGAGGCCGGTGCCGACATCGTCGCGCCGAGCGACATGATGGACGGCCGGGTCGGATCGATCCGGTACCAGCTGGACGAGGAGGGCCACCCGGACGTCGCGATCATTTCCTACGCGGCCAAGTACTCCTCCGCGTTCTACGGACCCTGCCGCGAGGCGGCCGGCTCGACGCCGCAGGAAGGCGACCGCCACGGCTACCAGATGGATCCGGCCAACGGCGACGAAGCGGTCCGCGAAGCCCGGCTCGACCTCGAAGAGGGCGCGGACGCCCTGATGATCAAGCCGGCCAGCCATTACCTCGACATCGTGCGACGGGTGAAGGACGACACCGGAGCCCCGGTCGCCGCCTACCAGGTGTCAGGCGAATACTCGATGCTGAAAGCAGCGGCCGCGAACGGATGGCTCGACGAGCAGCGGTCGGCGACCGAGGCGCTCGTTTCGATGAAGCGCGCCGGAGCAGATTTCATTGTCACCTACTACGCCAAGGAGGCAGCCCTGTGGCTGGCCTGAGCAGATCGGCGCCCTCGGCGCCCACCCTGAAGATCCGGTCTCGCAAAGACGGGGCTGCGATTCCCCTCGATGAGGTCGACAAGCGCCTGATGAACGTGCTGCAGTCCGGCTTCCCGCTGGTCCGGGAGCCGTATGCCGTGATGGCGGGCGAGGCCGGAATCTCGCTCAGCGAGACGCTCGAGCGCACCAGCCGGCTGCTCGAGAACCGGATCATCCGCGAGATCACTCCGATCTTCGACACCCGCGCGCTCGGCTACAGCTCGATGCTGGTCGCGGCCAAGGTCGATGAGGAGAACCCCCAGCGGGCCGCCGCCGTGGTCAACGCTCACCCCGGCGTTTCACACAACTACCTGCGAAACCACGACTTCAACCTCTGGTTCACGATCGCCACGCCGCCCGATTCGAAGCTCGGCCTGGAAACGTCGCTCGAGCGACTGATGGACGAAGCCAGCGCCGAGTCGATGCGGCAGCTGCCGACGATCACCCTCTTCAAGATCAACATGAACCTCGAGATGGAGGGGGGCACCGATGCCCTGTCCTCGACGGTCGAAGCCGTGCCGCCCCGCGAGATCGAGGCGCAGCCCTATGACGACTCCGACATCGCCGTGATCAAGGCCATCCAGGGCCCGATGGCCGCGATCCCGCGTCCGTTCGACGACGCGGCCGATGAGGTCGGCATGTCCGTCGAGGAGTTTCTCGCGCACCTCGAAGGCATGAAGGAACGTCAGCTCCTGCGCCGCGTTGCCGCCATCCTCTTCCATCGTCGCGCCGGGTTCTCGGCCAACGGCATGGGCGTCTGGCGGGTACCGGAGGAAGATATCGACACGGTCGGCCGGCGGATGGCCTCGTTCCGCGGCGTCTCGCACTGCTACCAGCGACCGACCTACGAAGACTGGCCCTACAGCGTCTTCACCATGGCCCACGGCCGCTCGAAAGAGGAGTGCGACGCGATCCTCGATTCGATCGCCGAAGACTGCGGCATGGGCCCGGACGATCGCGCCACTTTGTATTCGTCGACCGAGTACAAGAAGATCCGCCTGCGCTACTTCACCGACGACTACCGTCACTGGGAAGAGGCACATGGCGCCTAGGGTCTCGCCGCCTGTCCTCCCCGCGGAGCGTGGAGACAGACGTCAGGACCCGTTCCTTATGTTTTCTCGTCAGGACCCGTTCGTTGTCTGAGGACCTCTTCGAGCGAGCTCAGCGTGTCCTGCCCGGCGGGGTGAACTCGCCGGTCCGGGCGATGCGGCAGATCGGCCGGGACCCGGTCTTCATCGAATCCGGCGAGGGCTGCCGGGTCACCGATACGGGCGGCAACACGTACATCGACTGGGTCTTCTCCTGGGGTCCGCTGATCCTCGGGCACGCCGAGCCCTCGGTGATCGAAGCGGTCACCGAGGCCGCCGGCCGCGGCACCACCTTCGGTGCCGCCACCCGAGGCGAGGTCGAGCTGGCCGAAGAAATCGTCGGCCGGGTGCCTTCGCTCGAGATGATCCGGATGACCAGCTCCGGAACCGAGGCCGCGATGAGTGCGGCCCGGCTGGCCCGGGCAGTGACCGGCCGGGAGGTGCTGGTCAAGTTCAGCGGCGCCTACCACGGCCACAGCGACGGGCTGCTGGCCGATGCCGGCTCCGGCGTCGCGACCCTGGCCGTACCTTCGGGTCCCGGCATTCCCGCCGCACAGGCCGCCGGAACCGTGGTCGTACCGTGGAACGACCGTCAGGCCGTGGTCGACGCCCTCGACCGGCACGAGGTCGCGGCGCTGCTGGTCGAGCCGGTCGCCGCCAACATGGGCCTGGTTCCACCCGACGACGGATTTCTCGAATTGCTCCGGGAAAAGACGAGCGAGACCGGAGCGTTACTCGTCTTCGACGAAGTGATCACCGGGTTCCGCGTGGCCCGCGGCGGAGCCCAGGAACTTTATGGAATCGAGCCGGATCTGACCGTGATGGGAAAGATCGTCGGTGGCGGGTTGCCGGCCGCGGCTTTCGGCGGTCCGCGGCGCTTCATGGAACGCATCGCCCCGGCCGGCGACGTTTACCAGGCGGGAACCCTGTCCGGCAATCCGCTGGCGGTGGCCGCCGGACTCGCCACGCTGCGCCGACTCGACGCGGATGCCTACGACCGGCTCGGCGTATTGACCGACCGGCTGGTGGCCGGCCTCCGCGGTCTGGCCGACGGCCGGCCGCTACAGGTCACCGCCGCTCCCGGCCTGGTCACCCTGTTCTTCCGCGACTCGCCGGTGCACGACTTCGCCGATGCGGGCAAATCCGACCTCGAGACTCACGCCGCCTTCTGCCGAGCCATGCTCGACCGCGGGATCTACCTTCCGCCGGCCCAGTTCGAGGCCTGGTTCGTGTCGCTCGCCCACGACGAAGGGACGATCGACGAGACGCTCGAAGCAACGCGCGAGTCGCTCGAGGAGGTACTTTGAGCCCGGCCACTGCACTGGTCGCCCTTTCGGAACGGATTGCCACCGAAGGCGAGCCGCTCTCCGGGCACGTCGTGACTCCGGCCGAGGCGCCGGTCCTTGGGGAACTGGCCGCCGGCGGCCCCCGAACATCTGACGCCGCGGCCGAGTATTCCTTCGTCGTCGAAGCGGTGCGCGAGGGTTACCTCTGCCACTACGGGACCCCCCGGGTCCTCGAGGCTTCCGACTCCGACCTCAGACTGCTCGCCGGCGACCTCTTCTATGCGATCGGCATCTCCGGCCTCGCCGCTCTCGACGACCCCGAATCCGTAGGAATCCTGTCGGATTTGATCCGGATCGCGGCGGGGTTCCGGGCCATCGGTGAGGCCGCCCGGGCCGAAACACTGTGGCTAGCCCAGCTTTTGGCTTTGGCATACGGAATCGACCCTGCCCAAACGGCGCTGGTGGAGGCTCTCCGGCGGGGTGAACCGGGTTCGCTGGAAGCCCTGAACGAGTGGTCGTCGGACGCCGCCGCCGAGCACGGTCTCGGGCGGGCGTTCGATACGGCGCGCAAGGCAATAGACTCCAAGGTCTCAAACCTCCAAGAATTTCCTGACTGACGTTGCCCGACTCGCAAGAAAAAAACCTCTCCGCGGAGGATCGACCCCGCACGAAACTGCCAGAAGCAGAGCCTCGCGGCTACTTCGAAGGCGAGTCGATGACCCGACGCAAGGTTTTCGTCGTTGCCAGCCAGGCCCTCGGAGGACTTGCCGGGGCCGCTGTCGTGCTGCCGGTGGTCGGGTTCGCCCTCGCCCCGGTCTTCCAGCGCGGCCGTGAACGCTGGGAGTCGGTCGGAACGATCGAGGACTTCGGTTCCGAGACTTACAAGCAGGTCGTTTTCACCGAGATCCTCGGAATCGGCGAGGCCGGCAAGACGACCGCTTACGTGCGTCAGGGCTCGGAGGAGTACGGCGAAGACCCGGCCGAGTTCATCGCCATCTCGACCCGCTGCGCCCACCTCGGCTGCCCGGTCCGTTACGTACAGGCCGCCGCGAACTTCATCTGCCCCTGCCACGGTGGCGCCTACGACTTCGTCGGCAAGCGCATCGGCGGTCCGCCGGTCCGCCCGCTCGACCGTTTCCAGACCCGGGTGACCAATAAGCGCGTCGAGCTCGGACCGCGCTACAGCGTGACCAACCAGCTCAAGGCAGTCCGGGTCCGTGATCCCGGCGAGTTCACCGGCGGCATCTGGGAGTACCTGTACCCGCCCCGGCCAACGACTTTCCCGCCCCCGTGATGGTGACTGAGCGATGAAGTCACCTTTCCCATCCCGCACGAAGAAGGCCGACCAGGCCGAGAACGGCGCTATGCCCGGTGAGAACGGCGCAGTCGCCCAAGAAGAGGTCAAGCCGACCCGAAAGGAAAAGCTCTCGGGGCACAAGGACCTCGCCGTCCACCACGGCACCGAAGCCGGTGCCGACGTAGCCGGCTGGGTCGATTCACGGACCAACGCGTCCGGCATCTTCACCGCGATGATGTCGCGCCACGTGCCCAAGGGAACGAACTGGTTCTACACCCTGGGTTCGGCGACGATGTTCATTTTCGCGATGCAGGCGATCACCGGCGTCTTCCTCTCGATGTACTACACCCCCTCGGCCACCCAGGCCTACGCCTCGATCACCCACCTGACCAACGACGTCTTCCTCGGCGAATTCGTGCGCAGTCTCCACAAGTGGGGCTCCAGCCTGATGATCATCCTGATCTTCCTGCACATGGCGAGGACCTTCTTCTTCGGCGCTTACAAGTACCCCCGGGAACTCAACTGGGTGATCGGCGTCGTCCTGCTGATCCTGACCATGGTTATGGGCCTCACCGGCTACCTGCTGCCGTTCGACCAGAGGTCGTTCTGGGCGACGATCGTGGCCAACAACATCACCGCTTCGGGACCGATCGTCGGACCGTACCTGGCCGACTTCCTGAGGGCCGGGCCTGACTTCTCGGCCACCACCCTTTCCCGGTTCTATGCCCTGCACATGCTGGTCGTGCCCGGACTGATCGGCGCCCTGATCGGCGCCCACCTCTTCCTGGTCGTCAAGCTCGGTACGACCGCCCCGCCCTGGGTCCGCGCCGCCCGCCCGAAGGGTGCCCAGCGCACCGAGTCCGTGGAAGCCGGTGTCGCAGTCGCCGATTCGGATGAAGTGTCTGTTTCTTCGAACGGGTTCGTCAGCAACGGTTCGGACGAAGCTACCCCCGAGGCGGACGAGGCGGAGGTCACCGAAGCCGACAGCGCTCCGGAGGAGCCCGAAGCACCCGCCGCCGAGCCCGCCGCGGAGGAGTCGACCACTGATCAGGGACCGGTCGAAGGCGGCGGCTCCGAATCGACCGATGCTGTCGATGACGAGGAGACCCCCTCGTGAACAGCCGCGAAAAAGAGGAGTATCTCCGCGAGTACGAGCAGCTGAAGAAAAAGGGCAAGCCGTTCTTCCCGTACGCGATCATGAAGGACTCGGTGATGTTCTGTCTGGTCGCCGCCGTCCTGATCATCATGGCGCTGTTCCTGGGGGCCGAGCAGGGTCCGAAGGCCGATCCGACCACCACGACTTACACGCCGCGACCCGAGTGGTACTTCTTCTTCCTCTTCGAGCTGCTGCGCGTGATCAAGCCTCCAGCCCTGACGCCGCTCGCGACGATCGGCATCCCGACGATCTGCATGGTCCTGCTCCTGGCATTGCCCTTTTATGACCGCGGTGCCGAGCGCATCCCCTGGAAGCGGCCGATCGCCTCGATCACGGGCATCCTGATCATCGTCGCGATGGCTTACCTGACGCTCCTCGGAGCGTCGTCCGGATCGCCGTCCGAGATCGAGCTGGAAACCAAGCCCCAGTACGAGCAAGGCAAGCTGATCGTCGCCCAGTCGGGCTGTCTCGCCTGCCATGCGATCGGGGAGAACGGGGCCCATGGCGGCCTCGGACCAGACCTGACTGAAATCGGAACCAAGGTCCCGCGGGCCGCGATCAAGCAGTCGCTCGAGATCGGCCCGGGCATCATGCCGTCTTTCCGCGGCCTCGGGGAAGAGGATCTGAATGCGGTGTCCGATTACCTCGCGTCACTCGATTAGATCGAGGAGCCCTCATGAATGAACCTCGTCCCCGCCGCGGCGACGAGCAATTCGCCGGCGAGGTCAACTCGATGTTCGACCGGATCAGCGGGGTCTACGACCGCATGAACCGGGTGATGACCGCGGGGCTCGACCAGACCTGGCGGGAGCGGGCGGCGGACCGGGTGTGCCTGGAAGAAGGACAGAAGGCGCTCGACCTCTGCTGCGGAACCGGTGACCTGAGTTTTGCCCTGGCCGAGAGGACCGGCACCGAGGGCGAAGTGACAGGTGCCGATTTCTCACGTCCGATGCTCAAGATCGCCGACAAGAAGGCAACGGCACGCGGGATCACCGAGGTCGAGTTCGAATGGGCGGACGCCCTCGAGCTTCCTTACGGGGATGAAGAGTTCGATGCGGTCACCATCGCCTTCGGGGCCCGCAACCTGGCCGACCTCGATCGCGGCCTGGCCGAGATGCACCGGGTACTCAAACCGGGAGGAAGGCTGGCGATCCTCGAGATCACCCAACCGAGCCGACAGCCGCTGGCCCTTTTCTTTGGACTCTGGTTCGATCGCGTCGTACCGATGCTCGGCAAAGTCGCGGGTGACTCCTCCGCCTACGAGTATCTGCCGGAGTCGGTCCGGAGCTTTCCCGATGCCGCGCGCTTAGGCTCGAGAATGGACGGTGCCGGGTTCCGGCACGTCCGCTGGACAATCATGGCCGGTGGCATCATCGCCCTC
This sequence comes from Solirubrobacterales bacterium, assembly GCA_038256675.1. Classification (GTDB taxonomy): domain Bacteria; phylum Actinomycetota; class Thermoleophilia; order Solirubrobacterales; family 70-9; genus 67-14. The sequence goes on along the minus strand of JBBSKC010000001.1, from coordinate 42,498 downwards.
CACTCCGCGGTCAAGTGAACCCGGAGCGCTCGGCTCCCGAGCCGGTCACGGCGGTTACCGACACTGCCGGAGCCTGGCTGACCCAGGGACTAAAAGAGGTCGAAGACGGACTCGCCGTCGCGGTCGATCGGGGAGGCGCACTCTCCGAGGACGCGATCTCGACCCTCAAGGCCGGCGGCAAGCGCATGCGCCCGATGCTGGTCCTGCTCTGTGCCGGGCCCGACGGTGGTGCTGCTGCGGTCCGGGCCGGTATCGCCGTCGAACTTGTCCACATGGCCAGCCTGGTCCACGACGACGTGCTCGACCGGGCGCCGCTCCGCCGTGGCGCCCCCACCGTCTTCGCGAGCGCCGGGCCCGGCCGGGCCACCGCGGTCGGTGACCAGCTCTTCGCTTCGGCCTTCCGGGTTCTGGTCGACGGCGGGGACCAGGCCGCAGTGGCGGAACTGAGCCGGACCGCGGTCGATCTCGCCCGCGGTGAGTTGATGCAGCGGCGCGGCGCGTTCAACCTCGCGCTTTCCGAAAGCGAGTATTTCGAGCGCTCCGGCCTCAAGACCGGCCGCCTGTTCGAGGCAGCCTGCGTGCTTGGTCGCTCCACCGTCGATCCGGGGCAGGCCGACATGATCTCCCTGTTCGGTCATCGGATCGGCCTCGCGTTCCAGATGCTCGACGACGTCCTCGACATCGCGGGCCCGGTGGAGCGGACCGGCAAGGCCCGGGGCACCGACCTGCTCGACGGTACCGTGACCCTGCCGCTGATCGCGGCGGCCGCGACCGACCCCGGCCTCCTCGAGATCGACCTGCACGGATTGGATGAAAGCAGCGCCGAAACGGTCTGCGACCGCATTGCCGCGAGCGGAGCGCTGGAGCAGGTCAGAACCCGCGCGATGGGCATGATCGAAGAAGCCAAAGCCGGCCTCGGTCCGGCCGGACTCGAAGACGAGCAGCGGCAACTGCTCGAGCTGATCGCCGACGGCGTCGTCCTGCGCTACAGCTGACCCGGCCGGCCCGGTGAGGCGCGCCGGACTGGACCGGGCTTTTTGGAATACTCCGGCCATGGTCCTCAGCGACGGAACGATCCGCCAGGAGATCGAATCAGGCCGCATCAAGATCGATCCTTTCGAGGCCGATCTGATCCAGCCTTCGAGCGTCGATCTGCGGGTCGATTCCAAATACCGGGTTTTCAACAACTCCCGTTACCCCTTCATCGACGTGAAGGAGCCGATGGAAGACCTGACCGAGCTGGTCAACCCCGGGGCGGATGAGGCTTTTATCCTCCACCCTGGAGAATTCGTGCTGGGACAGACTCTGGAGAAAGTCACCTTGCCGAATGACCTGGTCGCGCGGCTCGAAGGCAAGAGCTCGCTCGGCCGGCTCGGGCTCCTGATCCACTCGACCGCCGGGTTCGTCGACGCCGGGTTCTCCGGGAACCTCACCCTCGAGCTCTCGAACGTCGCCAACCTGCCAATCACGCTCTACCACGGAATGCCGATCGGTCAGCTGTCCTTCATGCGGATGGACCAGGCCGTCGACTCCCCCTACGGCAGCGATGAAAACGGCTCCAAGTACCAGGGGCAGGCCGAACCGACGGCATCGCGTTACTATCTGAATTTCAAGGACTGATCCGCACGCGAGGTCGCCTCGTAGATACCCTCTAGATAACCATGATTCCAAACGTCGGCCCACTAGAAATTGCGATCGTCCTGATCATTGCCCTGATTGTCTTCGGGCCGAAGCGCCTGCCCGAGCTCGGCAAGTCCCTGGGCAAGGGCATCAACGAGTTCCGAGACGGCATCAACAAGGTCGGCAAGGACGATGAAGACGAGGATGACGACGACGATTCCGATGAAACGGAACCGGCTGCGCTGACTCCGCCTCCCGGCGCCGAGCCCGAGGTAACGGAGATCATCAATGACGAGAATCGCGCGGCCGACGACGAACCCGAACACGTCGAGGCTGAGGTAGTACGCGAGCGTCAAGACTGAGGGTCCCCGGTTGGCAAAGCTGAAGCCGGTCCGGCACGAAGAGCAGCTCTCCCTCGTCGATCACCTCGCCGAGCTCCGCTCACGCATAATCTTCACCCTGGTCGCGGTGGCCCTGATCTTCGCGGCCTGCTTCTGGCAGAGCGAAGTGATCCTCGACATCGCGGCGGCGCCCCTGCCGGAGGCGAACCAGGCGCTGCAGGTGCTGGCGCCGACCGAGGCCTTCATGACGACGGTGACGGTTTGTGCCTACTCGGCAGTCATCATCTCGGCCCCCCTGATCAGTTACCAGCTGTTCGCGTACCTCCTGCCCGCGTTTTCGCCCCGCGAACGAAGCGCGATCCTGCCGCTGCTCATAGCGATCCCCCTGCTTTTCCTCTGCGGCGTCGTCTTTGCCTACTTCATCATCCTGCCGGCCGCGATCAACTTCCTGCTCAACTTCGGCGGCAACAACTTCAACACCGAGTTGCGGGCTCGTGAGTACTACTCGTTCTTCTCGACCACGCTGCTGGCCGGTGGCTTCGTTTTCCAGGTGCCGGTGATCATCCTCGCCCTGGTCAAACTGCGGATCGTGACCGTCGTACAGCTCCGGCACAACCGCCGGTATGCGTATCTGCTGCTCGCCGTCATCGCCGCTGCCCTACCCGGCGTCGACCCGCTCTCGATGCTGATCGAGATGGTTCCGCTGCTATTACTGTACGAACTGAGTATCTTCCTCGCTCGGGGTATGGGCAGGCAACCAGCGCCTGAACCGGAAGATCCGAATATCGAGGAGAGCTAGCCGTGGCGGAAGAACCTGAAAACAGAATGCTGTTCGACTTGCGCGGAAAGCGCAAGCGTGTGATTCAGGTCATCTACGTCCTCCTTGCGGTCATCATGGCCGCCAGTCTCATCGTGATCGGCCTCCCCGGCGGAGCAAACCCGTTCAGCAGCGGTGGAGGAGTGGTCTCTCAGGACATCGCCGACAGCAACATCGAGCGGGCCGAGAACATTCAGGAGAGGCTCGCCACCGAGCCGAACAACATCCGCGCCCAGGAAGAACTGATCCGCGCCCGGATCGCGGCGGGCAACAGCCTGATCGAAGTCGACCAGGAGACGGGCGCCCAGACGATCACCGACGAGGCCACGACCCAGTACGACCTCGCCGCCCAGAGCTGGGAGAAATACCTGAGGGCGACGAAGAACCAGCCGGATCAGTCAGTCGCCCAGGTCATCGCCAACACTCTCTTCACGCTTTCCCAGGACTCGACAGTCGCCCAGTTCGAGACCAACATCGCCGACGCCGCCCGGGCCCAGAAGTTCGTCGCCGACGCAGCCGAAGCCGACCGGAATGGCCCGAGCGCCGCCGGCCCCCTGGCCACCCTCGCGACCTACCAGTTCTACGCCCAGCAGACTGCGGAGGCAAAAGCCACTCTCAAGCGGGCGATCGCGGCGACCCCCGACAAAGCCGAGCAGCAGCAGATCCAGAGCCAGCTCGATTCGGTTCAAAAGGACGCAGCCCGGATCGGCAAGATCCTGGCCCAGGCCAAGAAGCAGGCCAAGAAGGACGGCGGAAAGTCCCTCGAGGAGCCGGCCGGAAGCCTCGGAACCCAGAGTCCGCTGACCGCCCCGCCCACCACGCCGTAATTCAGACGGGGCTCTTTCCGAGATTGACTTAACAACCGTTTTCAGGTTTCTACCTGGTAGTGACCGGCGATACCGCAGCGCGCGCGGGGATCACGGCGGGAGTAACTCCTTACTTGTCGGCAGTCGGCGCGTTGCCATAATGAAGATGAATGCCGAAGGCGGAACCCCAACCCTCTGTCACCAGATCCAGCCATCCTCCGATGAGGCTGCTGACCGAACGGGCCCTTGCGCGGCGGGTGGTGTCCGGCGATTCCAGGGCATTCGCAGAAATATTTCGGCGTCACCGTCAAGCCCTATACGGATTTTGTGTGTCAATGACGGGCGACATGGAGGACGCGGGGGATGCGCTTCAGAACACGATGGCGAAGGCGCTAAAGGCACTGCCGGGCGAAACCCGGGAACTGAAACTCAAGCCGTGGCTCTTTCAGGTCGCACACAACGAATGCATCAACCTGATCCGGGCGAGGCGGCCCGCCGAGGACATCGCCGAGCACGATCTCGCAGGAGGCGAGAGTCTCGAATCGACGGTCGCGAACCGGGAGCGACTCCGGCAGCTTCTCTCCGACCTCGAACACCTGCCGGAGCAGCAGCGTGGCGCCCTGGTCATGCGGGAGCTGAATGGGCTGAGCTTCGACGAGATCGGCGCGGCGATCGATGCTTCCCCGGGGGCGGCGAAGCAGGCCGTCTACGAGGCGCGTTGCTCGCTCCAGGAGCAGGCTCAGGGGCGCGACATGGATTGTGAGACGGTGCGGTCGAAGTTGTCTGAGCGCGACGGGAGGGTTTCCGGAGCCCGTCGGATCAAGGCGCATCTGCGCACTTGCGAAGCGTGTGCTGATTTCCGGACCGGAATCAACGCCCGTCAAGCGGACTTGCGGGCATTGGTCCCCCCGTTGCCCGCGGCGCTGGTGGTGACGATCACCCAGATTTTTGGCGGAGGCTCTGGCGGGGGCGGCGGCCTGGCCGCCTCGATCGGGATGAGCGGCGGCAATGCCGTGCTCGGGGGCAGCGCGATGAAGGCGACTGCCGTGATTGCGATTACCGCCGGATTGGGCGCCGGAACCGTGGGTCTTGTCGACGGTGCCAGGGACGCTGGTCAGCCGAAGAAGTCTCCGAGTGGGACGTCGGCGCAGTCGGTCCCGGCATCGCGTCTAATCGGTGAAGCCCCTGCGGTGGGGGCATTCCCCCCGGGGGCGACGGCGGCCGACAGTCGGATGACGCCCCGAAGCATGAGCGGCGAAAAAGACAGGACGGTTCCGCCAGACCCGGTGATTCGAACTCCCACGCCAAAGGGACGGGTAGCGCAGACTCGCAGCCAGCCGAGGGTGCCGGTTCCGTCCCAGACGATCCCGGTCTGCCCGGGCAGGCGTCAGGGAACCCAGGCGGCACCGGCGGCGCCCAGCACAAAGGAGCCATCCCTTCGCCGGGCGGACCACCGACGCAGTTGCCGCCGGCTTCGGCCGGGGGACAAGCTCAGGCAGATGCTCACGCCCAGGGGGGCCTCGCACCGGGTCAGTCGACTGCGACGGGTCGGCCTGACTCTCCCGGGGCGTCGGCCGACGCCGGTCCCCCGGCAGGCAAAGCGAAGCTTCCCAAGTAGTTCCTTACCCCAGGCTTTCCTCCGCGTTTACCTGTTGAGGTCCCCGACCTACAGGTACCCAATCTAGGAGGAAACATGAAACGCACCGCAACCGCAGCATTGATCGCAGGAACTCTCGCGTTCACGGCTTCCCCGGCGCTCGCGACCCCGAACGCGGGTCACTCGCAGGGTCCCAAGGCTGGTCACGCGTCCAAGGGCAAGGCGTACGGCAAACTGTGTCAGGGCCAGAGCAAGAAGCACGTCAAGGGCGTCAAGGGCACGCCTTTTTCTAACTGTGTCCGGGCGATGAAAACGGTCGCCGGCGACGAGGAGGCAACTCCCCGCGACGCCTGCAAGGCGCTGAGCAAGAAACACGTCAAGGGTGAGAAGGGCACGCCTTTCAGCCGCTGCGTCGTGGCGGCTCAGAAGGTTAAGCGTGAGACCGCAGAGCCCGAGGAGACCGCGTAGGTTCGATTTACCGGCCGGTTGCGGGTGTTCGCTGAAGTGAGCACCCGCAACTGTGCCCGACTTCCCAGGGTCCCTATTCACACCGATTCCGCCGGAAGCTCCTTACTTCCGCGGCAGTTCCGCGTTCAGCTATCAGACACGCAACCGGGCGAAAGCCCCCCACTGAAGGGGAATTCCATGAAAGTTTGGACTTTGAAATCACAATCCGGAGCTGCCTGGCGGCATTTCTGGCTGTTCCTGCTGGTCCCGATCACCTTGATCGGTTTCACCGGCACCAGCGCCGCTGCGCCAAGCGGATCCACCGACCTGAAAGTGACTAAGACCGCAAGCTCGAGTACGGCGAGCATCGGTTCGAAAATCACCTATACGGTCAAGGTCGAGAATCTCGGCCCGGAGACCGCGACCGGGGTGACCCTGACGGACCAGCTGCCGAAGGAAACCGACTATGTGTCAGCGGCGGCCACGTCGGGCGCCTGCGCTCGCAAGGGCCAGAAAGTCAGCTGCACAATCGCTTCGATTCCGGTCGGCACGACCGTTACCGCGACGATCGTGGTGATCGTTCGCAAGCCGGGAACGATCAGCAATACCGCCAGCGTCAACTCGGACCAGAAAGACCCGGTGACCGCCAACGACAAATCGACGGCGAACACCAGCGTTCCGACTCCGGCCAAGCGGCCTACCTGCGCCGGCGTAAAGGCGACCATTATCGGATCGGCCGGTAACGACCAGATCGTCGGTACCAGGGGACGGGATGTCGTCGCTGCGTACGGTGGCCGGGATTTGATCAAGACGTTCGGTGGCCGGGATTTGATCTGTGCCGGCAAGGGCAATGATCGCGTCATTTCCGGCCGCGGAAATGACCTCGTGCTCGGTGGTCCGGGAGCGGACCGGCTTATCGGCCGCGGCGGAGCTGACCTGCTGAAGGGCAACGGCGGAAACGACGTGCTCAAGGGCAACCTGGGCAACGACTTGCTCAAGGGCAACCGCGGCAACGACGTGCTCAAGGGCAACCGCGGCGACGACCGACTGCTTGGCGGATTCGGTTTCGACCGCTGCTTCGGCGGATTCGGTTTCGATACGCGGCGCAGCTGCGAAGCCTGATCCTGGGGTCCGCTCGACCGCTACCGCGCAGGACGCTGCCGGTAGCGGTCAGGGCTACGCCTCGCGCCGTAAGCGAAGTCGCAGTCAGCCAAATCAATGGGCCGTGAAGGATTCGAACCTTCGACCTTGAGATTAAGAGTCTCCTGCTCTACCAACTGAGCTAACGGCCCATGCGGCGCCGCTCTTCGCGGCAGCCGGGGGCGAAGTATAGATTGAGCCGATTCGAGTTGCCTCACGGCGGAGGCAGTAGTCGCAGCTCCCTCATGAAACAAGTGTTTGCGGGATCGGGGCCGGTTCTGTATGCTGGTGCCATCAGGACTTGTGTGATCCCCGTCACTGGGAGTCCGCGTGTCCGTACAGGGAACAAACTTGGCCGTAGGGGCCACGACTTAGGGAGATACACAAATGAGGGAGACGAACGGCCGTCAGCGCCGTGTTTCAACCAAGCTCAAGGCGGCCGTCGGAGCGTTGCTCGCGATCTTCGCGTTCGGAGCGACCGGTGCCCAGGCGGCATCGACCCCGGGTGGCCCGATCCAAACCGACTTTAACTACGTCGGAATCAACGTCACTGCTCTGGGCAACGAGCTCAACCAGCTGGTTCTGACTCCGACCACTCCGGATCCGGCCGGGGCGCCGGGCGCTTTCCTTCCGCCGCTCAAGATGAACGGCGTCTACTCCGACGCCCTCGGCAACTTCACGCTGCCGAAGGCCACCGGCTTCGACTTTCCCAAGCTGGCCGTGAGTATCGGACCGGCGGCGATCGAGGCCGAGATCGGTCTGACCGATGACGCCCACGGCACCTACGATGACGCCACCGGGGCAATGAGCCTCGACGCGAAGATCTCGCTGACCCTCGGCACTGACCACCTCGAGGACATCGAAGGTCTGCCGATCAGCGGTGAGGGTAAATTGAAGTGTCAGGTTGCTCCGCTGAACGTCGCCATGTCGACCAACGCGATCAATTGGCCGGCCCCGGGCACTCTGTTCGGCACCACCACCTCGGCCGCTCCGGCCGAAGGGGCGATCAGTGGCTACTGGAACACCAAGCCCAAGGTCAAGTCGCTGGTCACCGAAAACGCCAGTCTCTGCCCCCTGATCGGTGGTCTGCTTGAGCCGGTCGGCGGCCTCTTCCTGGCCAACAGCTCGGCCGAGATAACCGACCTGCCCGCTGCTACGGACGCTAAGCCGGCTCCGAAGCCGTGCCCGGCCGGTACCACCGGAACGCCCGGTACGCCGACCGAGGACTGCAAGCTGATTCCGCCCCCGCAGTGTGAAGAAGGCACCACGGGCACCTTCCCGAACTGTGTGCCGATCGTCATCCCGCCTCCGGAGCCGACTCCGTTCAAGGTCAGCAAGGTCGCGATCTCCGGACCCGGCAAGGTCAAGGCCGGCAAGCAGGTCAAGCTCAAGATCAAGGTGACCAACTCCGGTGAGACCGGCGGCGTCACCACGGTCTTCCTGAAGTCGAGCAACAAGAAGGTCAAGTTGCCGAAGAAGCTCAAAGTGACCATCCTCCCCGGCAAGACCACGGTGAGGACGATCGCTGCCAAGGCAGCCAAGAAGGCCAAGGGCAAGGCCAAGATTACGGCCAAGTCGGCCGGCAAGTCCGCCAAGAAGGTACTCAAGGTCAAGTCCGCGTAGTAGAAGCGGAGGAAGAAGTAGCAGAGAAGTTCCAGGGAGCTGCTACTCCGAAAGGGTCCCGGCGAAAGCCGGGGCCCTTTCTTTTGCAGCAATACTCGTAGCGTGTTCGGCTGGTCAGCGTCTATGTGCGTGATGTCGAGGGGCGGCTCTGTCGTTCTCCTCTGATCAAGGACCAAGGAGAGCAAGGGGAACCACGGCGACCCCGTCCTGCCTCCGATAGGCCTCCGGCCCGGTGGTCACCACCAGCCGGTCGAGCAGCCGATCTCCCAGCCGTCGATCAAGCCAGTTCAGGTGCTTGACGTCGACTTCCTCGGCGCTTTTCGCGAGCTTGATTTCGATGGCAACCACACCGCCGTCTGCCCGCTCGACGATCAGATCAATTTCTTGGCGCCCACGAGCCGTCCGGAGGTGGCCAACTTTCGTTTCAGCGGCGGTCGCGTAGACACGCAAGGAGAGCGTGGCCAGACTCTCGAACAGGGCCCCGAGCAACGTGCCACCACGGTGAATAGTCGGACCGGCGCTTCCACCGGCCAGAAGTGTTTCTGCCTGGGCGCCGAGCAAACGCGCAGCGAAGGCCGGGTCGGCCAACTGATGTTTGGGAGCTTGCCCCAACTCTCTGAGTCGGTTACTACTCGGAGTCCAAGCGGGGACCTCGTCTAGTACCCAAACCCGCTTCAATCCGTCCCGGTACGCCTGCGTTGCCGATTTGGATGGCTTGTGGTCATGACCGGCAGCCGACGCATCGCGAAGCTTTTCAAAAGTTGTCGTGGTTGAAGTGGCTGCGGCGTATGCCGTCATCCAACGGCGCAGCGCGGCAGGGTTTCGAATTGTGACGCCGGCGTCGTCGGGTATGTCGCGATCGACGATCCGACTCAAATATCCGTCGAGTTGCGCCCGGTGGGCTTTGCCCGCCAACGGTCGCACACCGGGCAAGCCGGAAGCCAGGATTTCTTTCAAGTAGTCCGCGAGTGTGAAACTTGTCGTCCCGGAAATAGGCGCGCGCTCCCCCGTGAGGAAACTAGCGAGGCTGACAGTGGCGGCTCCCAGTCGTTCGCTAAGCGCAAACGGACGCATTCTGACTGTCACAATACGACCAGCACCGGAGTGGGTTGGAGGAGGCTCTGGCAATGCGGACCCGGTGAGCAGGAAACTTCCTGCTTCCGCGCCGTCGTCCACAGCTCTCCGTACCAAGTCCCAGACTTGCGGCAACCGTTGCCATTCATCGAACATCACCGGACGCTCTCCCTCGAGAAGCCGGGCGGGATCCGCTTTGGCGACATCAAGTTCCGCAGGATCGTCGAGACGGTGGACTGTTCGTGCCCGTTCCAGGGCGGTGCGGGTCTTTCCTACGCCTTTGGGCCCTTCGATCGCCAGGGCTGGGAGTTCACGGATCAGTTCGTCGAGTTCATCGTCGACAATCCGGCGTTGGTAGGCAAGAAGTGGATTCACGCCTGACAAGATACCAGAACGACAGGTTGAAACGGTCGTTTACGGCAGAGTGAAACAGTCGCGTACGGCAGAATATGACCGGCTCCGAGTCGTGATGAGGCCGTCACGGAGTTGTCACACGCCGGTCTGGTTCCGTAACACGCGGCAATCGATGCTGCATCGCATGAGAGATTTCGCCACGCTTCCCATCGACGTCTACGTCCCCAATAAGCCGGGCGATGATCCGCGGAATACGCCCGATCCGCCGCCAGGAATCACCATTCACCGGGGCCCGCCACTTCACCCGGACGACCTGGGGGTGGTGGACGGCATACCGGTCACGAGCATCGCGCGGACGCTCGTGGATCTGGCCGAGGTGTGTACACGCGAGGAGCTCTGGGAAGTGTTCACCACGGTCCGTGATCAGGAACGCCTCGACCTGGCGGCGGTAGACGCATCGATCGCACGGGTGGAGTGGCGTCCGTCGCTGCCAATGCTGCACGAGGTGCTGAACGAGTTCCGCTAGCCGGCTACACCGGGACGCTCACGGAACGATGAGGGCGAGAGGTACCACGGCGACTCCATCGAGACGCCGGTAGGCCTCAGGCCTGGTGGTCACAATCAGGCGGTCGAGAGCCCGCTCGCCCAGACGCCGGTCAAGCCAGTTCAGATGCTAAAAGTCGTTCACGGCACCTTGTGATGGAGTAAAGATCGCGTAGCGAGCATCATGGTTACATCGATACTCAGACGGGGATGTCAACTACTTCGGCTTTGGTGCGCCGCTTCAGCCGGCGTAGCGAGAGGCGGCCGAAAGGCCCGTGTCGTGGGACCACAAGGAGGTCGCAGTCCAGCCTCTCGGCAACTCGTTCGATTCCTTTCATTCCGCCGCCGGGAGCGACGTCGAAACTGGTTGAGGCCCCGCGGGCACCAATCAGGTCCCGTGCCTTACTGAGGTCACCGCGCGCAAGCTCGCCGAGCACGCCGTTCCAGTAACCGGCCGGGACGCAGCAGCCGATCTGTCGCGTGTCGTAGTCGACCAGGGCGACGACCGAGAGCTCCGCTTGACGCTCGTCGGCGATCAGTGCGGCCTCCTCGAGCGCCCGCCGGCCGGCGGATGAGTCGTCAAAGACGACGAGGATGTGATCCCGGTTCACCCCTCAAGGGTAAAGGGGGTCCACCGTTGGCCATGAATGAGTGGCGAGGGCCGGGGTCGAACCGGCGACACCACGATTTTCAGTCGTGTGCTCTACCAACTGAGCTACCTCGCCAAGCCGTGACAGGCTATCTACTGGGATACGACCGGCGCGTCGCGGCGAAGAGCGTCGTGCATGGCCTGCATCAGCCCGATCGCACCGGCCTTGAACAGGTACTCGTTGAGGTTGCCGCACTTCGGGCTCTGGACGCATGAAGGGCATCCCGATTCGCAGGGACACTCGCTGACCAGGCCGAGAGCGTCGCCCAGCAGGCGCTCGAAACAGTCGTATCCGCGCCGCGTGATGCCGATGCCGCCGGGGTGGCCGTCGTAGATGAAGATCGTCGGCTGACCCGTCTGGGCGTGGATGTTGGTCGAGAGCCCGCCGATGTCCCAGCGGTCGCACATGGCGATGAGCGGCAGCACCGCGATCTGACAGTGCTCGGTGGCGTGAAGCGAGCCGAGCAGGGCGTTCAGGGGCATTTGCGGGGTCAGCTCGTCGGGCACCGTGTACCAGAGGCCTTTCGTCCGGAACTCCTGTTCGGGCAGGTTGAGGTCGACCAGGTCGATCGCCTCCTGGTCGGCGGTGAGGATGCGCTGGTATGCCGTGACGTGATCAGTCACCGAGATCTCCCCGAAATGGAGTTCGACCCCGGCGACCCGCTTCTTCGCGATCACCCGGTCGACGAAGATGTCGGTTTCCTGCTTGGGTCGCGTGTACCACTCGTCGTCGAAAGGCCGGACCACCGCCTGGGCATTCCCGAGGTCGAGCTGCTCCACCTCGTAGGAATTGCCGAAGTGCATGTAGACCGCCCCGGGATGGATCGTCGTGAAGGCCCGGCCGAACTCGACCGTGCCGATGACTTCCCCGGAGCCGTGATCGACCACGGCCACGTTCTCGGCCGAAGAGGACCGCAGCGACACCGAAGCAGCGACGAATCCGGGTCGGCGGGGCACCAGCCCGCCGCCGGCCTGGCGGAGTTCGCCGCGCCGGAGCAGCGACTCGGTCGCTCCCGAGAGGTCGGGCCCGAACCATTCGTCGTCTTCGGGCGTGAGCGGCAGCTCGTAGGCGGCGGCGACCAGGTGCTGTGCCGCGATCTCCGGTGAGCGGTGGTCGAGGATCGCCGCTTCGACGGGACGTTCGAGGAACTCATCCGGGTGGCGGCAGAAGTACTGGTCGAGACCATCCTGCCCGGCGATGTAGACCGCGAGGCCGGGCCGGCGTCGCCCGGCGCGTCCCCACATCTGCCGCAGGCCGGCGACCGTACCCGGAAAGGTCACGCAGATCGCGGCGTCCAGCTCGCCGATGTCGATTCCCAGCTCGAGTGCGTCGGTGGAGACCACGCCGAGCAGACGCCCTTCGACCAGGTCCTTCTCGATGCCACGGCGCTGCGACGGGGTGTAACCGGCGCGGTAGGGCGCGATCTTCTCGGCCAGCTCCGGGCGGCCGCGGCGCTGGAGGTTCTCGGCGGCGAACTTCCGGATCAGCTCGATGCCGCGGCGGCTCTTGAGGAAGCAGATCGTCCGCACGTCGTGGCTGACCAGTTCGGCCAGGAGGTCGGCCGCTTCGGCGAGGGCGGAACGGCGCGCACCGATCGCGGGATTGATCAGCGGCGGGTTCCAGACGTTGATCTCCCGCTTCGCCCGCGGGGCGGTGTCCCGGTCCACCAGGGTGAACTCTTCGCCGACCAGCCGGTCCGCGAGCTCCCCCGGGTTGGCGATCGTCGCCGAAGCGAGAATGAACTTCGGCTCGGCGCCGTAAGCGCGGCTGACCCGCCGGAGCCGGCGGATCACGTTGGCCACGTTCGAGCCGAAGACGCCCCGATAGGTGTGAGCCTCGTCGATCACGACCCACTCGAGGTTCTGGAGGAAGTCACCCCAGTTCCGGTGGTGGGGCAGGATGCCGACGTGCAGCATGTCGGGGTTGGTCAGGACGAGGTTGCTGCGGCGACGGATCGCCGCGCGCTCGTCCTTCGGGGTGTCACCGTCGTAGATCGCGGCCCGCAGGTTCGGCGCTCCCAGCCGGGCCAGGGAGCGGCCCTGGTCCTGGGCGAGTGCCTTGGTCGGGTAGAGGTAGAGCGCCCGCGCCTTCGGTGCCGCACTGATCGAATCGAGCACCGGCAGGTTGAAGGCGAGCGACTTGCCCGACGCCGTGCCGGTGGTGATCATGACGCTGCCTTCCCGGCTGGCTTCCCAGACCTCGGTCTGGTGCCCGTAGAGCGATTCGACACCCTGGGCCGCGAGCGCCCGGGCGAGAGCGGGGTCGAGCGCGTCCGGCAACGGCCCGGTTTGGGCCGCTGCTGCCGGCTCGCTCCGCGTCTTCAGGATGCGGCCGTCGCGGCGGGCGGGATCGATCGCCACCGCCCAGCGGGAGCTGAGCAGCGATTCAGCCAAGCCCGTCCCCGGCGGTCGGCTCCCGGCGGATCTCTTCGGCTATGCGCAGATCCGGGGGTACGGGGAGGGCACCCTGTAACGCGTGCCAGACCTTGAGGAAGTCGACGGTGCCGCGCACGTCGTGGACCCGCAGCAGCTTCGCGCCGTGCTGAAGCCCGAAGGCCAGCGCGGCGAAGGTGCCGGCGGCACGCTCACCCGGGGAGCGGCCGGTAAGGGCGCCGATGAAGTCCTTGCGGGAGATCGCGAGCATGATCGGACACCCGAGTTCGTTCAGGCGACTGATTCCGCGCAAAGAATCAACGGTCTGGGCCGGCGTCTTGGCGAAGTCCGGACCGGGGTCGAGCACCACCTGGTCGCGCTCGATGCCCGCCGCGGCAAGGCTTGCCAGCCGGGACTCGAAGAACTCGAGCTGGCGGCTCACCACCCCGCCGGGGTACAGCCCGTCGTCCCACTTCTGGGTCTTCGGCGGGACCTCGGTGTGCATGACGACCATCGCCGCGCCGCGGGCCGCACAGACCCCGAGCATCTCCGCGCTGCCACTGCCGCTGATGTCGTTGACGATCGAGATCCCCGCATCGAGGGCGGCGGACGCGACTTCCGGCTTGTAGGTGTCGATCGAAACAACGGCCCCCGCGGACACCGCGGCCTCGACCACCGGCAGCACCCGGTCGATCTCCTCGTCCGAGGTGATGGCAGGGCGATTGGTCACGTTCGATTCGCCACCGACCTCGATCACGTCGGCACCCGCCTCGAGGTGCTCGTGGACCTGGCTCACCGATCCGGCGGTGGAGCGATCCCCGGAATCGGAGAAGGAGTCCGGGGTGGCGTTGACCACACCGACCACGATCGGCCGCTCTACGTTAATCTCGCCGGCAGCCCCACGCAGCATTGAGTTCTTCTCAGTCACACCACCGATGCTAGACACCTACGACCACACGGACTTTGCCGCGAATGAGATGGCGGCACGTCTGCCCGGACCGGTTTCCGTGGTCGTCCCGACACGTAATACCGCGGGCACGATCGCGCAGACGGTGAACGAGCTGAGGATCCTCGCCGACGCCGGCGTGGTCAGCCAGATCCTCGTCGTCGATGCCGATTCTCCCGATGGCACGGCGGTCACCGCCGCAGATGCGGGCGCCACGGTCGTCTCCGAGAACGACCTCTCGCCGGAGTCGGGTCCGGTCTGCGGAAAGGGCGACGCGATGTGGCGCTCCCTGGAAGCCGTGACCGGTGAAATCGTCGTGTTCGTCGACGGCGACATCGCCGATTTCGGACGCCACTACGTGACCGGGCTGCTCGGGCCGATTTGCACCGACCCCGGCAAGCAGTTCGTCAAGGGTTCGTACCGTCGCCCCTTCCGCCAGCAGGAAAGCGAACAACCGGCCGGCGGTGGGCGGGTGACCGAGCTCACGGCCCGGCCGCTTCTCAGAAGGACCGTGCCCGAACTCGCCTGGTTCGATCAGCCCCTCGCGGGCGAGGTGGCTGCCCGCCGCGACCTGCTCGAGTCGATCCCCTTCTTCACCGGTTACGGCGTCGAGATCGCGATGCTGGTCGAGGTCTGGGCGCAGATCGGACTCGAAGGGATGGCGCAGGTCGGGCTGGGGACCAAGCGGAACGCGCACCAGTCGCTGGCCTCGCTCGGCGGCATGTCGAACGAAGTGATCGAAGCCCTCGCTTCGACCCTGATGAGGATCGGCCGGGATGACCTCGGATCGATCGCAGCGGCCGAAGGGGTCGCCGGCGCCCTCACGATGCGGCCCGCCCGACGGCCGGCGCCCCGCCTCACCCCGGCCGACGGTAGCGTCTGACGGCATGGACCTCCGCTGCGTCTACACCGACCTGGATGGGACTCTGCTCGGCCACGGTGCTTCGCTCTTCAAGGATCACTTCGGGGATTTTTCGATGATGCAGGCGCGGGGACTGGAAGCCTGTTCCCGGGCCGGGGTCGAGGTCGTGATCATGTCCGGACGACGGCGGGTGCAGGTGCACGAGGATGCCCGCATCATCGGCCAGACCTCTTTCATCTTCGAGGCGGGTTCGGCTTTCGAGATTGACCGGGAACTCACCATGATGACCGGCGACTTCGAGCTCGATCCTGATCTCAACGTGGTCGAGCAGATGTCGGGAAGAGGCGTGCCCGACCTTTTGTTCGACGCCTACCCCGGCAAGCTCGAGTTCCACGAGCCCTGGCATACCGGCCGGGAGATGTCGCACCTCTTCCGGGGCGAGGTCGACACCGCCGAGGTCAATTCGAAGCTCGAGGAAGAAGGTCACGGTGACCTGCGGCTGCTCGACAACGGCGCGATCAACCGGCCGATGCCCGGGATCGAGATCGCCCACTGCTACCACCTGGTTCCGCGCGGAGTTTCCAAAGCCGGTGCCGTCGCCGCGCACGCACAGGCCCGCGGTTACGCGAAAGAGGAGACGATCGCGGTCGGAGACTCGGTCGAGGACCTTGAGGTGGCACCTTCGGTCGGGAAGTTCTTCGTCGTCGCCAACGGTCCGGAGCGCGATCCCGGGGTCAAGTCGGCGATGGCGGGCTTCGACAACGTCACCGTGACCGAGGGACGCAGCGGCGACGGGTTCTACGAGGCGGTGGTGACCTCGCTCATGGGCCGCGCCTGACCATTCGCCTGACCATTTAGTATCGACGACATGTCGAACGAGACCGCAAGCGAAGCTGAAGAGGAGTACCTCCAGACCATTTTCTGGCTGATGGAGGCTGGACTGCCGATCACCGGGGCGAACATCGCCCGCGCGATGCAGCTTTCGCCACCGACGGTCCACGAGATGATCAAACGACTCGAGCGCGACGGGTACGTCACCCGCAGCGCCGACAAGATCCTTCACCTGACCGAAGACGGCCGGGCCGAGGCCGAGCAGATCACCCGCCGGCACCGCATGATCGAACGCTTCCTCACCGACGTCCTCGGCATCCCCTGGGACGAGGTCCACGAGGAGGCGGAGCGGCTCGAGCACGCGATGTCACCGGTGCTGGAAGAGCGCATGCGGGCCGCGATCGGCGACGCCACGACCTGCCCGCACGGACACCCGATCGACGGAGTGAGAGAAGAGGGCGCCCCCCTGGCTGACGTCGACGTCGGGGCCGAGGTCATGATCCTCCGTTTCGAGAACGAAGCCGAGGGCCTGCTCCACTACCTGAAGGACATCGGACTCGAGCCCGGCCTGAACGGCAAGGTGACTTCGAGCGAAACCGACGCGGTCGTGGTCTCGGCCGACGACGGCGACCACGAAGTGACCCGTTCCGTCGCCGAGACGGTCACGGTCCGGGCGAATCCCGCGCCGCCGCCCCGGGCGGCACTGCCGGACCAGCTGGTCCTTTCGCCGGACCGCTACGGCCGCTAGGCCGTCGCGAAGCGCCGAGCTTCTTCAGGCGGCGCCGGCGATTCGGGCGACACCTTCGTTGATGAACTCTGGCGGGACCGAAGCGAACGAGAAACGCAGGCTGGTGCCTCCGCCTTCGAGCATGAAGTCGGTTCCCGGGATGAACGGAGCGCCGGCCGCCTTGGCCTTCGCCGCCAGGTCGACCGTGTCGAAGCCTTCGCCGAGGTCGGCCCAGAGGAAGTAGCCGCCGCCGGGCACGACGAACTCGGCCGAGGGCAGGTGTTCCCCGAGGGCCTTGATGAGTGCGTCTCGCCGTTCCTGGAGAGCCACCTTGACCAGTTTGATGTTCTGGTCGAGTGCGCCGGACTCACAGAGCTCGAGTACCAGCGACCCGGAGAGCATGTTCGGCGAGATGTAGGTCTCGTTGGCGAGCTTGGTCAGCTCGGCGATCCGGTCGGTGGGCCCGGCGAGGTAGCCGGTCCGGACTCCCGGGCTGACCGTCTTCGAGAACGAAGAGGCGTGGATGACCCGGTCGGCGCCATCCATGGAAAGCATCGTCGGCGGCGGCGGATCGCCGAAAGGCAGTTCGCGGTACGGGTCGTCTTCGAAGATCGTGAAACTGTGCGCGGCGGCCAGCTCGACCAGCCGTACCCGCTTCGCTTCCGACAGCGTGCAGCCGGCGGGGTTGTGGAAGTTGGGGATCAGATGGACCAGCTTGACCGGACCATCGGCCAGGGCCGCCTCGACGGCGTCGACATCGATACCGTCGGATTCGAGGGCCACCGGCACGAACTCGACGCCGAGCTGCTCCAGCAGGAGCAGGGTGCGATCGTATGAGGGTTGTTCAACGATCACGCGGTCACCGGGTTCGAGCAGGTGCCGGAAGAGCATCGCGCCCGCCTCCAACGATCCGTTGGTGACCATGACCTGGCTCGCGTCGGGCAGGCCGTGCCGGTCGGCGATCCAGGCACAGAGACCGGGGTGTCCGATGCCGACCCCGTAAGAGAGCGCCCTCTGCCAGTCGGCGTCGAGTGCCTTGGCCGTCGCCAGGCGGACGGCGTCGACTGGAATCAAGTCAGGGCTGGGGGCACCACGGGCAAAACTGATCGTCTCGGGCATTTGATGGCCTTCTTCGAGGTTGGAACGGAAACGCCGATCTTAGCGGGGCTGAAGCCGGGGATCTGGAAGAACTCGATCTGGTTGCCGCTCTTGCTGAAGGCGGTGTCCGGAAGGGTGATTCCGGTCACTTGCTGCGGAGAGTCTCCACGGCGATCCGCGCGGCTTCCGTGGGACTTTCGCCGACCCGCACGCCCTTGGCCTCGAGAGCTTCCTGCTTGGCCTGAGCGGTCCCCGAGGAACCGGAGATGATCGCGCCGGCGTGGCCCATCTGCTTGCCGGGCGGGGCGGTGAAGCCGGCGATGTACGCGACCACGGGCTTGGCGATGTTCTCCGCGATGAAGTCCGCGGCACGTTCTTCCGCGTCACCGCCGATCTCGCCGACCATGACGATCAGTTCGGTCTCGTCGTCGGCTTCGAAGAGGGAGAGGATGTCGATGAAGTCGGAGCCGACGATCGGGTCGCCGCCGATGCCGACGATCGAGGTGTTGCCCTCGCCCGCCTGCTTCAGCTCGTTGCCGATCTGGTAAGTCAGGGTGCCCGACTTGGAGACGACGCCGATCTTCCCGCGATCGAAGAACTGGGCCGGGATGATGCCGACGTTCGCCTTTTCCGGAGAGAGGATGCCGGGACAGTTCGGGCCGATCAGGGTCACGCCCTTCTCCTTGGCCTTCCAATAGGTCGGCAGCATGTCCATGACCGGGATGCCTTCAGTGATCGCGATGACCGTTTCGACACCGGAGTCGATCGCTTCGTTGATCGCGGCGGCGGCGAATCGGGCCGGTACGAAGACCATCGAGGTGTTGGCGCCTTCGGCTTCGACGCTTTCGGCGATCGAGTCGAATACCGGGACGCCTTCGACATCCTGGCCGCCCTTGCCGGGGGTGACACCGGCGACGAGTTGGGTGCCGTACTCGCGGTTGCGTAGACCGTGGAAGCTTCCTTCGCGGCCGGTCAGTCCGGAGACGACCAGGCGGGTCCCTTCATCGATGATGATGCTCAAGAGGTCCCCTGCTCTCCGGCCAGCTCGACGACCCGCTTGGCAGCGCCGAGCATGGTGGCTTCGTTGTGGAGGTTGCCCAGGCCGGCTTCGGCCAGCAGGCGCAGCCCTTCCTCGGAGTTGGTTCCGTCGAGGCGGACCACCAGGGGCAGGTCGAGGTTCATCTTCGAGGTGGCCTCGATGATGCCCTTGGCGACCTCGTCGCAGCGGGTGATGCCGCCGAAGATGTTGAAGATGACCGCTTTGACCTTGGAATCGGAAGTGATCACTTCGAGCGCGTCGTAGATCGCGTCGGCCTTGGACCCGCCGCCGGCGTCGAGAAAGTTCGCGGGATCACCGCCGGCCTGGGCGACCACATCGAGGGTCGACATGCAGAGGCCGGCGCCGTTACCGAGGATGCCGATGTCGCCGTCGAGCTTGACGTAGGTCAGGCCCTTCTCCTTGGCCATCGCCTCCTGCGGATCTTCGATCTCATCGGCCAATTCTTCGAGTTCCGGGTGGCGGTAGAGGGAGTTGTCGTCGATCGTCGCCTTCGAATCGAGGGCGACCACCTCATTCGCGGCATTGACGATCAGCGGGTTGATCTCGATCAGCACCGCGTCCTCCGTGATCGCGATCTCGACCATCTTGACCAGGATTTCGGCGACCTGGTCGGCGACCTTGTCGGGGATGCCCGACTTGGCGACGATCGCCTGCGCGGCGGCCGAGTCGAACTCGGCCAGCGGGTCGACGTGCTCCTTTATGAGTGCGCCGGGGTCGGAGTCGGCGATCGCTTCGACATCAATGCCGCCCATGTGGGAGAGGATGACCATCAGCTTCTTCGCCGAGCGGTCGAGGATGACCGACGCGTAGAACTCGGCTTCGATCTCCGAACCGGCTTCGACCCAGAGTTCGTGGACCTTGAAAGGGCCTTCGCCGTGGGGCCCGAGGATGTCCATGCCGATGATGTCGCCGGCGTGTTCATGAGCCTGGACGCCATCGGCGGCGATCTTGATACCGCCGGCTTTGCCGCGGCCACCGATCAGGACCTGAGCTTTGACCGCTACCGGGTAGCCGAGCAGATCCGACGCGGTGCGGGCTTCTTCAGCGGTGGTCGCATGGCTGCCTTCCGGGACCGGAAGGCCATGGCGACTGAACAGTTCTTTTCCCTGATATTCGAGGAGATCCATGTCTTTTCAGATGGGTGGAGAGACGGTGAGCGCGACGGCAGACACTATCCGACATAATGGCCGTCGCGCATGCCGCTACCAAGCCTAAAAAACATCACGTGGGTAACTACAGACTGCTACGGCACCCTGATCGACTGGGAGAAGGGGATCTCCGAGGCATGTGCCAAGGAAGCCGAAAAGGACGGGTTCAGTTTCGACAACGAACCCTTCCTGGCCCGGTTCTTCGAAGTGCAGGCCGAGATCATGTCGGGTTCTTACGAGCTCTACGCCGAGGTCCTCCGGCGCACGATCATCAAGGTCGCCGGAGAGATCGGCTGGGAGGTAGAACCTTCCCGGGCCCAGTTCCTGCCCGACAGCGTCGCGTACTGGCTTCCCTTCAGGGAATCCAATGCCGCGATGGACCGCCTCGGCAAGAAGTACGACATCGGCATCATCTCCAACATCGACGACAAGATGCTCGGCATCTCCCGCCGGCACCTGAGGACGGACCTCGACCTCGTCGTCACCGCCCAGCAGGTCCGCAGCTACAAGCCCGACGAGGTCCATTTCAAGGAATGCGCCCGCCGCATCGGTGGCAAGAAGGGCTGGCTCCACATCGGCTGCAACTACGACAACGACGTCGCGCCGCTGCTGAAGATGAAGGTGCCGGTGATCTGGGTCAATCGTCACGGCGAGAAGCTCGCCGGCCGCAGGAAGCCGTCCCTCGAAGTCAAGTCCTTCCGCGACGCCGTCAAGAAGCTGGGCGCAGGCGGCTGAGCTCCGCGTCGATCGTGGCGCGGCAGAAATCCGAGGGCGAAGACGAGCTTTCCGCGGTCAGCCGCGACTGGCTCGGTGGCACCACGCCCGGGGACCGCAAGCGGCTCGGCCAGTACCTGACGCCGAAGCCGGTGGCCGATGCTCTGCTTTCCCTGGTTCCGCTGGCCACGGGCATGAAGGTGCTCGATCCGGGCGCGGGCACTGGCGAGCTGCTCGCCGCCGCCGCGCGCAAGCAGAACGGGCTCGAGCTGTTCGGCTGGGACGTCGACCGGGCCGCTCTCGAAGCGGCATCGAACTTGGTCCCGGCGGCTCACCTCCAAGAACGCTCGGCGCTGGAGCCCTGGTCCGGGCAGTCGTTCGACCTGGTCATCGGCAACCCGCCGTATTTTCAGTTTCGGCCCAAGCTGGCGCATAAGTCCCGTTTCGCCGACGTGATCTCGGGACGGGCCAACGTCTTCGCCTGCTTCTTCAAGGCCGGTCTCGACGCGCTCGTGCCGGACGGCCGGCTCGCGTTCATCGTGCCGCCGTCGCTGAACAGCGGTGCCTACTTCGAAGCGCTGCGCGAACATATCTGCGGCCGGGCGTCCATCGAAGACCTGATCATGCTCGAAGGCACCGACCTCTTCGCCGGGGCGAACACCGCGATCCAGTTGCTGGTGCTGAAGAAGGGCGGCACGCCGGGCCCGTTCCTTTTCGAGCGGAGCTGCCCGGAATCCGGCTTCCGCCGGGTGATCTTCACGCCCGAACCCGAAATCCTAGCCGCTCAGTTCGGGGGCAGGCGCACGCTTTGGGAACTTGGCTACGAAGCGGTCACCGGCACGGTGGTCTGGAACCAGCGCCGGGCCGACCTGCGGAAAACCGCCGCGGACGGCTCCGTCCCCCTGATCTGGTCGCACAACCTGCGCGGGGGCAAGGTCGAGCTCGGCGTCCGGGCGGACAAGCCGCAGTACGTGACCGGAGCCCCGCCGGACAGCGGGCCGGCTGTGCTCGTCAACCGGGTGGTCGGTTCGGTGGGCCGGGGGGAGCTGAGAACGGCGTTGATCCCCGACGACATGGATTTCCTGGCCGAGAACCACGTCAACCGGATCCGGGTACGACCGGGGAGCCGGCCGGAGGTGGGGTGGGAGGAACTCCACGCACTACTGGCGGACGAGTCCGCAGCCGAACGAATCCGGATGGTCACAGGAAACACCCAGATCTCAGCAACTGAGTTGACGCACCTGCTGCCACTTGGGTGACGAGAAGTGGGTTGCCTACCCGTGAGCGGTACCGGATTGAGTTTGCAGAGTCTCAGGCCAGGTTGAGGGTGAACATGTAGTCCGGGGAATCTCCGAACTTTGCCTGGTTGTGGATCGGGGCGAAGCCGATCGACTCGTAGAGCTTGATTGCCGGTTCGTTGTCCTGGTTCACGTCGAGCTGGATCCGCTTGCACCCCCGTGACCGGGCGCGATCGACCGCGGCGGCGACCAGCGTCCGGCCATGGCCATGGCCCCGGGACGCCTCGTCCACGTAAGCATCTTCGAGCCAGGCGTCTTCGGTGCCGGTCCAGACCGAAAGGCGGAAGCGCAGCTGGACGAAACCGACCGGTGGCTCGCCGATCAGCAGGAACTCGGTCGAGCGCTCGTCAAGCAGCTGGGCGACGGTGACTTCGAGCTCCGCGTTATTCGGTCCGGACGAGCCGAGGAAGTCGCGGAAGCCGCCGACCAGCGCCGTGACCGCGCTCAGGTCGGTCGGTCCGGCTATGCGCAGTGGTGTCTCCGGCCCCATCAGCCCGGCGGAAGTGGCTTCGAGCCGTCGTGGACGAGCTGGATCTTCTTGCCGCCCTTCAGCATGTAGATGTCGACCCGGTTGAAGCCACGCTTCAGCGAGTCCGGCGGCAGGAGGATCGAGAACCCGGGGCCAGAACCGAGGCCATCCTTGAAGGTCCAGCCGACCGCCTGGATTACCCCGTCGACCGCGACGGCGAGAACCTTGTTTTTCTGGATCTTCTCCATGTACCCGCGCTGGAGCAGGCCGTTGAGCGAAGGTGAGCTTGGGTCATACTGCTTGACCGAGTTCGGCCGTTCGGGCTCGGCCCGCATGCCACTGCGCTTGCCGATGTCGTTCAGGTCCGAGACTTTCGTCCCGATCAGGTCCTTCTTCGGGCCGAAACGGTAGGTCGGCCCGAACCCGACATCGGTGCCGAAGACCCGCTGGATCCGGTCGACCAGGCGTCGCCGCTGCTTCAGCATCGAGTCGAAGTCGATGGTCGCCTCGCCATTCGGGGAGTTGACCACGGTGACCTGATCTTCGGGACAGTCCACGACGTCCCAGGGATACTCGATCGCCAGTTGTTCAGCGATCTCCGGAAGGATGTCGGTGGCGCAGGTGTGCTTCCGCACCACCTCGGGGGAGGACTGGCCGGGAGCCTTGATGAAGAGGGGAACCGAAGCGATCTCGCCCATGTTCTCGCGCACTGCCGCCCGCCGCGGGATACGGGTCTGGAACGCGGCACCGTGGTCGGCTGTGACCACGACCATTGCTTCGTCCCAGAGGCCCAGCTTCTTGAGCTGGCCGGTGATGCGACCGAGCAGCGTGTCGGTGTAACCGACCTCGAGCAGATGCCGCTGCAGGGCGATGTCGACGATCTTCGGCGGGGCCATCCAGGGTCCGTCGTTCGGCAGGAGGCCCGACCATTCACCGGTCAGGTTGCTGTACCGCTGCCCGTTCGGCAGGTGCCGCCACGGGTAGTGCGGCTTCTCGACGTGGATCATGTCGAGCGACTCTTTCTGACCCGGCTGGAAGCCGTCGACGAACTGGTTGATGCGCTCGAACTCGTCGACGCTCGACCGGAGCGCGAAGAGCCGGCCCAGCTTGCGGGCGGCACCCTGCCCGGTGCGCTCGGTCGGCTCGACCGTCGTCTCCCCGGTCGGGCCGGTCAGGCCGGTGGCTCCGGTTTCGAGTCCGGAATCTTCCGGGTCGGACGTCTCGTCGGTGAACTCGGAGAAGGTGGCTGAGACTTCAGGCAGGTTGCGCCGCATCGAGTCCGGCAGAAGCAGGTGCTGGGAGACGACGTTCAGGTCGGAGAATAGGTCGCCCAACTTGGCGTCATCGGAGCCGATATCCGAGTCCGGGCAGAGGTCCTCGGGGCAGATCTGGGTAGCGGACTCCATGACCCTGAGCTTGTACGACTTGCCGAGCAGGGTGAAGATGTTGTGCGGGTAGTCCGAGGCGATCGGCAGGTTGTCCTGGCTGGGCTCTTCTCCCGTGAGGATCGAAGGCACGGCCAGCGGCGTGTAGGCGGCCGCACCGGTGGCGTTCTCGTACCAGGTCGAATCCGAAGCGAGGTCGGCGAAGGCCGGAAAGCGCGTCCCGTCGACCTCCTCATCGTCGTTCATCAGCGAGGCGGTCGGGAACTCGTCGAAGATCACCATGACCACGGGCGCCGGGTCCTTCACCGTCACGTCGACCGGGTCCGGCTGCTCGCGCGGAAGGATCAGCCGCGACGTACTCGTGAAGCAGAAGAAGACGATCAGGATTATCACCGGGGCGGCGGAGAGGATGTCCATGAAGGCCCGCGGGAAGCGCCAGCGGGAGTAGGCATAGACCCCGAGGGCGGCGAGCAGGAGGGCGATCGCGATCAGCACGCCCGCCGGCCACTCGAGCGCACCCTTGATCACTTCGAGCAGGAAGCAGGCGCCGACCAGCGTCATCAACAGGAGGTGAAGGCCCCAGCGGAGATTCTTCGAGATCAGCTGGGCGAGGGCTTCGAGCGCGAGGCCGATCAGCGGCGGTACGAAGGCGAGGACCAGGGAGTAGATGATGATCTGGCCGGCCGAGTTGCCGCGGGCGACGAAGAACTCCGGGTTATTGCCGAGCAGCGACAGCATCGGCTGGAGGAACGCCAGCGCCCAGAGCGCGGCGAGATGCGCGGCCCCCAGAAGAAGGGAAGGTCGCGGCGGTCGTCCGACAGCCTTCGTTACCTCACTCACGAATTCGCGAGTCTATCTCGCGTCGGCATTCGTCCATAGAACCGTCAGGTCCGGCCAGCCGGCGTCCGGCTCGACTCGAAGCAGTTCGATGTCGTTGGGGCCGGCCCTGAGCGGTCTCCGGGGCAGGAGGATCGAGTAGAGGAGCCGGTTCCCGTCCCGGTAGGCCTGACCGACCGCCGCGATCCTCCCGTTGACCGAGACCGCAAGAGGGGTGTCTTCGTCGACGCCTTTCAGGACTCCGCGCTGGCGCAGTACGGGATTGAGCGGAATCTCCGGCTGCAGGTTGGTCGCGAGGTCTCCGCCGACTTCGGGCGTCGCCGAGGCGCCGCCCTCCTCGGGCGCGACGTTGAGCGAGCCCGTCGCGGTCCCGATCAGATCCTGGTTCGGACCCAGCTTCAGAACGTCGTCGAAGCCGGTGTCGCCGCCGAAGAGATCGCTGAGGATCCCGATGTACTCGTCGCGCTGCGCGAGCACCTGGTCCATCGGGAGGGTGACTTTCGGTCCGGTGCCGTTGTCGAGTTCGACCTCGTCCCGGTTACAGACTGGCGAGTCCCATGGCACTTCGACCCCGAGTTGTTTTGCCATCGCCGGCAGGATGTCGGTCACACACTGGACCCGGTCGACCACCCGGCCCCGCTTCTGGCCCGGGGCCTTCACGAAGAACGGGACCATCGCGATCTGCCCCATCGTCTCCGGGTTCGCCTCGCGGCGATGGATCCCCTTGACCATCGCCCCGCCGTGGTCGGCGGCGACCACGAACAGCGTCTCGTCCCAGAGCCCGTCGGACTTGACCCGGTCCATCACCTGGCCGAGCAGATAATCCGCGAAGCCGACCTCGAGCAGGTGGGCCTGCCGTGCCCGTTCGGTCGGGTAGCCGTCGTCGAGCCATTCCTCCTCGGTGAAGATGGCCCGGAAGTCCTCGGTCTGCTCGGAGTAGCGGAGCCCGTCCGGATAGTGGGTCCACGGGTAATGCGGCTCCTCGACGTGGGCGAGGTCGAAGGCGTGGTCGGGTGCCGGCTCGCGGGCGGCCAGCATGTCGGCGACGTCCGCTTCGCCGTCGAGTGAGGCATGGCCTTCGTCAAGCTTGTCGGCCACGAACTGCCGGGCGCGGCCCCTTTCGACCGATTCGGTGGGCGCGCCACTACCGAATCCCTGAAAGCTCTGTGAGATGTCGGGCAGGCTCACCGACATGTCCTCGGGCAGGTTCAAGTGGGCCGACACGAACTTGAGGTCGCCGAACAGGGCGGACAGGGCATCGAGGGCGCCGCCGCCGCCGCCGTCCCGTTCGCCGCAGACCGACGTCGGGCAGAGCTGCGTGATTGGCTCGACCGCATTCACGCCGTAGGACCCGCCGAGCAGGGTGAAGATCGAATCGGGATGGTCGGCGGCCGTCGGCAGGCTGCTGCGGTCGGCCGACTTGCCGGTCAGGATGGACGGCACCGCGATCGCTGTGTAGGAGGCGTCGGTGACTGTGTTGCGGTACCAGTTCGAGTTCGCCTCGAGTTCGGCGAAATGGGGGAAGCGTTTCGCGTTCACCTCGAGGTCCGGGGTCATCAGGGATCCGACCGGGAACTCGTCGAAGATCAGCATCACCACCGGCGCCGGATTGCCGATCGAGGCCTTCAGGGCTTCAACGTCGTTCGAGGAGGTAGTCAGCTCCGAAGCCTCGCTGAAGAACAGGAAAACGACCAGGATGATGATCGGCGCCGGGATCAGAATGTCGGTCAGTGAGCGCAGAAAGTTCCGGTATCCGTAGGCCCAGGCCAGGGCGACGCCGGCCAGCACCGCGACGATGATCATCGGCACGGCCGGACCGTCGGCGATCTGTTTGAAGACCTGAATCACCAGCAGAGCGAACAGCAGGGCCACGAGGAACAGGTGGAAGGCCCAGCGGGCCCTGCCGCTCATCAGGTTGAGCAGGGCTTCCATGCCGGTGGCGAGCAGCGGCGGGGCAAGAGTGACCAAGAGGGCGAAGAGAACGATCTGGCCGCCGGTGTTGTCGCGGGCGACGAAGAAGTCCGGGTTCGAGCCCAGCAGACTGAGCAACGGCTGCACCACCGCGAGGGCCCAGAGGGCAGCCAGGTGGCCTCCTCCCACTAGAATCGAGGGTGGCTCCCGGGGTATTTCTGTCTCCATTCGTTCGGACACCGGCGGCGATCCTATTGTTCCGAAGGCCTCTGCAACCGTTCTGTCCCGGCGCAACTAAGGGGCGGAGCCGTGTTCCAGAGTGGTAGCCACCTCACCGCAGCACCAACTGATGCAGACCCCCAGACTCTCCTCCCACTTACAGGCAGCGTTTTTCGGAGCCATTTTCATGATGGCGATACTTGCCGTGGCGGTTTGCCGGGCCCCGGAGATGGCTTCGGCCAAGCGGCCCAACTTCGTCCTGATCCAGGCCGACGACCAGACGGCGGCCACGATGCGCGCCATCGCCGTCGACAAGAAGGGCAAAAAAGCAAGGGTCATGCCGAACACGCTGGACCTGATCGGCAAACGGGGAGTCGAATTTTCCAACTATTACAGCTCGGCCCCGCTCTGCTCGCCTTCGCGGTCCACCCTGCTCTCGGGCCAGTACGCACACACGAGTGGCCTTCCGCGGAACAGCGGTCGGCGCGGCGGCGCACTCGGCTTCAGCCTGAGTGACGTCTTCTCCGGGAACCTGGCCGTCTCGCTCCAGCGCGCCGGCTACTACACGTCGCATTTCGGGGACTTCATCAACCATTACGGCAACAAGACCGGGTACAACAAGACTGCGGTTCCACCGGGGTGGGACAAATGGGCGACCGCCTGGACCCCTGGAAAGGTCAATCGTTACTACGGCTACAGGTTGAACGTCAACGGGAAGATCAAAGGGCCGTTCGGCAGCCCCAACTACGCGCGGAACGCGAACAAGGACCCCATCGGTTGCCCTTCCGTGAAGCTCGACTGCAACTACAGCACCGATGTCCTGACCACCCGGGCGGTTCGGACGATCCGGCAGGCGAAGAAGGGGCCGATGTACATGCAGGTCGACTACGAGGCACCACATGACGGTTCTTCCGGAAGCACGAGGGCCGAACCGGCCCGTCGATACATCGGCACGGCCGCCGCATCGAAACTGCCCAAACCGCCGGGCTTCAACGAGAGAAACATCGACGACAAGCCGGCCGTTCTGCGCAACCGCAATGCCCAGCTGAGCCAGCGGAAGGTGGCCGGGATCGAGAAGCGGTACCGGGCACAGCTCGAGTCCCTCCGGGCGATGGACGACGGCGTGGGGCGCATCGTCAAGGCACTGAAAGACACTCGCCGCCTCGGCAACACCTACGTCATGGTTTTCTCCGACCACGGGTACTTCCTCGGGGAGCACCGGTTCGGCAAGTCGAAGTTCCTGCCGCACGAACCCTCGTCGAGCGTCAACCTGCTTGTCCGCGGTCCCGGAGTGAAGAAGGACTCGACCTCCAGCGCGATCGTCGGCAATGTTGACATGGCCCCGACGATCGCCGATCTGGCCGGAGCGAAGCTCGGGCTCAAACCGGACGGGCGGTCATTCGCCAACGTTCTGAAGCGTCCGGGCAAGGCGCGGAGTCGCTCAGTGATCCTCGAGTCCTACCTGCGTCCCTCCGAAGCCCTGAACCAGCACCTGGGCTCCAGAGGCGCGGCCGGCGCCACCGTTTCCGGCGCGGTGCCGTACGTCAACTACACTGGTCTGCGGGCCGGTCGCTACAAGTACATCGCCTACGAGCCGGGTGGCCACGAGCTTTACGACATGAAGGCCGACCCGTTCGAACTCAGCAACAAGGTCAAGTCGAAGCGCTACCGCCGCGTAGTCAAGGTGATGGATCGCGAACTCACGGCCCGACAGTTCTGCGCCGGAATCGAATGCCGGAAAGGCGTTCGCAACCTGCCGAAACCGAAGCCCAGACCGAGACCGAGACAGGGAAATAATGATCGCAATCAATAACAAGATCCTCCGCGCGTTCGCTGCCGGTGGCCTCGCGAGCGCGGCCCTGGCCGGGCTGCCCGGGCTGGCCGACGCCGCCCGCCCGAACATCGTGGTCATTCAGACCGACGACCAGGCACCGCGCCTGGCCAAGGCCAGGTACATCGGTAAAACCGGTCCGTCCCACCTGGTGATGCCGAAGACGGTCCGGAAGATCTTTCGAGGCGGCACCGAGTTCAGGAACCACTACGCGACGACCCCGATCTGCTCGCCGTCACGGGCGTCGTTGCTGACCGGCCAGTACCCCCAGAACAACAAGGTCACTGGCAACAGCGGATCCCGCGGCGGCTGGGTGGGCTGGCAGGACTCCCCCGCCTACACCCAGAACATGCCCCGCACCCTTCAGAATGCCGGTTACCGGACCGCACACGTCGGCAAGTTCATGAACGGCTACTACGACCGCGTGAACGACCGGGTCGACACGACTGTCCCCCCGGGCTGGGACAACTGGTTCACCACGGCGTACCTTCCGGGCACGAGGTACTACGGCTACCCGGTTTCGAACAACGGACAGGCCCTGCCTCCGTTCGGCAATCCGGACTACCAGTCTGACGGACCGGGTCTCGACCCGAAGTCCTGCACGGCGAAGCTGCTGACCAAGAGGCGGCCCAAGCAGGAATGCAACTACCTGACCGACGTAATGTCCCGTCAGGCCGTCAAGGAAATCCGGAAGAGCAGGGGTGGGCCGTTCTACCTCCAGGTCGACTTTCAGGGCCCCCACGGAGACATCAAGGCGCCGCAGGGTCCCCAGCCGGCGACCCGTCACCTCGATTCAGCCAGCCACACCCGGCTCCCGCGACCCAGGAACTTCAACGAAGCCGACACGTCCGACAAACCCCGGCTGCTCCGGAGGATTGCCCCGAGGCGATTGAGCCATCGGAAAGTCAAGCGGGTGCGGAATTCGTACCGAAAGCAGCTCGAGTCGTTGCGTTCGGTGGACGACGGGGTCGGGGCGATCATGAAGACGCTGAGGCGGACTGGACAGATCCGCAACACCTACGTCTTCTTCATGTCAGATCACGGTTACTACTTCGGGGAGCACCGGTACGAGAACGGCAAGTTCATGCCCTACGACGAGTCGGCCACGGTCGCCATGGCCGTCCGCGGTCCGGGCGTGCCGTCGGGCAGGCGCAGCCGGGAGGTCACCGCCAACATCGACATCGCGGCGACGGTCCTGAATCTCGCGGGTGCGAACCGGGACTACCCGCTCGACGGGCGTTCGCTAAAGCGCTTCTGGACGAACCCGCGCCGGATCTCGCGCCGTCCGGTCGGCATCGCCCTCAACCTCCTCCCGCATTTCGCCCGGGCTTCGGTTTCAAGCAAAGCGCCCGTCCTGAACTACAACGGTTTCCGGGTCGGTCCGTACAAGTACATCGAGTACGAGGCCGGCGGAGCCGAGCTTTATGACATGAAGCGCGATCCGTTCGAGATGAAGAACCGGATCCGCTCGGCCCGGTACTCGGCCGTCCGGGAATACATGGAGCAGCACCTGCCCGAGGTCACCGGCTGCAGCGCGGCCGGCTGCCGGGCGGTCCTGCCGCCCTGGCCGAGGCCTTTCTGACCGTAACTTTGGCTCCGCTTATGAGCTTGCAATGTGCAAGTGTCGCCACGAGGCCAGATCGAAACCGAATGGAAGAAGTTTGAGAGTCTTGACCGCATCAGCAAAGCTGCTTTCGACCTCCGTCGCATTGGCACTGGCCCTGATAATCGGGTCGACCTTTGCGCTGACCTCCGGCCCGGGTGAGCCGTCCGGCAATCAGGTGGTCGCCGGGACCGCCAAAGCAGCCGAAACCAGTGCCGTCAAGGGCACCTTCAAGAGCGCACCCGACCTCGATCCCCCGAGGATGAACGTAAAGATGCGCTCCTCCAAAGCCATCAACCAGAAGCTTTTCGTCGGATTCAAGGATCGGGGCGCCGCGATCTACTCCCCCAACGGCCAGCCGATCTGGTTCCTGCCCTCCCGCAGCATCAATTTCCGGGTGCAGAAGTTCAGGGGCAAACCGGTCCTCACCTGGTTCCAGGCCGCCACGAAGGGCTCCGGACTCAAGCGCAACACATACATCATCGCCAATCGCAACTACAAAGTGATCAAGCGCGTGCTGCCCGGGAACGGCCTCAGCCCCGATTCCCACGAGTTCAAGCTGACCAACCGCGGCACCGCCTTTCTGACTTCCTACAAGAGCACCACCCGCAACCTGAGTTCGGTCGGCATGGGCACCAATGCGCCGGTCGCCGATTCGATCGCCCAGGAGATCGACCTGCGGACGGGCAAGGTCGTGTGGGAGTGGCGCAGCCTAGACCACGTGCCGATCCGGGATACCTTCGCCGAGAAACTGCGGCGTCCCGGTGCCTCCTTCGACTATTTCCACATCAACTCGATCGAGGATGCGCCGGACGGCAACATCCTGATCTCGGGCCGCAGCACCAACGCGGTCTACAAGGTCAGCCGGAAGACCGGCCGGGTCATGTGGACCCTGGGTGGAAAGTCGAGCGACTTCGAGATGGGTAAAGGCGCTTACTTCTCGTCGCAGCACGATGCCAACCTTCAGAAGGGCAACAAGATCTCGATCTACGACAACGGCGACTCGCCGGTCATCTCGAAGCCGGTGCGTGGACAGTCGCGTGGCCTGGTTCTCAAGCTCAACTACAGGAAGATGAAAGCCACGGTCCTGAAGTCGTACCTGAATCCGGCCAAGCCGCTTGCTTCGCAGCAGGGGAACATGCAGAATCTGAAGAACGGCCATTATCTGCTCGGCTGGGGCGGCGTGCCGCTGATCAGCGAGCATGCAGCCGGTGGCAAGATGCTCTTCGACGCCGCCTTCGAGGACGTCGGCTCGTTCTATCGTGCCTACCGATCGCCGTGGCACGGTCGTCCGAAGACCAGGGTTTCGGTGGCGGCGAACGTGACCGACAATGCCCGCACCCGTATCTGGGTCAGCTGGAACGGCGACTCGGCGGTTCGGCGCTGGAAGGTCATGGCCGGTAAGGGGAAGAACTCGCTGAAGAAGGTTGCCAATCGCACCCGCAAGGGCTTCGAAACGACCATCGGCCTATCCGGCAGGTACCGTTACGTGAAGATCTACGGGCTTTCGGGAAGCGGCAAGAAGATCGGCACATCCAGGCTGATCAAGAGCGGCTGATCGTTCCGCGGGAAGGGTCCAGTGGACGCAGTCGGCAGGGCAAGCCCGGCGGGGTCAGCCCGCTTTGGTGACCGCGGTGCTGCCGATCGCCTTGCCTTTTGCGTCGAGTCCCTGGATCTGGACGAAGTTCGCTCCGGCGGGCAGGTCGACCGGGGTTTCGAAACCGGTCCGACTGGTCGTGCCCACCGACGCGAGCGACGCGGCGGTGTTGCCGCTCAGCACCCGCCAGTTCCTTACCCGAGTGTCGCCGTTCCAGCTGACCCAGGCCTTGGAGCCCTCGACCGCGATCGCCACCTTCCCGGCCGGATGTCCGGTCCAGGGCTGGCGGTAGGCGCGGTAGACCGAACTAGCACCGCGGATCAGGGCGTCGAAGACCAGATTGCCGTCCGGTGTGTGCTCCGAAAGGAAAGGGAACTGACCCCAGCAAACGAACCAGTTGCCGGTCGGCAGAAGCTGGAGGTTCGCCTGGGTGGGCGAAAGGGGCTTCGCCGGGTGGAGGAACTCGCGTACCAGCGTCGCTTTCTTCTTCTTGTTGTCGAGCTTGATCACGATCGCGCGCGACTGATCGGCGAAAGGATGGTCCGCGACCGGGGCATCTGCGTTGTCGAACAGCGAAACCGTGTTGCCGGCACGCGGCTGGGCGTCGTGCTGGAAAGAGAAGGCGGCACCCTTGCCGAACCTGTAATCGCTCCTCTTGCCGCCGAGGGTCCAGATGATCCGGCCGGTTCTCCGGCTGACCTTGTAGACCGCGTTGGTGCTGCGGCCGGAGATCATGACGTTGCCGTCCGGCGTGTCGATGATCGAATTGATGTGGAAATAGTCGTAAGGATTGCCCGGACGACGCGGACCGTTCGCGTAGCTGTGCTTGACGGGAACGTGGTCGAGACTGTGCCATTCCCAGATGACCCGACCGGTCTTCAGGTCGACTTCCTGGGCGATCGAGTCGCTGACGCGGCCGTTCCGGTCGAATCCGATCGACCGCAGGTCCCGCTTGACCGTCCGGTAGGTCGTGATGAACGCAGTGTTGCGCGAAGTCAGCCGGAATTCGTGCGAGTCGGCCGCGTAGCCGTTGCCCGGCGTGAACCGCTTGATGATCCGGTACTTGCTGTTGGCGATCGTGTACGCGGCCCGGTTGATGCCGGAGCCCTTGGTCGGTGATTCGAACCAGGTCAGCGCCCGCTTGCCTTTGTACTTCTGGGTCCGGAAGTCGGTCGAGCGCATTGACCTGAACCAGATCGGCTTGCCATCCGAGTCGAAGATTGCGCTACCACGCTGCTTGGAGCCGACGAAAATCGGGTCGTCACCGGCGGCCTCGGAATTCTTCGCCACCTGGAGTGTGAACGGCCGCAGGTCCGGGCGGGACTTGAACTGTGCGTCACCCCCGTCTTCGAGCGGGGCGTTGCCAAGCCGCTTGACGCGCGGCCCGCCGAGGTTCTCGACCTTGAACCTGTAGTCGCCGCCCCGGGCGCCGGGAATGCGCAGCCGGGTCCTCACGGTCACCCGTTCCGAGGTTTCGAACCGTCGCTTCAAGACCAGGCTGAAGCCTTTGCCGTCACTGTGTCCCCGGCGGGAGAACCCGTGACGGCCGGACCGGCTGCCTTTGACGATGATCCGCCCGGACTTCTTGCGGTTGACGCCACGGAAGCTGATCTCGGAGAAAATCGAGGCGTTGTCGGCCGTCGGGCCGGGATTGACCGTCGCCCGCGGGGTGCGGGCATCGGCCGTCGCCGAGCTGAAGGCGGCGACGACGATCAGAAGGGTCACGAGGGTCAATGTGGGCAGGGCTGGGTTTCTTGAGGAAAGGCTCATCATCACTTGAGTAAACATCGGGCCGAAGGTGAAAGTTGCGGCCCGAAGGGCCGGGACGCAATTTATAGGATGGGCTCCGCACCTATCGTGTCCCTTCGTGGTTGTTGAAACAGGCGTTTTGCTGAACAGCGGACAGACAACGAGGCCCCGGGTCGATTCCTGGGCCGTGAAACACATGAGCAGAGCTTCGAGGGCCGTATTCAGCTGCCTCGCCGCCGCCTGCGCGATCGTGGCCTTCCACTCCGTGGACGTGGCCAAGGCTGCCGCGCGCCCGAACGTCGTCGTGATCCAGACCGACGACCAGCCGCTGGCCGCGTTCCAGGGGGTCTGGCGCGACCTTTACGACAACCAGCGCCAGATCATGCCTAACACGATGTCGCTGGTCCGCAAGAAGGGCATCGAGTTCGCCAACTACATCACTCCCTTCCCCCTCTGCGCGCCGTCACGGGCCTCACTGCTCAGCGGGCAGTACGCGCAGAACCACGGCGTGATCAGGATCGGTGGCCCGCGGGGCGGCTGGGACTCCTACCGCGCCAACCGCATCGATCAGGAGAACCTGCCGGTCTGGCTCCAGCGCTCGGGGTACCGCACTTCGCACTTCGGAAAGTTCATGAACAACTACGGTGGAGCCGATTCACCGCCGGCGACCGAGGTGCCACCCGGCTGGGATCGCTGGGTGACCGACGCCACCGACAATTCGACGCGCGAGTTCTACGGCTACCAGCAGAACATCGACGGTGCGATCACCGAGCGGCTCGGATACCCCTTTTACGACATGACCGGCGGCAGGGATCCGATCGGGTGTCCTGATCTCGGCCTGGTCCAGTGCAACTACCACACCGATTCGATGAACATGCAGGCTGAAGCGGAGATCCGCGAGTCCGGCAGCCAGCCGTTCTTCCTTCAGGTCGACTACCACACGCCCCACGGCGATTCGCGTCCGCCGATCGGCCCGGAACCGGCGACCCGGCACTACGACACCGCGCTGCGGACCGCCAACCCGAAGCCGCCCGGTTACAACGAGCGGGACATCTCCGACAAGCCTTCTTTCCTGCGCAGCAGTCCCCGCCTCACCCAGAGCGAGATCACCCAGATGACGATCGAGTTCCAGAAGTCGATCGAGGCCCTGCGTTCGGTCGACGAAGGAGTTAAAGGCATCGTCGACGCGCTAAAAGCAACCGGGAAGCTGCGGAACACCTACATCGTCTTCACCTCGGACAACGGGTTCTTCTTCGGTGAGCACCGGATCAGTCGCGGTAAGCTGCTGCCGTACGAACCGGCGCTGCGGGTACCACTGGTGATCCGCGGTCCGGGGATCAAGCCGGGCTCGACCAGTTTCGAGCCAGTGGCGAACCAGGACATTGCCCCGACGATCCTCAAGCTGACCGGGGCCCAGGCTCGCAGCAAGATCGACGGCCGGCCGATGATCCAGTTCTGGCGGAACACCAAGCAGCGCTCGCGGCGTCCGATCCTCCTCTCGAGTTACCAGCAGGCAACGCGTTTCATCCCCGGCGACTACCCGAACGAGCCGCCGGTGATCACCACGAAGCGCAAGGGTGCTCAGACCTCAGCGAAGGCGCCGAACCAGAACTACGTCGGAATCCGACTCGGTCCGTACAAGTACGTCGATTACGAAATCGGTGAAAGCGAGCTTTACGTGATCCCCGAGGATCCGGCGGAACTCCACAACAAGTTCGGCAAACGACGTTACAAACGGATCCAGACCTACCTCCAGAAGGAGTTGGCCGAGCTGCGGGCCTGCCAGGGTGCGGCCTGTCGTGTGTCGGCGAAGAAGTGGCCGAAGCCCCCGGGCCGCTGACCGGGTTCCGGAGTCCCGGCTCTAGTTGGAGCCGAGCGCAGTGAGGCTGTTGCCGGGTCCCACTTCGTAGGCGGTGATTTCGTTACGGCCGGGCCTGAGCGAGGCGGGGTCGACCAGGGTGCCGAAGCGCTGCGCGCCCTCGTAGTTGAATGATCTGGTGGTGCCGCGGACCTTGCCGTTGACGCCGATCGCGATCGTCGAGCCGGTCGTGATACCCGTCAGCTGACCGGTCACCCACATCGGGATGACGTCAGTGCCGGGCTCGTAGTCATCCCACTGTTCGGGCGAGTCGAGCACTGCCTCCCGGGCTTCGGCGGTTATCGCAGGAGCCGGTTTGCCGATCAGGGCCGGTGCCGGGCCGAGGGTGTACAAGGGCCCGGTTCCAAAGCGCGCGTCCTTCCGGCGGATCGCCGCTTCGCGCTGTTTGATGACCGTCGTCATCGGCAAGGTGAAATCGCGGCCCTTGACGTCCTTCACGGTGACGTCGCGAACCGGAACGTCGTCGCCCTGGAGCGGCACGCCGTCGGTCTCGAACATCCCCTCGACGCCGAGTTCCCGTGCGATCGTCGGAACAACGTCGAGGGTTTTGCTGAAGACGGGATCGACCTTGCCCTTCTTCTGGTCCGGGTATTTGATGAATAGCGGCGGGTTGGCGACCTCGCCCATGCTTTCGGTGCCGGCCATGCGCTGGGGGATGTCGCCACCCTGGAAGGAGACTCCGTGGTCGGCCATCACGACGACCATCGCCTCCTCCCAGATGCCGGTGGACTTCAGGCGCTTCATCACCTGGCCGAGCAGGTTGTCGGCATAGCCGGTCTGGACGATCTGGCGCTGCTGGGAGCTGGCGACGCCGTTCTCGTCGACCTTCCAGGGGCCGGTACTGTCCGAAAGCTGTTCGATCGGGACGTTGGTGCTGTACTCCTGCCCCTTGACGTCGTACTTCCAGGGCTGATGTGGCTGCTTCACGTGCATCATGGTCAGGGTCGAGTCCTTCGCCGGAATGTTCCGGATGAACTCGGAGTAGACCGAAGGATCCTCAGCCCCGCCCCGTCCCTTGACGAAGAGGTCGTTGACCGCTTCCTGCGTGGCGTTCAGGGCGGGCCCTTCGTCGGTGCCGCCGCCGAAGCCCTCGAAGTTCGTACCCACGTCCGGCAGGGTGTCAGCGATGCGAGGGGGCAGCACCAGCCGGCCTTCGACGTACCTGAGGTCGGAAGCGAGTGATTTCAGCCGCGACTTCTGTCCCGCTTTGGTCACGGGGCAAAGTGAGTCGGGGCAGATCTGGGTGATCGGTTCCTCGACGTGGAAGCCATAGGAGCCGGACAGCATCGAGAAGAGATTGTCGGGATGGTCCGCCGCGGTCGGCAGGTCACCTTCTTCGGGGATGCTTCCGGTCAGGATCCCCGGAACGGCGGTCGGGGTGAAGTAGGAAGTCGTCGATTCGTTCGGGTACCAGGTGCTCTGATTCTTCAGCTTGAGGAAGTTGGGAAACCGCTGGCCATCGATCTGCTGGTCCTTGGTCATCAGGGTCGAGGTCCCGAGTTCGTCCATGATGATCATCACGACCGGGGCCGTCGAATCAGTTGTCGTACCGATGTCGACTGACTCATCCTTCGGGAAGATCACGTCGGAGCTCTCACTGGCGAACACGAAGAGCAGCAGGATGACCAGCGGCGCGACGATCAGGATGTCCATCAGGTTCTTCAGGAAGGTCACCCGGTAGACGAACCAGGCGAACAGCCCGCCCAGGATCATCGAAAGCAGCACCAGAATCTTGGTCGGGCTTTCGAAGAAGTTGCTCAGGATGCCGATGAAGAGGAAGGTCGAGATCCCGAATAACATCAGCAGGTGGACGGTCCAGTAGACCCGGGCTCCGATCAGCTTCGCGACCCAGTCGATCGCCAGCATGACCAGGGGCGGGACGAGGGTGAGTCCGATCGCAAGGATCAGGATGTCGCCCGGGGTGTTGCTCCGGGCGACGAAAAAGTCCGGGTTCCTGCCCAGAATGTCCAGCAGCGGCTGGACGAAGGTGATGGCCCAGATGGCGGCCAGATGCCCGCCGCCCAGAAGCCACTGGCGCCGGGTCGGCGCCTCCTTCATCCAGTCAAGATTCAATTAGAGCGGCGAAGCAAGGTAGAGGACACGGTCGCCGGAGGGCAGCTCTTCACGCTTCTCGACATTGAATCGC
The DNA here is from genome assembly GCA_038256675.1 of Solirubrobacterales bacterium. Classification (GTDB taxonomy): domain Bacteria; phylum Actinomycetota; class Thermoleophilia; order Solirubrobacterales; family 70-9; genus 67-14. Next base: position 4,804 of record JBBSKC010000001.1, on the reverse strand, counting down.
CGTCCCAGTTCGAGCTCGAAGTTCTCGAGATCATAATCGGCGTTTGCGCCCTCCTGTTTGTTCGCGAGCAGCGCCCGGACCATCGGGTCGGTGCGCTTCGGGAACTCGATCAGAAGGGTCGAACCGAGGTCCTTGACCCATTCGAGGAATTCAGCGATCGGAATGTTGGCCGAGATCGAGACGTGGTGGATCAGGGCGAGGGCCAGCATCAGATCCGGCGCGCCGCGATCGGCGAGCGTGCGGCGCTCGAGGCCGCGCCAGCCGAGGCCCGGTGACGGATCGGCCAGGTTGCCGACCAGCGGCAGAATCTTGGTGTTGCCTTCCTGCTTGAGCGAGCGGTAGAGCGCTTCGACCGTCGCGTGGTCGAAGTCGAACGCGACCACGCGTTCGGAGCTCTCGGCGGCGATGCGCGAGTATGCACCGTCGTTGCAGCCCATGTCCCAGGTCAGAGTGGGCTGTTTGCTGGCGGCTACTTCGGCGACGAAAGTCTGCTTCCGCTTGTCGTCATCGTCGCTGTAGGTGTTCGACGCGCGATAGCCGCTCCACGAGGTCTCGCCGGTCTTCCATTTCAGCTTGCTGACCAGACGGCGCATGCTGTTCATGTGAGCCTTGACGGCCTCCGGCTTGACGGTGCGCTTGTTCTTGTTCTCGTCCGCGCTTCCCGGGCCGGACTTGTTCGCCCGGCGGTCGAGCCTCGCGTGAAGCGAGGTGTGCAGGAAGACGCCCTTCCGCAGGCGGTCCATCAGCGAGAACACCTTGATCGCGTCGATCGGCTGGATGCCGTCGATCGAGCCGCGCATCCAGGGATGGAATGGGATGTCTTTGTGCGCCTGGAAGAGCAGCGGGTAGAGATAAAGCATGCAGAACTGGCGGTAGCCGACCCACGGCAGTCCTTCCGGGATCGTCTCGAACGAACCGACGTCGATGAAAACCGGGCTCGATCCCTGGAACTGGACGTTGTAAGGGGTTGCGTCCTTCAGCATTAGTCCCTCGTCGACCGCGGCGATGCCGAGGTCGAGCTGCAGCACTGCTGCGTCGCGCAGCATGCTGAAGGTCCACTCGTAGGGGTACGAGATGAACGGCACACGCTGGTGCTCCAGGACCCGCGTGACCCCGGTGGGCAGCAGGTCGGTGGAGCCGTTCAGCACCGAGACGTCCACTTCCTTGGTCGGAATCAGCTCACCTTTGTTGACCAGGGTCTCCAGCAGCGGACTCGCTGCCAGAGCATCCCAGTCACCGGCGCCTTCCGGGCTGAGGGCCCGGAGGATGGCGTCGTCGGTGATCACAACACGGCTGTCTCGGTCCCGGAAGGAACCAGGTTCTGCGTTTGCCACGTTTTTACTGCTCGGACGTCTTGTCGTCGGTCTTGTCGGCCGGCGTCGTCCTTGAGGTCGCTGTCGCGGCGCCGGTCTCGGAGCCTGCCGTTGTGACAGGCACGCCTTCGGTGGCCGGTTCGGTCTTCTTCCAGAACATCAGCGTGTCCTTCAACTTCTTTCCGTAGGTCCGGATCACTGCTCCAGCACCGGCGATTCCGGCGAGTACAGCAGCCAGCAGAGCCGAAGCACTGCCCGGATCCAAGTATGCAAGTAGTTCCATAATGGTTACGAGTTCCTCTCTGTAGCCGCCCAGGGGGCGACGGTAGACCGCGAGATGTTACTTGATTGTTGCCAAAGGGTCACCGCTGGCGACCGCGTCGCCGACCTTGATCGGCAGTGCGGTGACCTTGCCCTTGCGGTGAGCGGCGATCTCGTTTTCCATCTTCATTGCCTCGATCACGCAGATCAGGTCGCCTTCTTCGACTTCAGCGCCCTCCTCGACGTTGAGTTTGAAGATCGAACCCTGGAGCGGCGACTCGAGAACTTCGGAGGACGAGCTGCTCCCTCCGCCGGCCTTCTTTTCACGCTTCGGCGGCCTGCCACCGGGGGCTGCCGCGGCGGCGACACCGGTTGCTTCGCCGATCACTTTGACGTCGAACCGTTTGCCGGAGACTTCGACGAGATACTCGCGGGCGACCTTCTCGGGCTCTCCTTCTTCGGCTGCGGGCGCATCGGTCTTTGGCGGCGCGGTGGTCTTCAGCCACTTCCTGTCTTCCATCAGGTCGCGGCAGGTCTCGCCCTTTTCCCACTGCTCGGTGGCGAGAATCGCCTTGTGGAAGGGAATCAGGGTGGAAAGCCCGCCGATCTCGTACTCGTCCAGAGCGCGCAGCATGCGCCTGGTCGCGGCCTCACGGTCGTTGTCCCAGACGATCAGCTTGCCGACCATCGGGTCGTACATCGGGGTGACTTCGGACCCGTTGGTGACGCCGGTGTCGATCCGGATGCCAGGTCCCGACGGTTCCTTGTAGCTGGTGATCTTGCCCGGGGCGGGCGCGAAGTTCTTGTCGGCCTTCTCGGCGTTGATCCGGCATTCGATCGCCCAGCCGTTCAGTCGAACGTCTTCCTGCTTCAGGGAGAGCTCGGCACCGGCGGCGATCTTGATCTGCTCGCGCACGATGTCGACTCCCGTGATCATCTCGGTCACGCAGTGCTCGACCTGGACCCGCGTGTTCATCTCGAGGAAGAAGTACTCGTCGCCGACCTGCATGCCTTCGATCGTGCCGGCCGAGTAATAACCGACCGCTTTTGCAGCATCTGTTGCGATTTTGCCGATGCGCTCCCGCATCTCGTCGTCTACGTGCGGACCCGGGGCTTCTTCGATCACCTTCTGGTGACGCCGCTGGATCGAGCAGTCGCGCTCGCCGAGGTGGATGACGTTGCCCTGGGTGTCGGCGAGGACCTGGACTTCGACGTGGCGCGGGTCGTCGAGGTAGCGCTCCACGTAGACCCGGTCGTCGCTGAAGAACTTCTCGCCTTCGCGGGCGGAGCCTTCGAAGGCTTCTTCGAGGTCGTCCGGGGTGAGCGCCACACGGAAGCCTTTGCCGCCACCTCCACCGACTGCCTTGCAGGCGACCGGGTACCCGGCATCTTCGGCCTGCTGGCGGGCCTCCTCCACGTCCTTGGCCGGTGCCGTTGCGCCGGGGACGATCGGAACGCCCGCTTCTTTCATGATCTCGCGGGCCTGTGTCTTCGATCCCATCGCGTCGATCGCCGAGGCGGGAGGGCCGATGAAGGTGATGCCGGCCTCGTCGAGGGCCCGGGCGAAATCGGCGTTCTCGGCGAGGAAGCCGTAGCCGGGGTGAACCGCTTCTGCCCCGGACTCCTTGCAGGCCACGATGATCCTCTCGATCGAGAGGTAACTCTCTGCCGGAATCGCCGGACCGATCAGATAGGCCTCGTCACAGGCGTGGACGTGAGGGGCGTCCCGGTCGATGTCGGAGTACACGGCGACGGAGGTGATCCCCATCTCCTTGCAGGCCCTGGCGACACGAATGGCGATCTCGCCACGGTTGGCGATCAAAATCTTCTTGAACATTCGGCGGAGTCTATTTGCAAGAGGGGGTAGGCGGCGCCCGGGCGATCCCCGACAAAGTCGGAAAAGAACACCAGGGGGGTGGTTCCAAATAACCCCACCCCTTGGGGTTATTTGGAACCACCCGGTAAGACAGGGCTGCTCCATCCCGGGGTGGTTCCATTTAGCCCCACCCCTTGGGGTTATTTGGAACCACCTCGATGTGAATTTCTGGACGGGTCTATCCTGCGAGGCTCATGATCGAACTCCAGTCTCATTCAGTTGTTTCTGACGGCCAGCTCGAACCGGCAGGGGTCGTCGAGAAGGCGGCTGAGGCCGGCGTCGAGGTCCTCGCCCTGACCGACCATGATGGTGTGGCCGGGGTACCGGAGGCGGTCGAGGCGGGTGAGCGGCTCGGGGTGGAGATCGTGCCGGCGATCGAGATGTCCTCGGTCCACGAGTTCGCCGAGGACCTCCACATCTGCGGCTACTGGGTCGATCTCGAGAAGATCAAGCCGGCTTGCGACCGGGCCCAGCAGGAGCGGGTCGATCGGGCGAAGGAGATCATCGAGAACCTGCGCGGCTTCGGTTTCGACATCACGATCGACGACGCGATCCGCGAGGCCGGCTCGGCCGACTCGATCGGCCGCCCCCACATCGCCCACGCGGCGGGTGCCGCGAACAACATGGGACCTTTTTTCGAGGAGTACCTCGTGCCGGGCGCCAAGGCCTTCGTTTCCCGCAAGTGGCCGACCGCCCAACAGGCCTGCCAGATCATCCAGGAGGCCGGCGGTGTCGCCGTGATCGCCCACCCCTACTGGGACGTCAAGGATCCCGAGAAGGTCGAGTCCCTGATCCGTTCGCTCGACATCGGAGGAATCGAGGTCTTCTACCCGTCCCACACGAAGAAGCAGACTGAGCACCTGCTGAATCTGGCCAGGGAACTGGGCATAAGCGCAACAGCCTCATCCGACTACCACGGACCGACCCACAAGACATTCAGCCGATTCGGCGCCTACCAGACCTACGATCTAGGCCAGCCAGAGGTCCCAGCAAAGCCCTGAACGTCCATTCTGCGCCGTATTTTGCGGATATAGGACAAAAACGCGGCACAGAATGGTCGGTCCCAGCGCCTCATTAACGACGAAGGACGGCCAAGGGCCGCCCTGTCATCGAATCTGAAGAGGTGGTCGGGGAAGGTCCGTTCGGAACTCCCGGCGTTAGCCGGCCGAACGGACCTTCCCCGAGCGCCTCGTCCAAGCGTTGGTCCTACGAGGCGACCGCAGCCGGGATGAGCTCGCGCTCTTCGAGGTACTGGATCAGCTTCGCGGCGGACTCGGCCGGCTCTTCCTCTTCGGTCTTGATCGTGACCTCGGGGTTCTCAGGGGCTTCGTACGGGTCGGAGACACCGGTGAAT